>NC_022663.1:5452910-5779366 GCF_000157895.3 Mycobacterium kansasii ATCC 12478 | reverse complement strand
ATCCGAATGCTGGGAAGGCTCCGCAAATTTCGCAGATCTCTCGAGCGGGAGATGCGGTGGCGCTCCGGCCCAGACGTCGCCGGTAGTGAGGTCCGCCGCTTCACGGCACGCGAAGTCCGCGGGTTCGCCGGACGGCTTTACGTCGGCTTAATGTCTGTAGTCATGTTTCCCTGCGAGCGCGTCGAGTTGACCTTTCTCGACCCGGATTCCGGTGCGGCGCCATACCTGTTCCGCAACAGCGTCGACCTGGCCATCACCCCCGAGCAACTGTTCGAAGTGCTCGCCGACGCGGACGCCTGGCCGCGCTGGGCATCGGCCATCAAGAAAGTGACCTGGACCAGTCCGCAGCCGTATCACGTCGGCACCACGCGCACCGTCGACATGCACGGGGGCATGGAAGCCAACGAGGAATTTCTGGTCTGGGAGCCGTTGCAGCGCATGGCATTTCGGTTCAACGAATGCTCCACGCAAGCGGTCGCAGCGTTCGCCGAGGATTACCAGGTCGAGGTCATCCCCGGTGGCTGCCGGCTCACCTGGACCATGGCGCAGAGGCCCGCCGGCCCGGCGGTCCTGGGCATGTTCTTGTTCGGGCCACTGCTGAACCTGGCGCTGCGCCGGTTTCTTGCCAACCTGCGCAGGTATACCGACGCGCGGTTCGCCACCGGGAAGCAGGGTTAGGCTGGTTCGACCCGGTAGGCGGTCCGGATTGGGGAGCATGCGATGACCTTCAACGAGGGTATGCAGATCGACACCAGCACCGCGTCGTCGTCGGGTGGTTTCCCGGGCGGGCGGATGGCCATCGGCGGCGGCATCGGGGGGCTGCTGATCGTGGTGGTCGCCCTGTTCCTGGGAGTCGATCCGGGCGGCATCATGAGCCAGCAACCGGTCGACAACCGCGAGGCCGTGGCACCCGGCTTCGACCTCAGCCGGTGCAAAACCGGTGCCGACGCCAACAAGTATGTGCAGTGCCGGGTGGTGGCCACCGGTAACTCCCTGGACGCGGTATGGAAGCAGCTGATGCCCAATCGCTACACCCGCCCGCATCTGCGGCTGTTCAGCGGTCAGGTCAGCACCGGTTGCGGACCCGCCAGCAGCGACGTGGGACCGTTCTACTGTCCGGTGGACAAGACCGCGTATTTCGACACCGACTTCTTCCAGGTGCTGGTCACCCAATTCGGTTCCAGCGGTGGACCATTCGCCGAAGAATACGTCGTGGCCCACGAATACGGCCATCACGTGCAAAACCTGCTGGGGGTGCTCGGCCGCGCCCAGCAAGGCGCCCAGGGCGCCGGCGGCAACGGGGTGCGCACCGAGTTGCAGGCCGACTGCTACGCCGGCGTCTGGGCGTACTACGCGTCGACCGTCAAACAGCAGAGCACCGGAGTGCCGTACCTGCAACCGTTGAGCGACAAGGACATTCAAGACGCACTCTCGGCCGCGGCGTCGGTCGGCGATGACCGCATCCAGCAGCAGGTGAACGGACGCACCAACCCCGAGACGTGGACGCACGGCTCGTCGTCGCAGCGGCAGAAGTGGTTCACCATCGGCTATCAGACCGGCGACCCCAACAAGTGCGACACCTTCACCGCGACCGACCTGGGATAGAGCCGGGTTGATCAGCCATCCGATCACGGTGGGGACGGCGGAGTTCAACGCCGACCAGCACCGCTACTACGACTGGATGCGCCGCAATGCCCCGGTCTACCGGGGGCGGCTGGCCCTGCGGCCACCCGACCGGGACGTCTATTTCATCTCCCGTTACCAAGACTGCGTGGACGTGGTCACCGATCCGCGGATCCGGCGCGTCGTGGAGGGCGCCGAACACCTCCCGTTGCCCGAAGCCATCCGCATGCTCACCACCGGCACCATGGTGTATCAGGACGATCCCGCGCACCTGCGGCTGCGCAAGCTGGTCAGCCGGCCGTTCACCCCACGCGCGATCGCGCGCCTCGGCGATCGAGTACAGACCGTCACCCGTGTCGTGCTCGACGGGTTTAAGGCAGGACAGCGGATCGACCTGCAACGCGACTATGCGTTGCCGATCCCGACCACGGTGATCAGTGAGATGGTCGGCATACCCGCTGAGGATCGGTCCGCCTTCTACGATTACATCGACTCGCTGTTCGAGCTGATGTTGGCCGGCGGCACCGAGGGCGCTGCGCAGCGGATGGACGAGTTCGTCGACTGTCTGCGGACCCTGGTCCAACAGCGCCGCGGCGACCCAGGGCAAGACATCATCACCGCGATGATTGAGGCCAGCGAGGACGGCGACCGGCTATCGGACGACGAGATCGTCGCGATGGTGTTCCTGCTCATCACCGGCGACTATCAAACAACCCCGAACGTGATCACCAACGGAATAGCCGCCCTGCTCTCCCACCGTGAACAGCTAAGCCTGCTACAGCGACGACCGGAGCTCATCGGCAGCGCCGTCGAAGAGGTCCTGCGTTATACCGGCACCGTCGGCAGCACCGAGGCGACAACGTTCGCCGCCGAGGACATCGTGGTGCACGGCGTCACGATTCCGCGCGGAGCGATGGTGGTGCCGCTGCTGACGTCTGCCAACCGCGACCCCGCCGAATTCGACGATCCCGACCGCTTCGATATCACCCGCAAGCCCAACAACCACCTGGCCTTCAGCCGAGGTAGTCACTTCTGTCTGGGCTCACATCTCGCGCGAATGGAAACCCGCATCGCGATCGCCGGCTTGATAACCCGCTTTCCTGGTCTCACCCTGGCTATCGCCCCGGAGGAGCTTCGCCTCGAACCGATCCCGCTGCTCAATCGATACGCCGAGCTTCCCGTCATGCTGGGATAGCACTCACCCGTCAGGCGACACGCGCCGTGTCCCCCATCTGGGGGACACGCTTCTTGCCCAGCGATGGGATACACATTTGCAAAATGTGTAACGATAATCGGAGATGTTGATAGATACGGATCATTGATCAAGAAAGGAGATTGATCGTGTCCCACGAACTCTTGTTCAAAGCACACGAGACGCCCTATGCGTTGATCTCGTTCGTCGTCGACGACATCGTCGACTGACGGTGACCATCGGTTGGATCCACTAGCCGACGGCCAGCGGGACTTTGATCAGCAGGTCTGCATCATTCCCGCTGGCCCGGCGGCGCACGACAGGACAGCAGGTACATCGCATGCCCAGCAGCGGCGCACCGGGTTCCGGCGGCCCGATAACCTCCGACGGCAGCGTGGTCGAGATCTACCGCCGGGTGTCGGGGGACGCCGAGGTGCAGGTCATTGCCGCAATGCTCGACCCGGCAAGCTCGGTGTTGGACCTGGGATCCGGTGTCGGCCGAATCGCTAATCCGCTGTCCGAACTGGGCCATCAAATCACCGCGGTGGACGACTCCGCCGACATGCTCGCCCATGTCCGCCCTGGGCGAACGGTCCGAGCCCGCATCGAGCACCTGCGGCTTGCCGAGAAATTCGACGCCGTCCTGCTGGCCAGCAGCTTGATCAACTATCCGGGTGTCGAATTCCGCAGGCGCCTCCTGGCGACCATCGCCCACCATCTCAAGCCGGAAGGCAAGGCCATCATCCAGTGGCGACCATTACAGTGGTTCGCACAGCGACCACCGGGCAGGTACCAGCGGTCCGATGGTCAGATGCTGCAGACGATGACGATCCTCAGCAACCAGAACGGGACTGTCGTCGGCGAGTTCACCCTGGACTACGACGACAAAAGTCTGACCCAATCGTTCGAGGCCCATCACGTGACAGCCGACGAACTCAAGGCCTTGCTCAAAGAGGTGGGGATGGGATTGGACACCGCCGACCCGGACTCGTCGGAATGGCTGGTGGCGGCACCACGAACGAAATAGTCCCGCATCGTCGGGTCAGCGGACTCCGATGCCAGCCGCTTGCTCACCCCAGATGGCTGGCACAATGCGTCCGGTTGCGGTTGAGACGTTCCCGTCGTAGCCGATTGTCGAACGAATCGATATGACCGTTGTTCCACGGCGTCCCCGGCGGGATATCGCGAAGCCATAATTGCGCAACGCAAAACTCTTGCAGCGCTTGACAAATCAGCTCTGGCCCGTTGTCCATGCGCAGCACGGCGAAAGCCCGCCGGCCGCGGCGAAACACCTGCGCGGTTCCTCGATCACGCGCTCGGCGGTGATCGAGCGCTGCAACGATTCACCGGTATGCTCATCGAGCAACTGACGCGATCTCGACGGACTTACCTTCGATGTTGGCATCGAACTGGAAATCCAAGGTCCACAACACCTTCGGGCATTGGCAACCACTTCCGACGCCGACGGCCCGCCGGCCCATTTGCGATGGCTGTGCACGCGCCGCCGCAGGCCCTCTTCCCGCCAGAGGCGGAGGTGTCGCAAATAGTTGCGGCGACGGCGGGCAAGCGCGAGCGTCGGCTCGCGACCGCCGGTCAGCATGCCGTTCGCGCGATTACCACGCCGCGGTAGGGGCGGCCAGTCGCGGCAGCGGAAGCCGCTGCATCGATTCGGCGGCGTGGGCCCTAAACTGCTGATTCCGATGGCTTCGGGTTGACTCTCGTGCGCGGGCGGAATCTGATGACACCGATGACGGCGGAAACCTTTACCCGGCCGCGGGCCGCAGAAGAAGGGACGCTAACTCATGGTGACGTGCGAGAACGGTCACCAAAACCCCGACGACTACCGTTTCTGCGGGGAGTGCGGAGCCCCGATTGTGCCCGCCATGGTGCTCTGCCCAGCGGGCCACCTTACATCGGTGAACCAGCCTTTCTGTGAAGAGTGCGGTGCCCCGATCATCGGTGCGGGACCATCAGTCAAGGCCGGCATCATTTATGCGAACCTCCCCGAGTCCGGGATCGGGCCGTGGCGTCGGAAGGTGTGGGGGTCTTGGAAGAACGCCAAGGTCAGGCGCGTAGCCATCATTGTTGGGAGTCTCCTTCTTGTGGGCGCGCTTGCCGTGCTTGGGTTTTCGGTGATCAACTCCGGCCACGAGCGCGCCGGCACCACAACCACCGGACCGACGAAGCCTGGGGCCGGACCGGGTTCGGCCGCGCCGCTCACGCACACGGTCACCGCAACCGTGGCCGTCGGCTCTCTCCTCAACGGAGTAGCGGTCGATTCTGGCACCCGCACCGTCTACGCCGTCAACCACACGGTCAGGGGCAGGGTGTCAGTGATCGACGCAAAGACACACAAGGTCACGGCCACCGTGCCCGTCGGCGGCTCTCCGGTCGGGGCAGCGGTGGATCCAGGCACCCACACCGTCTACGTCACCAACAACGATGACGACACGGTGTCGGTGATCGACGGGAATACGCACACCGTCACCGCCACCGTGCGAGTGGGTCACGGCCCGTTCGGGGTGGCGGTGGATTCAGAAACCCACACTGCCTACGTCACCAACGCCTTCGGCGCTTCAGTGTCGCTGATCGACGGGAATACGCACACCGTCACCGCCACCGTGCACGTCGGTAGCGGCCCGTTCGGAGTTGCGGTGGATCCGGAAACTCACACCGCCTACGTCACCAACAGCGGCGACGACACCGTGTCGGTAATCGGCGGGCCCACACACACCGTCACCGCCACCGTGGCTGTCGGCACGCGACCGTACGGGGTGGCGGTGGATCCCGGCACGCACACGATTTACACCGCCAACTCGGACGGCCATACCGTGTCGGCGATCGACGGGAGGACGAACACGGTCATCGCCGCGGTGCCCGTCGGCACGAAGCCGTGGAAGATTGCGGTGGATTTGGGGACGCACGGCGTCTATGTCACGAACTACGACAAGGACGCCACACTGTGGGTGATCGACGGGAAGACGCACACGGTCACGGCCACCGTGGCCGTCGGCAAATACCCGTGGGGGGTCGCGGTGGACCCAAACACCCGCACCGTGTATGTCACGAGCTACCTCGACGGCACGATGTCGGTGATTGAGTCGAGATAGCCCGGCGCCCAGACCTCAAATGGAGGCCGGCTTGCGGGCGCTTGGGCGTGCGCCGCTGCACGCCCTGGATCGTTTGGCCGTGGGCGTTGGTTTGTTCGTGGATCACCTGCATGTTGCGGCCCGCCGCGGTGATGAACTCCTGGCAGGCCTCGCCGCGGAAGTCCCGGCCTTATCCGATCCCGGTACGCGGGATCACACTCGGGCGCGCCTGCACCACATGCGGATTAGCACCGCCGCGGCCCATCATCCCGCCGGGCATCCCCGCCCCCGCACCACCGGCACCCATCGGCATCGGCATCATCGGCATCCCACCACCGGTGCCGGCCGCTCCGGCTGCCTGCGCCAGCTCCGCCGCCGTGGGCACCCCACTCAACCCCGCCATCGCCGCACTCGACAACCCCTTGGGCATCGACCCCTCCCACGTCGGCGGCACCGACATCGCCCCCACCAACCGCGCCTTACCCAACTCCGCACCCATTCCCGCACCCACCCCCGCGCCACCGCCGAGGCCCTTCATCGGATTGACATCACCGACAAACTTCGGCGCATCAGCCAACCCCTCCCACGCCGCCGCCCCCGCCAACCCCGCGGTACCCGCATTGGCCGTGTTGGCCAACTGCATCAGCGGCCCGAGCATCATGCTGGCCGGCTGCGCCGCGACCTGCGCCACCTGCATCACCGACGACACCGGCAGCGACGAGGCCAACGACTGCACCCCGCTCACCACCCCCGGAACCCCCGCCAGCGCACCCTGCAACGCCGGCGACACCGCCCCCGTCGCCGCCGTCGCCGCCGTGCTCACCTGGGCCGCGACCTGCCCAGCCAACCCCGCCAAATCCAACGGCGGCACACCAAACGGCATCAACTCCGCAGCCGCCGCCCCCGCCCCCGCGTCATAGCCCACCATCGCCCCCACATCCTGAGCCCACATCTCCACATAATCGAACTCAGTAGCCGCAATCGCCGGCGTGTTCTGACCCAAGAAATTGGTCGCCACCAACGCCCCCAACAACACCCGATTCGCCGCCACCGCCGCCGGATGCACCGTCGCCGCCACCGCCGACTCAAACGCCGTCGCCGCCGCCACCGCCGAGGCCGCCGCCGTCTCCGCCTGCACCGCCGCCGCGCTCAACCACCCCACATACGGCGCCGCCGCCGCCGCCATCGACACCGACGCCGGACCCGCCCACGGCCCACCCGTCAACCCCGCAATCACCGCATCAAACGACGACGCCCACCCCGCCAACTCCGCAGCCAGACCCGCCCACGCCGACGCCGCCGCAAACAACGGCCCCGCCCCAGCACCAGCAAAGATCCGCGCCGAATTGATCTCCGGCGGCAACCACGCAAACTCAGGAACCATTCCAACCTCGTCTCTGCGCGCCGACATCTGGTGCTATCGTGCACCCCAACTGCCCAGCAACCGGTTGGCCTCACCGTCGCGCTTGGCTCCAAACACCACCCGCAACAACGTGTTTGACATCGACAGCGGCGATGAGGTCAACAATGACCTCTGATAGTCCGCTACGCACCGGACACCGGCGTAGAGTCGAAAGTCACCTCAGCCGCGGCACCAAAGTCCTGACAAGCGCTACCCGCCGGCCAGTAAGTCCCGCAACTCGGCACGCCCGCGCTCGTCAAGCGGCAGCAACGGCGGACGCGGATCCCCGACCGGGAAACCCAACAATTCGAGACCGGCCTTCACCGTGGTCGGCAGGCCGCCTGCAACGATGAACTGCAGCAATGGCTTCAGGTCGTCGTAGAGGAGCTGGGCCTTCTCGAGGTCGTCGCGGCGCACCGCCTCATAGAGGTCGATGCAGGGCTGCGGCCGCAGGTTGGGGGCAGCCGTACACCATCCGGCCGCCCCGGCCCGTAACGCGTCCAGCACCAGCGGGTTGCTGCCGTTGTAGAAGGGCAGCTGGCCGTCGCTGAGTTGGGCGATGCGGTGCATCCGGGACAGATCGCCGGTGGATTCCTTGACCATGGTGAGGTTTTCGATGTTGTCGAACATGGTGACCAACAGTTCGGGGCTCATGTCGACGCCGCTGGTGGCCGGATTGTTGTAGGCCATGATCGGGATTCCGATCGCGTCGCCGATACTGCGGTAGTGCTGGGCGATCTCGCGTTCGGTGAGCTTCCAGTAGGACACCGGAAGGATCATCACCGCGTCGGCGCCGGCCCGCTCGGCGTACCGGGCACGCCGAATGGTCTTGGCAGTGGTCACATCCGAGACGCCGACAATCACCGGCACCCGCCGATCGACGGCCGCAATGGTGGTGTCGACCACGGTGTCGAACTCCGACTCGTCGAGGTAGGCCAGTTCACCGGTGCTGCCCAGCGGGGCAATGGCGTGCACGCCGGAGCTGATCAGGCGATCGACCAGAGCCGCGAGCCTGGTGGTGTCGATACCGCCGGTTGCGTCGGGCGCGAATGGCGTCACCGGGTAGGCGATGATCCCGTGGATCTTGGGCACGGCTGGTTGGACCACAGCGGGGCTCCTCCGATTCTGTTGGCGGATAACGAGTTAGGTACTCAGTGCATCGGGATGGCGCGCCAGGGCGCGGCGGGCATAGTAGCCGAAGTTAGCCCGGCTGCGCGCCGGTGTCAGCGTCCAGTCGTGGGCTTCTCGGGCCAGCTGCTCGGGCAGCTCGACGATGGTTCCGGCGGCCATGGCGGCCAGCTGCAATTTGGCGGCACGCTCGATCAGCACCGCCAGCGAGCACGCCTCCTCAATGCTGGCCCCGGCCACCACCTGCCCGTGATGGGCCAGCAGCACCGCCTTCTTGGAACCCAGTGCGGCGGTGATGATTTCGCCCTCCTCGTTGCCAACGGGAACGCCCGGCCAGTCGGCGAGAAACGCGCAGTCGTCGTAGAGCGGCGTGGTGTCCATGTGCGACACGACCAGCGGAACCTTCAGCATCGACAACGCCGCCACGTGGAAGGCGTGGGTGTGCACGATGCACTGCACATCGGGACGTGCCCGATAGATCCAGCTGTGAAAACGGTTGGCGGGGTTGGCCATACCGTCTCCCTGCAGGACGTTGAGGTCCTCGTCGACCAGCAGCAGGTTGTCTTCGGTGATCTCGTCGAACCCCAGGCCCAGCCGCTGGGTGTAGTACGTCCCGGGGTCTTCGGCGCGGGCGGTGATCTGCCCGGTCAGGCCGGAGTCATGTCCGGCGTCGAACAAGGCGCGGCAGGTCAGCGCCACCTTCTGCCGGGTCGTCAACGGAGATTCGGCCGTCTCGGCGCTGAGCCGCTCCTGGGCACGGCGCATCAGTTCGGGCTTGGAATCGGAAAACGTGGTTGCCATCAGCGGCTCCCCGGTGTCGCGAACGTGTGACACAATAGTAGCACTATAGGAAACCTTGTGTCCCAGGTGGCGGGGCGGAAGGAGTGTCCGGTGACAGCACTGCTGCGCGCCGTTCGCAGGCATCGTGGCCTCACCCTGGAACAGCTCGCGGAACAGACCGGCCTGACCAAGAGCTACCTGTCCAAGATCGAGCGCGGGCACAGCACACCGTCAATCGCTGTGGCGCTCAAGGTCTCCCGAGCGCTCGACGTCGATGTCGGGCGGCTGTTCTCCGACGAGACGGCCCAAGAGAAGATCACCGTCGACCGGGCAAGCGACCGCGCCGGCCAGGTACGGGGACGCTATCGGGCGCTGGCGTCGACGTTGCTGGGAAAGTCCATGTCGCCGTTCCTGGTTCGCCCTACCGGCAACCCCGCTGACGATCCCCATCCCGAGCACGCCGGCCAGGAGTTCGTGTTCGTACACACCGGCAGTGTCGAACTCGACTACGGCGACCAGACCATCACACTCGACACCGGCGACAGCGCCTACTTCGACGCGTCGGTCGGCCACGCCTTGCGGGCGGTCGGCGACGAGCGCGCAGAGGTCGTCGTCGTCACCCATGCCGGTCGCTGAAAGCACCGCGGCATCGACGTGGCGCTGTTAGCCTCGTCACATCAGGAGTCGCAGTGAACGGAGGCGATATGTCCTACGAAAGCCTGTTCCGCGAGGAAGAAGACCCGCGTTCGTCACGTTGGTTCACCGTCGACGAAATCTCCGACTGACACGGGGTCGCAACCCCTTGGCGGGAGCGCACAACTCGCGGTACCCCAGCACCTGCGGGGGGACCACCTTGGGTTGGACTCCGTATCGCGGTCCCGTGCCGTAGCCTCCCGGTCCGGCCCAGGCGACCGCAGGCATACCGGCGGGCAACGTTGTCACCTGCGTGCCCTCTTCCGCGGGAACGGCCCAGCCCGAGCCGGTCAGCGTCGCGGCAGCATCGTCAGCCGGGACCGCGGCGGACCATCCGGCAGGCACCGACAACTTGCCGACCGAGGACGCCGAAGCCATACCCGCCAGCACCGGTGTTCCACCCAAACCGGCGGGGCTGGCCGTCGCCCCGACGACACCGGCGCCGATTCCCGCGGCGGAAGCCGCAGCGCCTGACGCCGGAACGGTGTTTCCGTTGAGGATCGAGGATGCGATGACGGCGAACATGTTCCACGCCACGGTATCGAAGACCGCTTGCCCGATATTGATGACCAGGTTGTTGTTGAAGAAATCGTCTAACGGGCTGGTCACAGACGAGACGGCCAGCGGCGCGGCAAGTGATTGCACCGCGTCGGGCAGGCTGGACACCAGCCCGCCAAACTCCGGCTGCGCGCCGCTTGCGGCGGCTTGAGACACCGCGGCGGCTTGGGCGCCCAGTCCGCCGGGATTGGTGGCCGGCGGCGGGGACGTCAACGCAGTCAGCACCCCGGCGCTCGCCGACGAACCGGCGTAGCCGTACATGGCGGCGGCGTCCTGTGCCCACATTTCGGCGTGCTGTGCCTCGGTGGCCGCGATCGCCGGTGTGTTCTGTCCGAGAATGTTCGTGGCGACGAGAGCCGCCAGCCGAGCCCGGTTGGCCGCAACGACCGGCGGCGGCACCGTCATCGCGAAGGCAGTTTCATATGCGGCCGCCGAGGCGGTGGCTTGAGCGGCCGCATGCTGAAGTTAGGCATCCCGGCGCCCATGCCGTCCATTGAATTCGAAGCGGCGACGTTGCCGGAGCCAGCGGCGTGTTGCCCGGGCTCGACCTGGACCAGGTCCGAGGCGGCGGCGCTGAAGTTGAGCCCACCCGATCGGGGTTCCGATGGTGGCACCCGACGACGACGACAAACCAGCGCCTCCGGTGGCCAGTCCGCCGAGAAGTCCCGACAACGACGTCGAACCGGCCGCGGTGCGGTTGGCGGCCTCGGTCTTCGCATACGAACCCGCGCTGCTGCCCAGCGTGTTGACCAGCATCTGGTGAATCACCATGGCCTGGGCGCTGACCTGCTGATACCAGGTGCCGTAGGCGGCGAACTGTGCGGCCTGCAGCGCCGAGGCCTGGTCGGCGGCCGTGGGAACGAGGCCCGTGGTGGGCGCTGCCGCCGCCGCATTCTGGGTGGCCATCGATGAGCCGACGATGTGTAGCGCGCTCGCGGCGGCCGTCAACGCCGCGGGTCGCGTGGTCACGAAGGACATGTGCGTCTCCTTGGAAAGCGAGCCGGCCCACCAGCCGGCGACGTGGTTGTGCCCTGGCTAAGTACCCGCAAAGGCGGGCATGTCACAGCACATCGAGGTCGCCAGGGCTCGCCGCCGGGAACACCTGACGGCGCCGCGGCCGATTCGGCCCGGCGGGCGACGGCACCGGATGCGGCTTGAGCTCAACGGATCGTCTTGTGCCACAAGGCCAAACCGGCCATGCGGCGGCCGCCACCGACAGCCGATTCAGCCGCCCGGAAAGAAACGCCCGACTCTGTTACTACGGCCCGGTCACCACGGCCGCGTCGAGCAGGAAACTCCGCTGCCGCCGTTCTGCGACACCACCACCTGACCGTCGACGGCGATCTCGCAGTGGAACTCCGGGTTGACCCGCAGCCCGCCACTGGCGGTGACGATCGCCCACTGGTTCGGGTTTGCCAGCGTGGTCGTATAGACCAGCGGCTCGCCGCCGGTGATCGGGGCATGCACGGTGGTCATGTACTTCGACGAGTCGGCGTTGAACGCCGCCTGGCTGGGCGGGTCGGCGTTCATGTACTGGATGTTGGCCATCAGATCACTGGTGGTGGTGACGGTGTAGGTCACCTGATGCCCGGCCGGGTCCGCGTGGGAGACCGCCGGCGTTGCCGCGATCCCCGCTACCGCCAAGGCTGCTGCGGCCATTGCCACACAGCCTGCCGCCGCGACCGCGCTTACCGTCTTTCGCACGTCCGTCATATCGAAAACGCTACCGGATTCGTTACGCACGGTAGGGATTTGCGATCTCGCCGGAAGCCGCAGCCGCGCCGGCAAAAGGTCCTTAGTATCCATCTGTGACCACTGCGTTTGTGTTCTCCGGCGGCGCGAGCCTCGGCGCCATCCAGGTCGGGATGCTGCAGGCCCTGGCGGACGAAGGCATCAGGCCGGACCTGATCATCGGCACCTCCGTCGGCGCGCTCAATGGCGCCTGGATCGCCGCGCGGCCCGATTCCGACGGCATTCGGGAGCTGGCAAAGGTGTGGCTGTCGCTCAGCCGCAAAGAGGTGTTCCCCACCCACCCGGTCGCCGGGCTACTGGGCTTCCTCGGCCGCCGTCAGCACTTGGTGCCCAGCGCGGGTCTGCGGCGCATCCTCACCAGGGAACTCGGTTTCGCCAGGCTCGAGGATGCTCCGATCCCGTTCCACGTCGTGGCCACCGACGTGATCTCGGGTATCGACGTGCTGCTGTCGTCCGGAGACGCAGTCGACGCGATTGCGGCCAGCGCGGCCATCCCGGGCATCTTCCCGCCGGTCAACATCGATGGACGCGATCTGATGGACGGCGGCGTGGTGAACAACACCCCGGTATCACACGCGATCGCCCTTGGCGCCGACCAGGTCTGGGTGTTGCCGACCGGCTACTCATGTGCCCTGCCCACGTCACCACCGTCGGCGGTCACGATGGTTTTGCACGCGATATCCCTTGCCGTCAATCATCGCCTCGCCCTCGACGTCGAGCGCTTCGAGCAGACCGCCGACCTGCGCGTCATCCGCCCGCTGTGTCCGGTCTCCATTTCCGGAGTCGACTTCTCGCATGCGGCAACGCTCATCGAGCGGTCGCACCAGGCAACCCGCCAGTGGTTGGCGACCAGCCCCATGTCCACCGGCCAGGCCGCACTGCTCGAACCGCACCTGCACTAGCCCGGACCGCCGTGTAAAGCAACTTGACACGTGTCAGGTTAGGTCCCCCAATCGGGGGACAATTCACCAATCGTCGTGGTGGACAACATTTTTAACCGATCATCGGATAGCCGATCCGATTCCCGGCCGCCACCATCTACTCAGCATGAATTAGTCCGGCAGGAAATTGCAGGGTCCGGCTCTCGATGAGCTCGAGGAGAAGGTGGTGAAACGCATCTGTACCGCCGAGCCATCAGTCTCCGGTGAGCCGCGGGAGCACCACAGCAGCAAGTTAGGCACGGTACACACGCTCGGCGCCCGCTCCGGGCGTGAGCTGAGCCCGCAAACCCGGTCAACTGGCGCGGATTTGGGGCGGGCCACCGACTGCATTGCCGATCAATTGAATCTGGTCGCTCGCCGTCTGCACGAAATCCTGGTCACCGGCTGCAGTTTCGACCCGATCTATCGACACGTCCTCGCCACCCCCGGCAAGCGGATCCGCGCCGGCCTGGGGCTGGCCTGCTTCCGCCTGCAACCTTCCGCCGCCACGGTGTCACCTGCCGAGGCGATCGACCTGGCCTGCGCGATCGAGATGTTCCACGAGTCGTCGCTCATCCACGACGACATCTGCGACGGCTCGTTGTTACGACGTGGCGCCCGATCCGTTCCGGCAGCGTTCGGCGTCCGAATCGCAGCCCGAGCCGGATTCCACTTGGCGGGCACCGCATTACAGATACTCGCGCGAGTGGTTGCCGACAATCCGGCGGTATTCGCGCGAGTTGGCGAGGACCCGGCCATCACCTACCTCGACCAGCTCTCGGAACTGTCCTTCGGCCAGCTCATCGAAACCCTGCCGCCTGCGATCGACGACTCCGTCCTGCGCCGCCACTATGAACGTGTGGCCGGGGCGAAAACCGGCACGCTGTTCCGGCTCGCATGCTCGTACGGTGGCACGGCGGGCGGCGTCGACGCCGATGGACTGCGCGCCCTGATGCGGTATGCCGACCAGCTCGCCTTGGCCTTCCAGATCATGGATGACGTATGCGATGTCGAGGGCGGCCCGTCACTCGGCAAGAAGTCCTGCGGCGACCTCGACCGCCGGGTGCCGACGTGGCCGGTGATCGAATGGCTGGCCATGCGGCCCGGTTCTCGTGAGCTGTGGCTGTCGGAGCTAACCCCTAGCGGCGTACTGCAAGCCGAGCTGGTGCGCAGCGGTGCCACCCTGGCCGCCCGCGCGGTTGCCGTCCATGCCGCCGAGGCGGCGTGCCGGGCGCTGGATGTGTTCCCGCCCTCCGTCGCTCGCGACCATCTGCGTGAACTGACGGTTCGAGTGGTCTCCCGATGAGCGGCGTGCGGATTGGCGGCCTGGCCTACGGGCTGCGGCAGCTGCGCAGCGCGCCGGACCTGACCGCAATGCGCGCTGCACAGTCCCCGGATCGGCTGGCCCGGCTGGCGTTGGTCCCGGCGGCCCGAAATCTGGGCATCGCCATCGGTTTGCTGCCTGCCCACCTGCGGGCCGAGTCCACCGCGGCCCTGCTCGCCTGCCGGGTGCTCGACGCCTACGAAGACCTGATGGACCCGCAGCTGGCCGGCAACGCCGTGCTGCTCGCCGCGAACTACCTGCGCGCAACGGCCGGCACGCCGCCCCCACCACTACGGGCGGTGCCGCTGCGCGACAGCGAAGCCGTCGACCTGATCTTGGCCACGCGCATCCGCGACGTCCGGGCGATGGTGTCGGCGCTCCCCTGCGACGGACAGCAACGGGTCGGCCAGCTGCTGGTCGACATCGGCCAGGTAATGGCCCGCAACATCGAGTACCCGCTCCCGCGGGCAACCTACAGCGAGGGTGTGCTCGGACGGGTGGCGCTGTATGCCTGCTCGCTGCTCACCGAGGGCGCCTGCACCGCTGCCGATCTGGGAGAACTCGCCGGATGCATCGGCATTGCCGCCCAACTGGCCAACGACTTGCGCGATGGCGAGCTGGCGCTCCACGGCGCCGGCGACCACGCGGAACTGCAGCATGCGGTCATGCTGCGACTGCTGGTTCCCGCTCTGGGTAGCTTCGCGTTGCTGGCGCACGTGGGTCCGCGCATCCCCAGTCGTGGTGCCCGAACGGCGACGGCCTACATGACCATCACGACGACCGCGTTCCTGTGCGCGGCAGTCGGGGCGCCCGCGCCGTACCGGCGGTCGCTACGGCTCGCAGCGGCAGTGCTCGCGGCTCGCTCGCCGGCTCGCTGGGCGACGATGGTAGCGCGGGTGCGCGAGTGCGCTGACGCGGCTATCCACCGACTGCTCGACGCGTCGCCCGAACTGAGCACCGGACCGGATCGCGCTGCAGACGTGCTCCGGCTGGGCGACCGTGGCGCGAGGTCCCTCGCGATCGGGCCACTGACCGTCGACCTCGCCTTCGCGCTTGTCGATGCCCTACCGGAAGGACCACTGACCGCCGAACTACCCGGCAATCAGAAGCGCCGCATGATGATCGCCGACCACCTGGCCTTCGGCGCCTTAGAGCGGTTGCGGCCCAACGACACCGACGCGATGTTCGCGCTCGCCACCCAATTTCAGCTCACCGCACTCGACGTAGCCAACCAGGGGGGACACCGATGACCATCGCTTCACCTGTCCACAGCACCGCAAAGCCCGGTGCGTCCGCCGAACCGCTGCCCTTCAGCCGCCGAGTGCTCAAGCTCGAGCATCCGGCCAATGTCGGTCCACTTCTGCATATTGCATGCTGGATCGCGCTGCTGGCATTCGGCCTGTCGGTACCGGCTGCCACCAGATGGTATCTGGCGGTGCCGCTGATCATCACGCTTGGGCTGCTGAACTTTTCGATCACCATCGGCATCCTGCACATGCACACTCATCGGCCGTTGTTCGTGTCGCGACGGGCCAACCGCGCGCTGGACCTGCTGTGCTGCATGCCTGCCGCGCTGACTGCCGCCGACATGTACGAAGTGCATGTCGTCAACCACCACCGCTACAACGACGGGCCCGGAGACGTCACGTCAACCGAGGGACGCGAGCACGGGTGGCGCGCCGTCTGGTACTGGATGCGGTACAGCTCTGTCGTCAAAAAGCACACCACCCGAACGGTTTTCGCGGCCAACCCGTCACCAAGTCGGCGTAAGAGACGCGACCAGTTCGTCTTCGACTTCACCCTCATCACGACGCTGATCTGGATTACCTTCTTGACCACCGACCCGCTGCGCTTCACCCTCTTCTACTGGATCCCGTTCCTGATCACCCAGGCGACCTCCGGCTACTTCGCCTGGCTGACCCACGGCCCGGCTCGGGTCTTCGAGGACGACCCGAGCAAGTCGTTGAACACGGTGGGAAACTGGCTGAATTTCTTCATCTTCAACCAGGGCTACCACAGCGTGCACCACCGCTATCCCGGCATCCACTGGACACAGATCCCCGACAAGTTCGACTTCATGCTGCAGGTCGAGCCCGACGTCATCGTCCCCTACTGGATGACGCTCACCTCGTGCTGGCGCCTGTTCGTTCCCGGAGGCTTTCTCGACGCATCCCACGGCCGGCAGTGGAAGGCCAAGCTGGAGAAGCGACTTGAGCAGGGGACCGTGCGCGCGCGCTACCTGCCGTGGTTCGCATGGGTCTGATCACCCGAGGCCTGACCAGGAGCCAGATCGCGGGCACGCTGTCAGACCCGCGCCGGCTCGTCCCGTTCGTCGTGGCGCTCAGCGCATACGCGTTTGCCGGGATTACGGTGCCGCTGTTTCTGTTGTTCGCCGGCGGCTGGTGGCTGCCCAAGACGGTCGACGCCGGGGCGCACCTGTCGGCCGGGCCGTCGTTGCTGATTGACGTCCTGCTGTTGGCATTGTTCGCTGCGCAGCATTCGGGTATGGCTCGGCCGTCGGTCAAGGCGTTCGTAACCCGTTGGATGCCAACGGCTTTAGAACGCAGTTTATACGTCTTCATGACCAGTCTTGCGGTGTGGGTACTGTGCTTGGGCTGGCAACCATTGCCCGGGCACATCTGGTCTGCCGGCGGAATCGGTTCGGCAGTTCTCGACGCTGGGTTCTGGTCCGGTGTCGCCCTCGTCTACGTGGCCACACTGTTGCTGAACCACTTTCACCTGCTCGGTGTCAGTCAGGCCTACCGCCGCTACGTGGCGCGGGTGTCCGATGCCACTTGTGACCGGCTGCAGGTGCACGGGCCCTACCGTCTGGTGCGTCATCCGCTGATGACCGGCCTGTTGATCTGTTTCTGGTCCGCCAGCACGTTCACCGCCGGACACCTGCTCTGGGCGACCGGCCTGACCGGCTACATTTTACTGGGCACCTACCTCGAGGAACGTGATCTCGTCGCCCGCTTCGGCACGGCCTATCGCAGCTATGCGGCGCGGGTGCCCGCCTTCATCCCGTCGCTGCTTCGCGGCTCGACACGGGCCCGCATCACTACGTCCAGGGTCGTCATGCCGCTCCCGTCGGCGATCCGTTTCCTGATCGCGCGCAGCGTCCGCAATGCCCCGGCCACCGCCGTAAAGCCGTGAGACGGGAATCAGATGGTCTGGCTCAAACAGGAGAATCAGCTCGCGGAAATCTGGACGCGGCTCATCGGGATGATTGGTTCCGGTCCGGCTCCCGGTGGCCCGACAACAGCCGACACCCGACCAAAGGCGTTGCCGCTCAGCGATCCCGATGACGCCGCGCCGCCACTTCCTGACGACGCAGGCCGGTCTGCAGCGGCCGCGCGTAACGTGTGGGATTCACTGGCCGGCTTGGCAAACCGCTACGCGATCGTCGTGATCGGACTATGGGTCGTCGCCGCCGGCCTGGGCACACTGCTGGTGCCGCCGGCGGAACACATGGCTCGTATCCATGCCCGGGGTTTCCTCCCGGCCGACGCGCCGGTCAACATCGCCGGCTCACGCATGGGAGCTCAATTCCACGACGGGAAAAGCGGCAACCTCAACTATCTGGTGCTGGAAAGCGACCGTCCACTGGGCCCAGCCGAACGTGCCTTCCACGATCAGCTGCTGGCCAAGCTTCGTGCCGACCACCAGGATGTGGATTCGGTCACCGACCTGTGGTCGGACCCGATGACCGCGCCGGCAGCGCTGAGCGACGACGGCAAGGCCACCTACACCATACTGCGGCTACCCGGCGATCTTGGTGCTGCACAAGCAAATCGAGCACTGGACGGGGTTCGGCGGATCGTCGCCGGCCAGCCCGCTCCGGTGGGGTTGCGCGCCTATGTCACGGGCCCGGGTGCCACCATCGCCGACGAGCTGAGCACGATCGACCGGCAAATGCTGGTGATGACCTGCGTGACAGTCGTTCTCATCGCCCTTCTGCTCATCGCGGTGTATCGCTCGCTGACAACCGCCTTGATCCCGCTGATGACGGTGGGACTCGCGTTGGGGGTCGCCCGGTCGATCGTGTCGCTGCTGGGCGAACGCGACGTCTTCGAGGTGTCCATCTTCTCGGTGGCATTGCTGGCCGCCATGGTGCTTGGCGGGGCAACCGATTACGGAATCTTCCTGATTGGCCGCTATCACGAGGCGCGGCGCGGCGGCGTCAGCCACGAGCGAGCACTTGGTGTTGCCAATCGCACCGTCGGGCCGGTGATCGTGGCTTCGGCACTGACCGTGGCCGCGGCCCTGTCCTGCCTGACGTTTGCCAAGGTAGGTATGTTGCGCAGCGCTGGGTTGCCTTGTGCCATAGGCATTGTCACCGGCATGGTGGCCTCCCTGACCCTGCTGCCGGCGCTGATCGCCCTCGCGGGGCGCTATGGCCTCGCCCAGCCACGCAACCCGAACCGCAAGACCGGGCTTCGCTGGCGACGCGTGGGGGCACTGGTGGCCCGCTGGCCGGCTCCGATGCTCGTGGCCTCTGCTCTGGTGCTGGCGATCTGCGCCTTACCCGTTTCCGGTCTCAGGCTCGGCTTCGACGAGCTTGCGGCGCAACCGGATTCCACACTTGCCAACCGCGGATACCAAGCCATGGACCGCCACTTCCCGCCGAATCGGCTACTGCCGGAGATCGTCTCCATCAAGACGGGACACGATCTGCGCAACCCCGCCGGGGTCATAGCCATCGAGCGGGTCACCCGCAAGTTGATGGAAATTCCGGGGATCACGATGGTTCAATCCGCCTCACGCCCAGCAGGTTCCATCCCTGAAGAGGCCACCCTCAGCGACCAGGCGGGAGTGATCGGTGACCAGCTCGACGATGGCGTCGCCAAACTTGACCAGCGTCTTTCCGCGGTCAACCGGCTGGCCCCGACGCTTGCCCAATTCTCGGACGCGCTATCGCGGTTGCAGGCCGGCCTATCGGGCGGTGTCGACGGAATAGGCCAACTCAATTCCAACATCGACATCATGGGGTTGGGAATGCACCAGCTGCAGGACACCTTGGCGCAGGTGTCCAGCAACCTCGACCCGCTACGGAACTACACGCAAAGCAATCCCAATTGCCAAAACGATCAGATCTGCTCGATGGTGCTCAAAATCGTCCAACCGGTGGACTCCCTGATAGCGGGAACGGATGTGCTCGCAAGGGGCGCATCACAATTGAGCGTGAGCACGTCTCATACGGCCCAGGGACTCACCACCGCCGACCACTCGGTCGGCACCATGCGCACCCTGGTGGCGCAACTCGGCTCGATGGCGGCCCAACTCACCGGCGCCGTCGACGAGATGCGCACCACGTTCTCGGGTCTCACCGACTACCTGCGGGAAGTCCGGCAAGGCTTCCAGCGCAGCGGCGAGGGCGGCTACTACCTGCCGCAGCGGGCCTGGAACGATCCTCGGTTCCAGCGAGCGGCCGAACTGTACTTCGCCCCCGGCGGCGACGTGACCCGGATGCTGGTCTACGGCGATGGAAAGGTCTTCGGTGCCGACGGTGCCCGCAGGTCACCGCAGATCGTCGCGGCCGTGCACGAGGCGACAAAGGAAGGCACGCTCGCGGGAAGCACGGTGGACATCACCGGTTTCGGCACCGGGACCGCCGAGTTGCGCGGCTTCGTGAACAGCGACTTCGTGCTGCTGGCCGCGGTGGCGCTCGCGTTGGTGTTTCTCATCGTGCTCGTGATGCTGCGAAGTCCTGTGGCCGCGACGGCGGTGATCGGAACGGTCGTCGTCTCTTACCTCTCGGCGTTGGGCGTCAGCACCTTCATCTGGCATGACCTGCTCGGTAAAGATCTGCACTGGGCAGTGCAGTCCATGGCGCTCATCGCGCTCGTGGCCGTCGGCGCCGACTACAACCTGCTGCTGACCATGCGCATGCGCGAAGAAGCGTTGGCCCGCACCGGGACCAGGGTGGGGCTGCGCACCGCGATGATCCGCGCCTTCGGCAGCACCGGCGGCGTGGTCACCACGGCGGGCATCGTCTTCGGAATCACCATGTTGGCGATGTTGTCCAGTGATGTGCTCACCATTGAGCAGGTCGGCTCCACCATTGGCGTTGGGCTCATCATCGACACACTCGTCGTCCGTACCTTCGCGGTCCCCGGTATCGCCGGGTTGCTGGGTCGGTGGTTCTGGTGGTCGCCGCCGGCGTTCCTGCTCGGACCGCTGCGGAGGCGCACCTCGCAGCAGCCCGGGCCGCCTCAAAATAGGGTTGGCTGAACGGATTTGGGCAGTATCGCCGCTTCGGCCGCGGGCGAGAGCTCGCGGTGCTCACCGCCCAGACGGTACTTCGCGATCAGCGGTGCCGCCCGTTTTCGCAACATCTCGCGATAGCTCGGCGGCAGGTAGGCGCCGCGACCGTAGAGCTCGCGGTACCGGCCGACCAGCTCGGGATACGCCCGGCCCAGCCAGGACAGGAACCAGTCGCGTGTCGAGCCGCGCAGGTGCAGGCCGAAAACCGTCACGCCGGTGGCGCCGGCGGCGGCGATCTGGCCAAGCAGCCCGTCGAGGTGACCGACGGAGTCGGTGAGGTGCGGTAGCACCGGCGCGACCATCACGTGGCAGCCCAGGCCCGCCTCGCGGATTGCGGTGATGAGCCCCAGACGCGTCTGGGGTGTCGGGGTGCCCGGCTCGACGTGGCGGTGCAGCTCCGGATCGGCGACCGCCAGGGATACCGCCACCGACACGGGCACTTGTCGGGCCGCCTCGACGAGCAGCGGCACGTCCCGTCGCAGCAACGTTCCCTTGGTCAGGATCGACAGCGGCGTACCGGATTCGGCGAGTGCGCCGATGATGCCCGGCATCAGCGCGTAACGGCCTTCCGCACGCTGGTAGGGGTCGGTGTTGGTGCCCAGCGCAACGGTCTCGCGCTGCCACGACGGCCGGCGCAGTTCACGGCGCAGAACCGCGACGACGTTGGTCTTCACCACCACCTGGGTGTCGAAGTCGGCGCCGGGGTCGAAGTCGAGGTATTCGTGGGTCGGACGGGCAAAACAGTAGCGGCAGGCGTGCGAGCAGCCGCGGTAGCCGTTGATGGTGTAGCGAAACGGCAGGGCCGCCGCGTTGGGCACCCTGTTCAGGGCGGACTTGCACAGCACCTCATGGAAAGTCATGCCCTCGAAATGCGGTGATCGCACGCTTCGGACGAAGCCGATCCGCTGCAGCCCGGGCAACGCTCCGTCGTCGACCGGTGTCCCGTTGACCGCCACCGCCTGACTGGTCCAGCGCATGACTCTATTCGAACAGCAGTTCGATTAAGAGTCAAGCTTCGAACGTCGCCAGAAGGGCGGAGGCTCCCCGTCTCCGACACCATGGTTCAGGCCGAAATATGTTTCTTTCCAATGCTTTCGGTGTGTTTCACGTGTCATTTGGGTGTGTCGGCGCTCGGTGGCGACGCGCTGGGCGCGGTCTTGAGTACGGGCCTGGGGCGTTTGGGCATCATCGCTGCCCGGTCGGCGCACTAGCCTGCTAAAAGTCGGGTCTGGTGTTTGGGCTTCGGGGGCGGGTATGCCGCCCACCGCGTAACACGGGCTGGGAAACAGCAACGCGCTGCCGGGGGCGGTGACATAGGTGTGCCCCGGGAGCGAAGCAGGATCAGCGTGCCGTCGGGCGACTGCTTTTCCCGCCAGCCCCGAAAAGTTTTCGTCAAATGGCGCGTGTGGCAATAACACTTGAGGTTGGTCGCAAATCCGTAAGCTGCCCCCACAGGTGGGGCATTAATGCTCACCGGTTCCACTCCACCAGCTTCATCCGCACGTCGACACCTGGTCCGAACTTCTGCTTGAGACCCCGCATAAAACCCCACTGACCACCGCCTGGTCGGCCAAACGCCGACATAGCCGCTCCACTGCGTCGACCGGCTGGTTTTCGTAGTCGATATCACCGCGCGCATCCAACGTGTCTGTCGCGGAAGCGACCGGTACCTCGTCCTCTAGCAGGAGCACGGCGAGCTGACGCTTGTCCACCAGCACCACCCACCGCATCTGTGCAGGCAGTTTGGGGAGCGTCGTTTCGTCCCTGGCTGCGTACGTCATGTGCGTTCCTGCCTGAGTTCCTTCAGTCCCACGCGGATACCACCGCCGGACGATGACCTCTGCGGACAGCGTTGCCTCGTAGCCGATTCCCCGCAGTACAGCACTTCCCTGACACCTCCCCCATTGCCGGCCCACGTGGGCGGCGCCGAACCCGCAACGCTTCATGAGATGGGCCATTGAGGACTGCCAATTTGTTGCGCAACTCTCGGGGATTTCGCACCTTGGCGAGCTCACTCCCAGACCATCGAAGATGTCAAGAATAGCCCCCAAAGAAATCCCGCACCATAGCGATCTCCCTTCCATAAGAACTCGTAGCCTTCGTACGCGGGAAGGATGTCGTCGAATAGCGGCCTTTTGGTACGTCGAATAGCCGGACCGAAACACTCATCAAATTCGGGAATGTCGCAACTCCAAGCTGCCAGCTGCGCCGGAGATTCGACATCGAGCGATGTGTGCTCGGTGTGCGTGTAACCCGCTGACTCAAGTAGTCCGTTCACGTCAGCGTAGGCGTTGAATTTGAAGCCGGGCCACAACACGCTGTTGTACTTCAGTGATGTGGCGTCCTCGTCAAGAACTCCTAACAGCGTCTTCATATCTCGAAAACGCGATATCTCTTCGCCGAGGGCTTCTGCTACCCGATCGTGAATACGTACTGCCTCGTCCAAAGATAGCCCTGCCTTGGCCAGCTTGGCATCTAATAGGCCCCGGGTATCTTTTAAAGACAGTCGCGGCTTCATGGTCATCAGGAGATAAACCTCGAAGTTGACTACTGCTGCATGCAAAGTTACATTCATCGCCTACTCCACTACTTCGGCAAAAACTGATAGAGGTCGCCGCGAAATACAGAAAGCGTTCCGTCCGGGGCTACCATGATAGCTTCCCCGAACTTCGGGTTAGCGGGTAGCACCAGCTTTGCTCCATTAGGCCCGTCGACAATTCCCGCGGTCTGACCCACGCCGCTTTCGCCGCGGCGTCTGCCGCCTCGGCGGCCTGTTGCTGATTGCCGATGTGCAATTGATTAAGCCTATCGACCAAGGAATTTAGTCTTGAGCCCTTAGGTACGTGTTCCATGACATCTTTACCGATTTGCGTGGCCTGATCGGTAATACTCGGGCTTGAAGGCGCACCCGGTTGGTTTGGCGGGGGCTCGGAACCGGGTGTACCCGGCCGCGTGGTGGCGATGGCGTTCTTCAGTGGCTGAAGTATGCTCGAGACTTACCGAGCCAATCGTGAAACCACTTCGGCGACAACGGAATCCAGAGCCACCGAGACCTGGTCGCCAGTCGCGAGATCCTTCACCCCCACCATGGCCGCCTCGATGTCACGATCGCCGACGACCAACGCGATCCGCGCACCGGAACGGTCGGCCGCGCGCATCGCGCCTTTGAGCCCGCGGTCGCCGTAGGCCAGATCGACGCGCACCCCGGAGGCACGCAGCTGCGCGGCCAGCACCGCCAGTTTCAGCTTGGCCTGCTCGCTGAGCGGCACGCCGAACACGTCGCAGCGGGTCGTCTCGCCCACGTTCTTGCCTTCGGCGCGCAGGGCAAGCAGCGTCCGGTCGACGCCCAGCCCGAACCCGATACCCGACAGGTTCTGCCCGCCGAGCTGGCGCATCAGGCCGTCGTAGCGGCCGCCGCCGCCGATACCGGATTGCGCCCCCAAACCGTCGTGGACAAACTCGAACGTCGTCTTGGTGTAGTAATCCAGCCCGCGCACCATGCGCGCATTGATCACGTAGGGCACCCCGAGCGCGTCCAGGTGCGACAGCACGGTGTCGAAATGCTGCTTGGCCGTATCGGACAGGTGATCGAGCAGCACCGGCGCATCGGCCGTCATTGCCCGCACCGCCGGGCGTTTGTCGTCGAGCACCCGTAACGGGTTCAGCTGCGCGCGGCGCCGGGTTTCCTCGTCGAGGTCGAGCCCGAACAGGAACTCCTGCAACAGCTCCCGGTACTGCGGCCGACAGGTCTCGTCACCCAGCGAGGTGATTTCCAGGCGGAACCCCTCCAGGCCCAGTGCCCGGAAACCGGCGTCGGCCACGGCGATCACCTCGGCGTCCAGAGCCGGATCGTCGACGCCGATGGCCTCCACGCCGACCTGCTGCAGTTGGCGATACCGGCCGGCTTGAGGCCGCTCGTAGCGGAAAAATGGCCCGGCGTAGCTCAGCTTCACCGGCAGCGCGCCGCGGTCCAGTCCGTGTTCGATCACCGCCCGCACCACACCGGCGGTGCCTTCCGGCCGCAGCGTCACCGACCGGTCGCCGCGGTCGGCGAAGGTGTACATCTCCTTGGACACCACGTCGGTGGACTCACCTACCCCGCGCGCAAACAGCGCCGTGTCCTCGAAGATCGGCAGCTCGATATACCCGTAACCGGCCCGGCGGGCGGCACTGAGCAGGCCGTCGCGCACCGCGACGAACTGCGCGGAGTCCGGTGGGTAGTAGTCGGGCACTCCCTTGGGCGCCGAGAATTCGGTCACGGGCTCAGCCCTTCGAGGAACGGGTTGAAGCGCCGCTCGGCGCCGATGGTGGTGGCGTTGCCGTGGCCGGGCAGCACCACGGTCTTGTCGTCGAGCACCAGGAGCTTGTCGACGATGGAGCGCAGCAGGTCGCGGCCGCTGCCGCCGAACAGGTCGGAGCGGCCGATCGAGCGCTCGAACAGTGTGTCGCCGGTGAACACGACGTCCCGGTCGTCCTTGCTGGCCTGCAACACCCGGAAGCACACCGATCCGCGGGTGTGCCCGGGCGTGTGGTCGACGTTGACGGAAACGTTGCCGAGGTCGATTTTGTCGCCGTCACGGTCCAGTTCGACGACTTGCTTGGGCTCCCGGAAGAACGCCCCGGCGACCAGCTGCGCCACCCGCGGCCCCAGGCCGTAGATCGGGTCGGTCAGCATGAACCGGTCCTCGGGGTGGATGTAGGTGGGGCAGCCGAAGGTGTCGGAGACCTTCTGGGCGGACCACATGTGGTCGATGTGCCCATGGGTGATCAGCACCGCGGCTGGGGTCAGCCGGTTTTTGTCCAGGATGCGGCGCAGCGGGCCCAGCGCACGCTGGCCCGGGTCCACGATGACGGCGTCAGTTCCGGGCCGCTCCGCCAGCACGTAACAGTTGCATGCCAGCACCCCGGCGGGGAATCCGGTGATCAACACGGTTACCAGTTTCCCATCCGCCGGGTCGGGCCACGATGTGGGCCGCGGCGGGTTCCGCTGCAGCGGTCATGGAAAGATATCGGCCGTGCCGACCAATCAGCAGCGACGTGCCACCGCCAAGCGCAAACTCGAACGGCAGCTGGAGCGCCGTGCCAAGCAGGCCAAGCGGCGCCGCATCGCGACAATCGCCGGGGCTTCCGTTGTCGCGGTAGCTGTGGTCGCCGCGGTGGTGTACGTCGTGTTCGTCAACAAGGACGACCACAAGGGGACCACGTCAGCCAGCCCCAGCAGCTCCGCGCCCGGGTCGCCTTCGGCGACCGGTCTGCCGCCGGTGCAGCTTGGGAACGCGGTGCCGATGCCGGCGTTCAAAGCGCCGGCGAATCTGGGCGCCAACTGCCAGTACCCGCCGTCGCCTGACAAGGCCGCCAAAGAGGCCAAGCCGCCGCGCACCGGCAAGGTGCCCACCGAGCCGGCTCAAATCAGCGCCAGCATGGTGACCAGCCAGGGCAAGATCGGCCTAATGCTGGCCAACAATGAGTCACCGTGCACGGTCAACAGCTTCGCCAGCCTGGCTCAGCAGGGCTTCTTCAAAGACACCAAATGCCATCGGCTGACCACGTCGCCGTCGCTGTCGGTGCTGCAGTGTGGTGATCCCAAGGGTGACGGCACCGGCGGGCCGGGCTATCAGTTCGCCAACGAATACCCGACCAACCAGTACCCGCCGAACGACCCCAAGCTCAAGGAGCCGGTCATCTATCCGCGGGGCACCCTGGCCATGGCCAACGCGGGACCCGACACTAACAGCAGCCAATTCTTCATGGTCTATCGCGACTCGGCGCTGCCGCCCGAGTACACCGTTTTCGGCACCATCCAGGCCGACGGACTGGCCACCCTGGACAAGATCGCCGAGGCCGGTGTCGCTGGCGGCGGTGAGGACGGCCCGCCCGCCCTTGACGTCGTCATCAAGTCGTTGCTGCTCGACTAGCGATGCCGGAACTCGCAGCAGCCCCCACCCCGGGCCCGTCTGCGACCCGTCGCGCCGGCTATAACCACGCGCTTGCCCAGACTGCGCTAAGCGCTTGATCTTTGCGAGATGTCGCACTATGGACGCAGGTTCGGCGCCGTGAGCGCAGACTCGGCACCCGAACCGTTGGCCCTGGACACTTCCAAGCTGCTCTAAGTTGCAGACGTCACCCGGTACACGTCGTAGACGCCTTCGACATTGCGGACGACGTTGAGCAGATGGCCGAGATGCTTGGGATCGCCCATCTCGAAGGTGAACCGGCTGATAGCCACCCGGTCGCCTGAAGTCGTGACCGACGCGGACAGGATGTTCACCTTCTCGTCGGCGAGCACCCGGGTGATGTCCGACAGCAGCCGGTGCCGGTCGAGCGCCTCAACCTGGATGGCGACCAGGAACACCGACGTCGGTGATGGCGCCCACAGCACTTCGATGATGCGCTCGGCCTGCTGCTGCAACGACGTGGCATTGGTGCAGTCGGTGCGGTGCACACTGACGCCGCCGCCGCGGGTGACGAACCCCATGATCTGGTCGCCGGGCACCGGCGTGCAGCACTTGGCCAACTTGGTCAGCACACCCGGGGCGCCCGGTACCGATACTCCGACGTCGTCGCTGCTGCGCTGGCGGCGCGGCATCGTGGTGGGCGTGGACCGCTCGGCGAGCTCCTCTTCTGCCTGGTCGATACCGCCGAGCTCGGCCAGCAGTCGCTGCATGACATGCCGGGCCGACACATGGCCCTCGCCGATCGCGGTGTAGAGCGCTGAGACGTCCGCGTAGTGCAGTTCGCGGGCAACGGCAGCCATGGATTCGCCGTTGACCAAGCGCTGCAACGGAAGTCCGCCGCGACGCACTTCGCGCGCCATCGCCTCTTTGCCGGTCTCCAGCGCCTCCTCACGGCGCTCCTTGGCGAACCACTGCCGGATCTTCGTCTTGGCGCGCGGGGACACCACGAACTGCTGCCAGTCGCGCGACGGCCCGGCATTGGGCGCCTTGGACGTGAAAACCTCGACCACTTCGCCGTTTTCCAGCTTGCGTTCCAGCGCCACCAGCCGGCCGTTGACCCGGGCGCCGATGCAGCGGTGGCCGACCTCGGTGTGCACCGCGTAGGCGAAGTCCACCGGTGTCGACCCGGTGGGCAGGGTGATCACATCACCCTTCGGGGTGAACACGAAGATCTCTTGTACCGCAAGGTCGTAACGCAGCGACTCCAGGAATTCGCCGGGGTCCGCGGCTTCCCGTTGCCAGTCGAGTAGCTGGCGCATCCAGGCCATGTCGTCGATCTCGGCGGCGGCATGTGGATGCGGAACGCCGTTGCGGCCCTTGGCTTCCTTGTAGCGCCAGTGCGCGGCAATGCCGTATTCGGCGGTGCGGTGCATGTCGCGGGTGCGGATCTGCACCTCCAGCGGCTTACCCTCGGGCCCGACGACGGTAGTGTGCAGCGACTGGTACACCCCGTACCTGGGCTGGGCGATGTAGTCCTTGAACCGTCCGGCCATCGGCTGCCACAGCGAATGCACCACGCCCACAGCGGCATAGCAGTCGCGGATCTCGTCGCACAGGATGCGGATGCCGACCAGGTCGTGGATGTCGTCGAAGTCACGGCCCTTGACGATCATCTTCTGGTAAATCGACCAGTAATGTTTCGGCCTACCTTCAACGGTCGCCTTGATTTTCGATGCGCCCAGGGTGTTGATGATCTCGGTGCGGACCTTGGCCAGGTAGGTGTCCCGCGAGGGCGCACGGCCGGCGACCAGCCGCACGATCTCCTCGTACTTCTTGGGATGCAGGATCGCGAACGACAGGTCTTCCAACTCCCACTTGACGCTGGCCATACCAAGCCGATGCGCCAGGGGCGCAATGACTTCCAACGTTTCGCGGGCCTTGCGGGCCTGCTTCTCCGGCGGCAGGAAGCGCATGGTGCGCATGTTGTGCAGCCGGTCGGCCACCTTGATCACCAGCACCCGCGGATCGCGCGCCATCGCGATGATCATCTTGCGAATGGTCTCGCCTTCGGCGGCGCTGCCGAGCACGACGCGGTCCAGTTTGGTGACCCCGTCGACGAGATGACCCACCTCTTCGCCGAAATCCTCGGACAGTGCTTCCAGGGTGTAACCGGTGTCCTCGACGGTGTCGTGCAGCAGTGCGGCCACCAGGGTGGTGGTGTCCATGCCCAACTCGGCCAGGATGTTGGCGACGGCCAGCGGGTGGGTGATGTAGGGATCTCCGGAATGCCGAAACTGCCCGGCATGTCGTTGGTCGGCGACCTCGTAGGCTCGCTGCAGCATGGACAGGTCGGCCTTGGGATAGATCTCGCGGTGCACCGCCACCAGCGGCTCGAGCACCGGGTTGATGGCGCCGCTACGAGCGGTCATCCGGCGGGCCAGCCGGGCCCGGACCCGACGAGACGCGCTGCTGCTGGTCTTGAGGGTCTCTACGGGCGACGGCTCAGGCGCTTCGACAGGCGGCGCCTCGATCGGCGACACAACAGCTTGCGCTGCGTTTTGGTCATCCGCCACAGTCGTCACCTCCGACCTTGAGGATATCTCCTGAATCGTGGTACCGGGCCTGTCCTCGGGCCGCTAAGGCGCTGATCCGCGCGACAGGGCCCGCTTGCGGTTGAGTGTGAAGCTACAGCTTCCAGGGTGCGTACCCGGCGGCCCGCCGATGGTTGAACGCGCTCTGGATGCACACGCGAGCCGCCACTGCACGCTCGGCCGGGCTGAATGGCCGGGCTAGACCTGGCTCAAGCTGTGCACCGGCAACGGCGCGATCGCCGCACGCCCACCCAGCGCCGTGAGTTCGACGACCACGGCCACCCCGGTCACCATGGCACCGGTGCGCTCGAGCAACCGTGTTGCCGCGCTGAGGGTTCCGCCAGTGGCGAGCACGTCGTCGATGAGCACGACATTGCGGCCACGCAACTTGAGGCTGTCGGCGGGAATCTCCATGCTGGCCGCGCCGTATTCCCGGTCGTACTCCTCGGTGAGCACCGGCGGCGGCAGCTTGCCGCTCTTGCGGATCGACAGCACGCCGGTGCCGAGCCGCGCGGCGAGGGCAGCCGCGACCAAAGAACCACGCGATTCGATGCCGGCGACCAAATCCGCACCGGCGGTGACATCAGCCAGCGCGTCGATCACCGCGCCCATCGCTTCGCGGTCCGCGAACAGCGCGGTGAGGTCCTTGAACTGGATTCCGGGCGTCGGGAAATCCGCGACATCACGAGTCAGCGACGCGATCACGTCGGCGACAGGAGCGCTCCCCCTAACAGTCATCACTGCATCAACGCCCATCGGTCCATATTCCAGCCCGCACCCCAGCGGGTCGGATTCCTGCTCACGGCATACATCTTTTTCGACATCAACAACGTGCGCTGCTGCCGGCACAATGGCAACGTCGGCATTTCAGCCCACAGTACCGGCGCCGCCTCGGCGAGCAACCTGACACGCTCGGCGGGATCGGCGGAAACCGCCAACGCCCCGATGATGTTGTCTATCTGGGGATTCGCGTAGCCCGACAGGTTGTTTCCGTTGCCGCTGTGCAGGTCATAGGCGTCCATCGCCGACGATCCGGTGGACCCGCTGCCGGTCGCCCCACCCGTGCTGGCCAGCAGCACATCGATCTTCCCGTCCCGCAGCGCCTGCGGACCCGACGTGTCCAACGTCACATCGGCAACGGTGATCCCGGCCGGCGCGCAGGACTTGGCGATGGCCCCGCCGACGGCAGCCAACCGCGCATTGGGCCCGCGGTAACCGATCCGCACGGACAGTGGCGAGCCCCCCAGCGCATCGCGGGCGGCGGCGGGATCACCCTTGATGAACTGACTAGCCTCGGCCGCGCCGTCCGCCTGGGCGACGGCATCCTCGGTGGCCGGGGACAGGCGTGAGTTGGCGATCGCAACCCCGGCATCCCGGGCGATCGCCTCGCGCGGCGTACACAGGGCGATGGCACGGCGCGCGCGGACTTCGGCCAGCGGCCCGCGCGGCGCGAAGATCAGCTGTTCTATCCCGTCGGACGGCGAATCGATGCGCTGATAGTTGTCCGGCGTGGCCAGCGCCCCTGACGATCCGGCGGCCACGTCCACAACGTCGACGTTGCGGTTGTTGACCCGATCCTGGATGTCGGCTCCCTGCGGCCAGACGGTGACCCGTTTGGTGATCGCCTTGGCGCCCCACCAACGGTCATTGGTGACAAGCACCACCGCGCCACCATCGAGGACGGATTCGATCTGGTACGGGCCCGATGACGGGAAGTGCTTCGAAATCTCGTCGGGTTTGAGGCCGCTCTTGAGGTCCCACGTCGTATTCCACAGCCGCGCAATCTGTTCCACCACAGGCACCTTGTTGGTGAGCAGCGCCGTTGTGATATCGACGTTGAGCTGCTCGGCGATCACGTGCGACGGCATCAGCGACGTCGCGCCGAACAGCTGGGTGTAGTCGACGACGCCGCGATCCGGGATGAACGACACCCGTGCCTTCTTTTGGCCCGGCGTGCACTCGATATTGGCGATGTCGATATAGCCGGCCTGCGTGGCAGCGTCGAAGCCGGGAAATCGCCCGGATTGGGCGGCCCAGCTCAATACCAGGTCGTCGCAGGTCACCGGCTTACCGTCGGAATAGACGGCATTGTCGGCGATCTGATAGTCGAGCACCAGCGGCGAGCCGCCGACCACCGAGATGGTGCCGAAGTCGTGGTCGGCGACGACCTGACCGTCGGGCCCGTGATAGCCGAAGCCGGTGAGCACCCGGGCAAACGCCTGCGCTCCGGCAGAGGCGGCGCCGATGACGGTGTTGGTGTTGTAGGTCGGCAACGCACCGTCGACGACGTAATCGATCTGGCCGGCGGCACTCCCCGAACAGGCGGTCAGGGTTGCGGCCACCGCCACCGTCGCAGCGGTACCAGCGGCCATCCCGACGGCATTGCCGCGCAAGGCTTTCCGCAATCCGGACCACTGGCCGAAATTGCCTCCGCCGCGGCGGCGCCAGGTGGCCATGACTCCTACCGCCGGCCGGCGTTTCGCTTGCCCGTCGGACGTTGCTTGGTGCCGGTGGGCCGCACCGGCCGGGCCCCCGGTGCCGGCTTGGTCGATGCCGCCGGCTTGCTGTCCGCCTTCTGCGGATGGTCGGCTGACTGCGGTGACGCCTCGACAACGGCGGATTCCGTCAGTTCTGCGGCGGTGTCCTCGCCTTGCTCGGCAGCCACCGGCGAGGCGGCACCGCGGCGTTTGAGCACCCGGCGCGTATGAGTGCGTACCAGGTCGGTGCGTTCCCGCAAGGTGACCAGCAGCGGCGTTGCGAAGAAGATCGACGAGTAGGTCCCGACGATGATGCCGATCAGCTGTACCAGTGCCAGGTCCTTGAGCGTGCCTACACCCAGCAGCCACACCGCCACCACCATGAGCGCCACCACCGGCAGCACCGAGATCAGGCTGGTGTTGATCGAGCGCATGAACGTCTGGTTGACAGCCAGGTTGGCCTGCTCTGCGAAGGTGCGCCGGGTGGTGTGCTGGAAGCCGTTGGTGTTTTCTTCGACCTTGTCGAACACGATGACGGTGTCATAGATCGAGAACCCGAGAATCGTCAGCAGCCCGATGACGGTGGCCGGGGTGACTTCGAAGCCCACCAGCGCATAGACGCCGGCGGTGACGGTCAGGTCGAAGACCATGGCCGCAATGGCGGAGATGGTCATGTACCGCTCGTAGCGCACGGTGATGTAGATGGCGACCAGCACCAGGAACACCACCAGCGCAATCACCGCCTTCTTGGTGATCTGGCCGCCCCACGTCTCCGATACCGCCGCATCGCTGATGGCCTTCTTGCTGGGCTTACCGTCGGCACCTTTGGGGTGGAATGCGTCGAACAGGGCGTCGCGCAGCTTTTCCGTCTGGGCGTTGGACAAGGTCTTGGAGCGGATCTGCACGGTCGCCGAGGCTCCGTTGCCGACGGTCACCACCGATTCGGGATCGCTGCCCAGGGTCTTGTGGAACACCTCCTCGACCTCGGTCACTTTCACGTCGCCGCGGGGGAACGACACCGTCGTGCCGCCCTTGAAATCGATCCCGAAAGTGAACCCGCGCACGATGATGCTCAGGATGGCGATCGTGACGATCCCACCGCTGATGCCGTACCAGAGCTTGCGACGTCCCACCACCTCGAACGCACCCGTGCCGGTGTAGAGCCGGGACAGAAAGCTGTGCTGCACTCCGCCGGTGGCCCGGTCGGGGTCGGAGCCGCTGAGCTCTACCGCACCTTGGGCCGCGTCGCCGGCGTCGGTTTCGGTCTCAGTCTTGGTCTTGGTCTTGGACGTCATGGCGTTATCCCCGTCCCGTCTTGGCGGCACCCGCTTGAGCCCGGCGCTCGCGCGCGACCTGCTGCACGGCTCCGAGTCCGTTGTATGCCGGCTTGGCCAGCGTCGACGACTTGGAGGCCAGGTACACCAGCGGCCAGGTCACCAGGAACACGACCACCAGGTCCAGGATCGTGGTCAGACCCAAGGTGAATGCGAATCCCTTTACCTGTCCGATCGCCAGGAAGTACAGCACGGCAGCGGCCAGGAAGGTGACCGCGTTGCCCGACACGATCGTCTTGCGGGCCCGGGCCCAACCGCGCGGCACCGCCGATCGGAACGAACGGCCTTCGCGGATCTCGTCTTTGATGCGTTCGAAGAACACCACGAACGAGTCGGCGGTGGTACCGATACCGATGATCAGACCCGCGATACCCGCCAGGTCAAGGGTGTAGTTGATATAGCGGCCGAGCAGCACCAGGATCGCGAAAACCATTGCGCCGGAAGCGACCAGCGACAGCGCCGTCAGCAGGCCCAGCACCCGGTAGTACAGCAGCGAATAGACCAGCACCAGTGCCAGACCGATCCCGCCGGCGATCAGGCCTGCTCGCAGCGACGTCAAACCCAGTGTCGCCGAAACGGTTTGGGCCTCCGAGGATTCGAAGGACAGCGGCAGCGACCCGTATTTCAGGACGTTGGCTAGCTGGCGCGCGGTTGCCGCGGTGAACGGCGGGTCTCCCCCGCTGATCTGGGTCCGGCCGCCGGGTATCGGCTCGAGAATCTGCGGCGCGCTGACGACCTGCGAATCCAGAGTGAAGGCGGTCTGTTTGCCCAGGTGAGCCGCGGTGTAGCGGGCCCACTCGTCGGCCGCCCCACTCTTGAATTGCAGATCGACGACGTAGCCGACGCCCCGCTGGTCCATCCCGAAGGTGGCGTCTTGAATCTGGTCGCCGCTGATGATCGACGGCTCCAACAGGTAAGCGGTCTTGTGGTCGGTCGAGCAGGTCACCAGCGGCAGCTTGGGGTCGTCGTTGCCGGCCAGGATGTCCTCTTTGTCGCAGCGGGTGGCCTCGAATTGCAGGGCGACCATCTGGATGTAGGGGCTGGTGCTCTGTCGCCACTTCTTCTCCTGCGCGATGCGCTCGGCCAGGTCCTTGCGCGGATCCGGGGGTGCCGGCTGCTCACCGGGTGGCAGGTCGGCGGGCGGCGCCACGCCAGCGCTCGGCGGAGCGGGGCTGTCGCTCGGGGCAGGACTGGGGGCGGGAGCAGGCGACGGTGGCGGCTCCTGCGGATAAGGCCGCGGCTGCGCCGGAGCGCCCGAGGGCGGCGCAGCCGGCGCGCCCGAGGGCGGCGCAGCCGGCGCGCCTGAGGGCGGCGGCGCCGGGGCACCCGAGGGCGGCGGTGTTCCCGCGGGGGGCTTGGGCTCTTCCTGAGCGGGCTGCGCCGGCATCGAGTTGAGCACCGGGCGGATGTAGAGCCGGGCGGTCTGGCCGAGGTTGCGGGCCTCGTTGCCGTCGTTTCCGGGCACCGTGATGACCAGGTTGTCGCCGTCCACGACGACCTCGGAGCCCGACACGCCAAGACCATTGACCCGGGCGCTGATGATCTGCTGAGCCTGGTTCAAGGCCTGCCGACTCGGCGCCGTGCCGTCGGGTGTACGCGCGGTCAGCGTGACACGGGTGCCGCCCTGTAGGTCGATACCCAGCTTCGGGGTGGCCTTCTTGTCGCCGGTGAGGAACACCAGCAGGTAAACGCCGATGAGTAGCACCAGGAACACGGACAGGTAGCGGGCAGGATGCACCGGCGCCGAAGACGATGCCACGTTCCGTATGTCTCCTTGAAAGTCGGTTCTTACCCCCAACAGAGCCTACGTGGCGCAACGGGGCACGTCGCGCAAGCGGGCTTGTGGGTCTGGTCAGCAGTCCGGTCGGGAATCCGGCCGGCAATCCTCAGGACTCCTTGGTCGCGGAGCTCTCGTCGCCGGCCGGTACCTGCTCGTCATCGTCCGGGTGAGCCCGTTCCTCGTCCAGGTCCTCGTCGGTGTCATCGTCCAGGTCCTCATCGGTGTCCGGCAGGATCCGGTCGCGGATTGCCAGCTTCATCCACGTGGTCACCACGCCAGGGGCGATCTCGAGGTCGACGGTGTCGTCGGTGATGCCCACGACGGTGGCTTCCATGCCGGACGTGGTGTGCACCCGATCTCCCGGCTCCAGCGACTCGTGCAGGTCGATGGTGGCTTGCATGGCGCGCCGCTGACGTCGCGACGCGAAATACATGAACCCGCCCATGATGAGCAGGAACGGCAGGAATAAGACCAAACTCTCCATCAACACGCCTGTCTTTCGTATGCGGTATCCCTCGACATTTCGAGGGCGGCGCCGAACTCGACTGGGAAGCTCGCGCGCCTCGTAACCGTCCAGTCTGCCATTCACGCAGGTCGCGAACGGACCGGCACCACGGCAGACCGCGCCAGGTCGCACCGCGGCGGCGAACCGATAGGCTTTACCCGCGACGTGACCGCCGCGCCGCGGGGAGAGGAGGATGCGTGGCCAGCCTCGAGCAGACACGCCACCTGGTCACCGAAATCCCGGGTCCCGCATCGCTGGAACTGAACAAACGGCGGGTCGCGGCGGTGTCCAGTGGTGTAGGGGTCATGCTGCCGGTGTTCGTCGTCCGCGCCGGCGGGGGGATCCTCGAGGATGCCGACGGGAACCGGCTCATCGACCTGGGTTCCGGGATCGCCGTGACGACCATCGGCAATTCCCATCCCAAGGTCGTGGACGCGGTGCGCGAGCAGGTGGCGGAGTTCACCCACACCTGCTTCATGGTGACGCCCTACGAGCAGTACGTGGCCGTCGCCGAACAACTCAACCGGATCACCCCGGGCTCCGGCGAGAAGCGCTCGGCGCTGTTCAACTCCGGCGCCGAGGCCGTCGAGAACGCCATCAAGATCGCCCGCGCTTACACCCGCAAGCCCGCGGTGGTCGCGTTCGACCACGCGTATCACGGCCGCACCAACATGACGATGGCGCTGACCGCCAAGTCCATGCCCTACAAGAGCGGCTTCGGCCCGTTCGCCCCGGAGATCTACCGGGCTCCGCTGTCCTACCCCTACCGCGACGGACTGCTCGACAAGGAGCTGGCCACCGACGGTGAACTGGCCGCCGCACGGACCATCAGCGTCATCGACAAGCAGGTCGGCGCCAGCAACTTGGCCGCCGTCATCATCGAGCCCATCCAGGGCGAAGGCGGTTTCATCGTTCCCGCCGACGGGTTCCTGCCCGCGCTGCTGGACTGGTGCCGCAGCAACGACGTCGTCTTCATCGCCGACGAGGTGCAGACCGGCTTTGCCCGCACCGGCGCGATGTTCGCCTGCGAGCACGAGGGCACCGACGGCCTGGAGCCCGACCTGATCGTCACCGCCAAGGGCATCGCCGACGGACTGCCGCTGTCCGCGGTGACCGGTCGGGCCGAGATCATGGATGCACCGCACGCCAGCGGTGTGGGCGGCACGTTCGGCGGCAACCCGGTCGCGTGTGCGGCCGCGCTGGCCACCATCGAAACCATCGAACGTGAGGGCCTGGTGGAACGGGCCCGGCAGATCGAGCAGCAGATCATGGACCGGTTGTTGCGGCTGCAGGTGGCCGACGACCGAGTGGGCGACGTGCGTGGTCGCGGCGCCATGATCGCCCTCGAGCTGGTGAAGTCCGGAACCGCCGAACCCGACGCCGAGCTGACCGAGAAACTGGCCACCGCAGCCCACCGCGCCGGGGTGATCCTGTTGACTTGCGGCATGTTCGGCAACGTCATCCGGCTACTGCCGCCGCTGACCATCACCGACGAGCTACTGGCCGAAGGCCTCGACATCATGTGCGGGATCCTGGGCGACCTCTGACCAGAAGCCGAGCAGGGTTCGCGCGATCAGCTCGGGGTCCAGCAGCAGCGGCGCCACCCTCGCGCTGCCCGACAGCACGCCGGCGCGGGCGTTGCGCATGGTGGCGCAGGCAGACTCTGCCTGCGCCACCGGCCAGCCTTCGTCGTCGTCGCGGGCGGCCAACATCAGGGTGGGCGCGGTCACCCGCGGCAGATACTCGCTCAGGTCGGGCCGCTTCAGCATCATCGAGCGCATCGCGTGCAACATTCCGGTGCGGTCGGCGCACCGGAATGCATCGATAACCGTGTAAGCCTGATCCGGTTGCGCGGCAACGGCTTCCGGCCCCAGCAGGGCGTCGGAGAGCGCCACGGACAGAAATCGCGTCGGACCCGACCACCGATACAGCGCCACCAACGGCCAGGCCTTGGCCCAGCGGAACCGGGTGCTCAGCGCCGGCACCGGGGTGCCGATGGTGGTCAACGTGCGAATCCGCCGCGATTGGGTTGCGGCCAGCAGAATGCCGACGTGCCCGCCCCAGGCGTTGCCGACCCAGTCGACGGGTTCGGCGATGCCCAGCCCGTCGAGGACCTCTCCGGCGGCACGGGTGCATTCGTCGAACGTGAAGTCGCGGTGGACGGGTTCGCTGCGCCCGTGCGACGGCCCGTCGACCGTCACCACGGCGCGGTGCGGCGCCAGCGCGTCCAGAGCGTCGGTCAGCGGCGCCCACGATCGTGAATCCAGGAACAAACTGTGCCAGAAGACGGTGACCGGTCCTGTCCCCTGTCGCGTCACGTGCAGGCGCCCCAGGGCGGTCGGGACGAATCCATCGGTGCGGTCGGCCATGGGAGCCCTCCAATTACTTCGGAACCCGAAACTTCGGTAACCGTAGTATCCTCCTCTGCTATGGCGGCGTCAACGGAATTGCCGGCGGACCGGCAGGCAGTGGGCCAATTGTTGGTGCGATTGACCCGGCAATTTCGCCGCGAGTTGGCGCAACCCCGCGCGGCGCGCGGCTACGGCGATGTCCGCGATCCGCACCTGCAGATCTTCGGCAATATCGGCACCGGCGGCGTCCGGCTCACCGAACTGGCCGCACGCGCACAGCTCAGTCTCGCGGCGACCTCGGAGCTGGTAAACGATCTGTGCGCGTTGGGATACCTGACCAGGCGGGCCGACCCGGACGACGGGCGGGCCAAGCTGATCGAACTCACCGACCGCGGACAGCGGTTGCTTGCCGACGCCGGTGAGCGGGTCGCCGACATCGAGGCGCGATGGTCGGAACTGGTCGGCACCGGCGATTTCGCGCACATGTGTGACACCATGCAACGACTGCTCGACAGCCTCGATCCCGACGAAGCGCGCCGGTAACCCGCCCACCGACGTGCGCCATCTCACAGTGCAGGCACCCGTGCCGATCGTTGTGAAATACCGTTAGTTTCGCTAACGTTCTAGTTGCTCAGCGCAGCGTAGCGCAAACAATCTTTTCGCCTCAGTGACCGCAAGGAACTGTTATGTCGACTACCACTCGTGACGAGCGCCTCGAGCGCCGCATCGACACCCTGATCCACGACGACGCACAGTTCGCCGCCGCCAAGCCGGACCCGGCAATCGCCGCCGCCCTGGAAAAGCCCGGCCTGAGCCTGCCAGAGATCATCCAGACCGCGCTGCAGGGCTACGCCGACCGGCCGGCTCTCGGGCAGCGCGCCGTCGAGTTCGTCACGGACACCCAGACCGGCCGCACCTCGGTGCGGCTGCTGACCCGCTTCGAGACCATCACCTACCGTCAGCTCGGCGACCGGGTCGGTGCGCTGGCGCGCGCCCTGACCCACGACTCGGTGCACGCCGGCGACCGGGTCTGCGTGCTGGGCTTCAACAGCCTCGACTACACCACCATCGACATGGCGCTGGCGAAGGTCGGCGCGGTGTCGGTGCCGCTGCAGACCAGTGCGGCGGTTACCCAGCTGCAGCCGATCGTGGCCGAGACCGAGCCCACCATGATGGCGGCCAGTGTGAATCAGCTGTCGGATGCCGTGGACGTGCTGTTGAGCGGCCACCTGCCGGCCAAGCTGGTGGTGTTCGACTACCACCCCGAGGTGGACGACCAGCGCGAGGCGCTCGACACGGCCCGGGAGCGGTTGGCGGACACAGCGGTGGTTGTCCAGACCCTCAAGGACGTCCTGGACCACGGCGCAACGCTGGCGGCGGGGTCGGTTGCCGAGCCGCTCGCGGCGTCGGGCGACAACGACTCGCTGGCGCTGCTGATCTACACCTCCGGCAGCACCGGCGCACCCAAAGGTGCGATGTATCGACAGAGCAACGTCGGCAAGATGTGGCGCCGGTCGAGCAAGAACTGGTTCGGGCCCACCGCGGCGTCGATCACCCTCAACTTCATGCCGATGAGCCACATCATGGGACGTGGAGTCCTCTACGGCACGCTCGGCAACGGCGGCACCGCGTACTTCGCGGCCAGGAGCGACCTCTCGACGCTGCTGGAAGACTTGCGGCTGGTGCGGCCCACCGAGTTGAACTTCGTGCCGCGGATCTGGGAGACCTTGTACGGCGAATACCAGCGCGCGGTCGACCAGCGGTCGGTCGATCCCGGTGAACCCGCCGCCCGCGAAGCCGTCGAAGCCCAGGTCATGGCCGAGCAGCGCCAGGACCTGCTGGGTGGGCGCTATATCTTCGCGATGACGGGCTCGGCGCCCATGTCCCCGGAGCTGCGGAACTGGGTGGAAGCGCTGCTGGAGATCCCACTGCTCGACGGTTACGGCTCCACCGAGGCCGGGATGGTCATGTTCGACGGTGAAATTCAGCGCCCGCCGGTGATCGACTACAAGCTGGTCGACGTGCCCGATCTGGGCTACTTCAGCACCGACCAGCCGTATCCGCGGGGCGAGTTGCTGCTCAAGACCGAGAACATGTTCCCAGGCTATTACAAGCGGCCGGAGGTTACGGCCAGCGTGTTCGACGCGGACGGCTACTACCGGACCGGAGACGTCGTGGCCGAGGTCGCTCCGGACCGGCTGGTGTACGTGGACCGCCGCAACAACGTGCTGAAGCTTGCCCAGGGCGAGTTCGTGACCGTCGCCAAGCTGGAGGCGGTGTTCGGCAACAGCCCGCTGGTGCGCCAGATCTACGTCTACGGCAACAGCGCGCATCCCTACCTGTTGGCCGTGGTGGTGCCAACGGAAGAAGCGTCGGCGGGCACTGACATAGCGGCCTTGAAGCCGCTGATCGCCGACTCGCTGCAGACCGTCGCCAAAGAGGCCGGCCTGCAGTCCTACGAGGTGCCGCGCGACTTCCTCATCGAGACAACACCATTCACGCTGGAGAACGGTCTGCTCACCGGTATCCGCAAGCTGGCGTGGCCGAAGCTGAGGCAGCATTACGGCGAACGGCTGGAGCAGCTCTACACGGAGCTGGCCGCGAGCCAGGCCAACGAGTTGAGCGAGCTGCGGCGCAGCGGGGCCCATGCGCCGGTGCTGGAAACGGTGAGCCGGGCGGCGGGCGCGCTGCTGGGGGCGGCGAGCACCGCCTTGTCACCCGACGCGCACTTCACCGATCTGGGTGGAGACTCGTTGTCGGCGTTGACATTCGGCAACCTGCTGCGGGAGATCTTCGACGTTGACGTACCGGTGGGTGTGATCGTCAGCCCGGCCAGCGACCTGGCGGCGATCGCCGCTTACATCGAGGGCGAGCGGCAGGGCAGCAAGCGACCCACGTTCGCCGTGATTCACGGTCGGGACGCGCTAGAGGTGCATGCGAGTGACCTCACCCTGGACAAGTTCATCGACGCATCCACCCTGGCAGCCGCACCGGTACTGCCGCCTCCGAGCGCCGCGGTGCGCACCGTCCTGTTGACCGGCGCGACCGGCTTTTTGGGCCGCTACCTGGCGCTGGACTGGCTGGAGCGCATGGACCTGGTCGACGGCAAGGTGATCGCCCTGGTGCGGGCGAAGTCGGACGACGATGCCCGGGCACGCCTGGACAAGACGTTCGACAGCGGAGACCCCGAGCTGCTGACCCACTACCGGCGGCTGGCGACCGACCACTTGGAGGTCATCGCCGGCGACAAGGGCGAGGCCAACCTCGGGCTGGATCAGCTGACCTGGCAGCGGCTGGCCGACACCGTCGACCTGATCGTCGACCCGGCCGCGTTGGTCAACCACGTGCTGCCCTACAGCGAGCTGTTCGGCCCCAACGCGCTGGGCACCGCCGAATTGATCCGGATAGCGCTGACCGGCAAGCTCAAGCCCTACACCTACGTCTCGACCATCGGGGTGGGCGACCAGATCGAGCCGGGCAAGTTCACCGAGGACGCCGACATCCGGCACATCAGCGCGACCCGGAAGATCAACGACAGTTACGCCAACGGCTACGGCAACAGCAAGTGGGCCGGCGAGGTGCTACTGCGCGAGGCCCACGACCTGTGCGGGCTGCCGGTCGCGGTGTTCCGCTGCGACATGATCCTGGCCGACACCACGTGGGCGGGTCAGCTCAACGTGCCGGACATGTTCACCCGGATGATGCTGAGCCTGGTGGCCACCGGCATTGCACCCGGTTCGTTCTACGAGCTGGACGCCGACGGCAACCGGCAGCGTGCCCACTACGACGGCTTGCCGGTCGAGTTCATCGCCGAGGCGATCGCGACGCTGGGCGCCCGGGACGGGAAGGGTTTCCAGACCTACCACGTGATGAACCCCTACGACGACGGCATCGGGATGGACCGGTTCGTCGACTGGCTCGTCGACGCCGGATGCGCCATCCACCGCATCGACGACTACGGCGACTGGCTGCGACGATTCGAGACCGCGCTGCGCGGCCTGCCCGAAAAGCAGCGTCACGCGTCACTACTGCCGTTGCTGCACAACTACCAGAAGCCGGCGCCGCCGCTGCGCGGGTCGATGGCTCCGACCGACCGGTTCCGGGCGGCCGTGCAGGACGCGAAAGTGGGCCCGGACAAGGACATCCCGCACATCTCGCCGCAGATCATCGCGAAGTACCTCAGTGATCTGCGCTTGCTCGGGCTCCTCTGAGTCGGATCTGAGTCGGGTCTGAGTCGGCCTTCCACGCTGGCTTACACGCTGGCACGGTGACGGCGCAGGAACCGGCCGCGGTGCTCGGTGCTTGCGGCTTCGCTGCTCGCCGCCGGCATTTTTTGTGCCCGCGGCATGGTGAGGGCATCGGAATACCTTGCGTCCGAATATGGTTCCGGCGACGCCCCGGCAGCGGGTGCGTCCGCCGCAGCGACCGGTTCCTCAGCCGGCGCCGTAACCGGCGCCGGCCGGACATCACGGGCCAGCCGCACCGCCAGGCGAGACAGGACCGCGCCGGCCAGGAAGACGATCAGCACTCCCAGGCCGGAGAAGTAGGCGAGTTCCAACACTGCGCGCTTGCGATCCGTCACGGCGACCGGATCCCCCACCGAGCCGATCCGCAACAGCGGGGCGAACTGGGTGCCGACCACGAACCATGCACCGGCGAGGGCGGACAGCCAGCCACCGAGCATCGCGATAGCGCGGTTGCCGGAAATGATCAGCAGCAGACCCCCGACCGCCGCGGCGACACCCGGCAATACCTCGAGCCAGCCCCGAGCGGCGGTCCACGCCTGGCCCGGCGTATAGGCGAAGTCGAATCTGGGACCGATGAACGGAATCAGCGCACCCCAGGCGCCCAGAATCACTAGGAGTAATCCGGTCACCACTCCGCGGGAGCGCGGCATCCGCAGCGTTGCGGGGCGGTCTTCTGTGTGCTTCATGGCAGCCTCCTCATTAGGTACCGGCTTGGGTACCCCGACGGTCCGGCGATGTAACGCCCGGCCGCGCGATGACTGCCCGATCTATAGAAACCGCTGACAACGATTGCCGAAGTATCGATAATTACCGACATTGCTTGCAGCTGTGGCTTATGTCACGTGACCGGGTTCGGGAGGGGTTCGATGTCGTTTGTGTTCGCAGTTCCGGAGTTTCTGACAACGGCAGCGCAGGATGCGGCCGCAATCGGCACGTCGCTGAGTACGGCAAACGCCGCGGCAGCATCGTCCACGACAGGAGTGCTGGCGGCCGGTGCCGACGAGGTGTCGCAGGCCATTACGGCACTGTTCAACGGCTACGCCGCGCAATATCAGTCGTTGAGCGCCCAGGCCGCGCAGCTTCATCAGAGTTTTGTCCAAACACTGAATGCGGCCAGTGGGGCGTATGCGGGCGCCGAGGCGGCTAATGTCACGCCGTTGCAGACGTTGGAGCAGAGCCTGTTGGGCGCCATCAACGCGCCCGCCCAGACGTTGTTCGGGCGGCCGTTCATCGGCAATGGCGCGGACGGGACGGCGGCAAGTCCTAACGGCGGTGCCGGGGGCATTTTGTACGGCAACGGCGGAAACGGCTTTTCCCAAGCGACGGCCGGGCAGCCCGGCGGTGCGGGAGGCTCCGCGGGCCTGATCGGCAACGGCGGCAACGGCGGGGGCGGTGGGGCCGGTGCCGCCGGTGGGGCCGGCGGCAACGGCGGTTGGCTGATCGGCAACGGCGGCGCCGGCGGCGCCGGCGGCGCCACCAGCGTTGTCGGCGGGACGGGTGGTGCCGGCGGCGCCGGCGGCAGCGCCCCATTGCTCGGCTGGGGCGGCCACGGCGGGGCCGGCGGTGCCGCTGCCTCGGGTACCGGCGGCGCCGGCGGCGCCGGCGGCGCCGCCGGCTCACTCTTGTCCCTCGGCACTGCCGGCGGTGACGGCGGGGCCGGCGGGACCGGCCTGACCGGCGGCGCCGGGGGCGGAGGCGGTCAGGGACAGGGTCTGCTGTTCGGCCTCGGCGGTGACGGCGGAGCCGGCGGAGCGGGTGACACCGCCGGCGGTGACGGCGGTGCCGGCGGCGTCGGCGGGGGTCGTCTGTTCGGCCTGGGTGGCAACGGTGGCGCCGGGGGCGCCGCCACCGGCGCCACCGGTGTCGGTGGTGACGGTGGCGCCGGTGGCGCCGGTGGCGCCAACTTCGGCTACGGGCAGGGCGGTGCCGGTGGCCTCGGTGGCTACGGCATCTCGAAGGGCGGCATGGGCGGCGCGGGCGGCGTGGCGGGCACACTCGCCGGCGTGGCCGTCGGCGGTTTCGGTGGCCTCGGTGGTGCCGGCAACGTCGGCGGCGCCGGCGGCCAGGGCGGCGAGGCGGCCGCGCTCGTCGGTGCGGGCATCGGCGGCGGCGGCGGCCAGGGTGGGTTCGGCGTGACCACCGGCGGCGCCGGCGGCCAGGCCGGCCAGGGCGTGGCGTTGACCGGCCTGGGCGTCGGCGGTGTCGGCGGATTTGGCGGCGACAGTGTCACGGGCACCGGCGGCAACGGCGGTGCCGGTGGCGACGCCGGCGGCCTGCTCGCCCTCAACTTCGCCGGTAACGGCGGCAACGCCGGTCAGGGCGCCGGCGGTCCTGCCAACGGCGGCGATGGCGGCAACGTCGGCATCGTCAACAACGGCGCCTTCACGCCGGCGCTGTACGGCTTCGGCGGCAACGGTGGCAACGGCGTCAACGGTGGCACCGGTGGCACCGGTGGCACCGGCGGAATACTCGGCGGCGCCAACGGGACGAACGGATCGCCGTAACTTAGTCGAACAGCCCCGGTTGGCCCAGCCCGCTGACCCCGGCCGGCGGGCTCATGCCTAGATGCGTCCAGGCCAGCGCGGTGGCCACCCGGCCGCGCGGTGTACGAGCGACCATCCCGGCACGCACCAGGAACGGCTCGCACACCTCCTCCACGGTCGCCGCCTCCTCCCCTACGGCCACCGCCAGCGTGGAGACGCCGACCGGGCCGCCGCCGAAGCTGCGGGTCAGGGCGGACAGCACCGCGCGGTCCAGCCGGTCCAGGCCCAGCTCGTCGACGTCGTAGACCTCCAGCGCCGCCTTGGCGACATCGCGGGTGATGACGCCGTCGGCGCGGACCTCGGCAAAGTCACGGACCCGCCGCAGCAGCCGGTTGGCGATCCGCGGCGTTCCCCTGGAACGGCGGGCGATCTCCGCTGCAGCCTCGGCACCCAGTTGGATGCCCAGAATTCCGGCCGAGCGCGCCAGCACCCGCTCCAGCTCGGCCGGTTCGTAGAAGTCCATGTGCGCAGTGAAACCGAACCGGTCGCGCAGCGGGCCGGTCAGCGCCCCGGAACGGGTGGTGGCACCGACCAGGGTGAACGGCGCGATCTCCAGCGGAATCGACGTCGCGCCGGGACCCTTGCCGACCACCACGTCGACCCGGAAATCCTCCATCGCCAGATACAACATCTCCTCGGCCGGGCGGGCGATGCGGTGAATCTCGTCGATGAACAGCACGTCGTGGTCGACCAGGTTGGACAGCATCGCGGCCAGGTCGCCGGCGCGCTCCAGCGCGGGTCCCGACGTCACTCGAAGCGAGGACCCCAGCTCGCCGGCGATGATCATCGCCAGCGACGTCTTGCCCAGTCCGGGCGGGCCGGACAGCAGGATGTGATCCGGTGTGCCGCCTCGGTTTCGGGCTCCTTCGATGACCAGCTGGAGCTGTTCGCGCACCCGGGGCTGGCCGATGAACTCCCGTAACGAGCGGGGCCGCAGGCTGCCGTCGATATCGCCCTCGCCGACGGCCAGGGCCGGTGACACGTCGCGGTCGCCCGGCTCGCTCATCGCGCCTTACCCAGCAATGCCAGGGCGGCCCGCAACGCGCCCGACGTCGTGGTCCCGGGTTCTGCCGCAAGCACCTTGTCGGTGGCCTCCTCGGCCTGTTTGGCGGCAAAGCCGAGGCCGACGAGGGCCTCCACCACCGGAGTCCGCACCGCGTTGCCGTTGAGCGCGGGCGCGGCCGCCCCCGCCGGGCCCACCTTGTCGCGCAACTCCAGCACCATCCGTTCGGCGCCGCGTTTGCCGATACCGGGCACCCGCGTCAACGCCGCGACGTCGCCATCGGCCAGCGCCCGGCGCAGCGCCGCGGCGTCGTGTACGGCCAGTGTCGCCATCGCCAGGCGGGGACCGACACCAGAGACCGACAACAGCGTCAGGAACAGGTCGCGAGTTTCCCGGTCGCCGAATCCGTACAGCGTCATCGAATCCTCGCGCACGATCATCGCCGTGACCAGCCGCGCCTCGGTCCCCTGCCGCAATGTCGCCAGCGTCGACGGTGTCGCGTTGACCCGGTATCCGACACCGGCCGCCTCAATCACCACGTGATCGAGGGCCACCTCCAGCACCTCACCACGGACCCCGGCGATCATCGCGCGGCCTTCAGCTTGGCCAGATAGGCGTGGCGCTGCTGTGCGGCCAGTGCCTCGGCCCGAGCGATCCGGGCGATCATCGGCGCCCGCCAGCAATGGCAGATCGCCAGGGCCAATGCGTCGGCCGCATCGGCCGGTGTCGGTTTGGCTTGCAGGGCAAGGATTCTGGTGACCATCGCGGTGACCTGGGCCTTGTCGGCGGCACCGTTGCCGGTGACGGCGGCCTTGACCTCGCTGGGCGTGTGGAAGTGGACGTCGATGTCGCGTTTGGCCGCCGCCAGGGCGATCACCCCCCCGGCCTGCGCGGTACCCATCACCGTCGTCACGTTCAGCTGGGAGAACACCCGCTCGATGGCCAGCACGTCGGGGCGGTGGGTGTCCAGCCAGTGCTCGACGGCTTCATTGATGGCCAGCAGCCGCTTCGACAGCGCCGTATCCGAGGGGGTGCGCACCACGTCGACATCGAGCGCGACGAGGTCGCGGCCCCGCCCGCTTTCCACCAGCGACAGCCCGCACCGCGTCAACCCGGGATCGACACCCATTACCCGCACCGCATTTACCTTTCAGGGCCCTTTCGCACCGAACAGCTGTTCGATAGCCTAGCGGCTGGGTGTGACAGGGCCGGGCAAGGACACGCGGTTTAACCACGCGTCCGGAGGTAGCCGCTGTCGCATGCCTCTTATCCGGAGCCGGCCCGGTACAAAGCTGTTACGTTAGGGCGCACATCGGCTCGCCGTAGGGAAGGGTTGGGGTGGGATCACTGCTGGTGGTGCTCGCGGTGGCATTGTTCATCGCGTCACTTCTCGTCCTCGTCGTCGCTCTCAAGCGGCCCAAGACCGCCGCGCCGCCGGGCAGCCGCCAAGATCCCCTGTCGTTCAACGCGATGCCTCAGTTCGGCCCGCGTCAGCTCGGCCCCGGCGCCATCGTCAGCTACGGCGGTGTCGACTATGTGGTTCGCGGATCGGTCACCTACCGGGAGGGACCGTTCGTCTGGTGGGAGCACTTGCTGGAGGGAGGCGACCAGCCGACGTGGTTCAGCGTCGAAGACGACGACGGACGCCTCGAGCTGGCCATGTGGGTGAAACGCACCGACCTCGCCGTGCAACCCGACGGCGATCAGGTGCTCGACGGTGTGACGTTTCACGAATCGGAGCGCGGGCATGCCGGTTACACCACGGAGGGGACGACGGGCCTGCCCGCGGGTGGCGAGATGGACTACGTCGACTACGTCGGCGCCGGTCGGGGGGCCGACGAGACCGCGTTGTTGTCATTCGAGCGTTGGGCACCCGACATGCCCTGGGAGATATCCACCGGCAAAGCGGTGCTGCCCGGCGAGCTGACCGTCTACCCCGCTCCCCCGGCGTCCGCATAAGGACCATCGGTGCCGCTTCATCAGCTCGCCGTCGCTCCGGCTGACGTATCGGGGGCCCGGCTGCGGCTGGCCATCAACGCGCCGCCGCCCCGGCCCCTGGCCAGCCATCGGATGGACCACCCCCACGGCGGCACCCTGCTGCTCGGCGTGCTGGGGGCATCGCATGTCATCACCGTGCACCACGGCGGCACCGCCTTTTCCGAGCAGATCTCCTGTTCGGCCCGCAATCAGGGCTCGAGTCTGCCGGCGCACACCGAGGCTCCCGGCTACCGGCTGGAATCCCGCAGCGACACCCATGACGAGTCGACGTTCCGCCGTCTCGCCCACGAGCTGCGCCGGCGCTGCGCGCGCGACGACGGGTGGCTGGGCGGCATGTTTCCCGGCGATGACGCCGCGCTGACCGCGCTGGCCGCCGAACCCGACGGCACCGGCTGGCGCTGGCAGACCTGGCACCTCTACCCGACCGGCTCCGGCGGCTCGGTGGTGTACACCGCAAGCCGGTGGCAACCATGAGCCGCAACCGCTTGCTTCTGATTGCCGGGGGGCTGGCCGTCGCCGCCACGGTGTCGCTGGTCTCGGGAGTAGTGCTGCTGAACCGGAACATCAGCTCATATATCGCGTCTCACTATCGCGAAGAATCTCGCGACGCCAACGGAACGCGTTACCTCTGCACGGGATCAGCACATCAGGTGGCCGACACACTGGCCCACTATCAGGCCCCCGCGGCGCGCGCGGCCAGCGGCGACAACGAATACCTGCGCTACCGCAACAACATCGTGATCGTCGGCCCCGACGGCTCCTACCCGTGCAGCATCCGCGTCGAACCCCTGAGCGCGGGCTACAGCCACGGCTCATTCGTCTTCCTCGGCCCGGGGTTCACCCCCGGGTCTCCGTCGGGCGGCTCCGGAGGCAGCCCCGGCGGGCCGGGCGGCAGCAAGTAGGACCAGTACCCAAAGGAGACACCCGTGCAGCAAGCGTTACATCAGGCGTTACAAAAGGCGTTTCATCAGACGGGAGTCGATTTCGGCACCGTCAACATCACCCCGATCCTGCATGGCGTGGTGGCGACCATCTTGTACTTCCTGGTGGGTGCCGCCGTCCTGATCGCGGGTTTCCTGATGGTCGATGTGCTGACCCCGGGCAACCTGCGCCGCCTGGTGTTCATCGATCGGCGGCCCAACGCCGTCGTCCTGGCCTCGGCGATGTATGCGGCTCTGGCCATCGTCATCATTACGGCCATTCACACCAGTTCCAGCCAGCTGGGCCAGGGGCTGGTCGACGTCGCGGTCTACGGAGGCATCGGGGTGGCCCTGCAGGGGGCGGCACTGGTCATTCTCGAGATTGCCGTTCCCGGTCGCTTCCGCGAGCACGTCGCGGAACCGACACTACATCCGGCGGCATTCGCCACGGCGGTGATGATGCTGGCCGTCGGGGGTGTGATCGCCGCCGCGCTGTCATGACATCGACACAGCAGGCACCGGTTGCGGCCTCGCTGCGCTGGCGCGCGGTGCTGCTGGCCGCCGTCGCCGCCTGCGCGGCCTGCGGCATCGTCTACGAGCTCGCGCTGCTCACCCTGTCGGCCAGCCTGGACGGCGGCGGCATCGTCGCGACGTCGCTGATCGTCGCCGGCTACATCGCCGCGCTGGGCGCCGGCGCGCTGCTGGTCAAGCCGCTGCTGGCGCGGGCGGCCATCACCTTCATCACCGTGGAGGTGCTGCTGGGCATCGTCGGTGGACTGTCGGCGGCGGCGTTGTATGTGACGTTCGCATTCATCGGCGGATCGCTGTGGGTGCTGGCGCTGGGCACCGCGCTGATCGGCGGTCTGGTTGGCGCCGAGGTGCCGCTGCTGATGACACTGCTGCAGAGCGGCCGGGTGGCCGAAGCGACCGACACCGGCCGGACGCTGGCCAACCTGACCGCGGCCGATTATCTGGGCGCGTTGCTCGGCGGGCTCAGTTGGCCGTTTGTGCTGCTGCCGCATCTGGGCATGATCCGCGGCGCGGCCGCCACCGGCATCGTCAACCTCGTGGCCGCGGCCGTCGTGTCGGTCTTCCTGCTGCGGCGCGTCGTCGGCGTTCGCCAGTTGGTGACGGCGCTGGGCGCGCTGACCGCCGCCCTTGGGCTGCTGGTGACGCTGCTGGCGGGTGCGCGCGGTATCGAGACGACCAGCCGGCAGCGGCTCTACACCGACCCGATCATCGCCTACCGGCACACGGCGTATCAGGAAATCGTGGTGACGCGGCGCGGTGACGACCTGCGGCTCTACCTCGACGGCGGGTTGCAGTTCGCCACCGTGGACGAGTACCGCTACTCCGAAAGCCTGGTCTATCCCGCGCTCGGCTCCGGTGCCCGTTCGGTGCTGGTGCTGGGCGGGGGCGACGGGCTGGCCGCCCGCGAGCTACTGCGCCAGCCCGGTGTGCAGCAGATCGTTCAGGTCGAACTCGACCCCGCGGTCGTCGAATTGGCGCGCACCACCATGCGCGGGGCCAACGGCGGTTCGCTGGACGACCCGCGCGTGCACGTCGTGATCGACGATGCGATGAGCTGGCTGCGCGGCCCGGGCCGGGGGACCTTCGATGCGATCATCGCCGACCTGCCCGACCCGGACACGCCCGTGCTGGCCCGCTTGTATTCGACCGAGTTCTACACGCTGGCCGCCCGTGCACTGGCCCCCGGCGGACTGATGGTGGTGCAGGCGGGCAGCCCGTTCTCGACGCGGACCGCGTTCTGGCGCACGGTGTCGTCGGTGCAGGCCGCGGGGTACGCGGTGACGCCCTACCACGTTTATGTGCCCACGTTCGGTGACTGGGGCTTCGTCCTGGCACGCCGCGGGTCCAGCGCCCCCGCGCCGACGGTGCCGAGCGACGCGCCGTCGCTGCGTTTCCTCAATCAGCGGGTGCTCGATGCGGCCACGGTGTTCCCGGGCGACGTGGCGCCGCGCCCGCTCGAGCCCTCGACCCTCGACAACCCGCGCATCGTCGAAGACATGCGGCACGGATACGACTAACCGGTGGCGCCAGCCGGTGTTAGCCGCCGGCGGCGCCGCGGACGCCTCGTGGTCCCCAAGCCGATTCGCGACCGCTTCGGCGTGCGCGGCAACGAAAGGCAGAGATCACCGAGCGCGATGGGCGCATCAAGACCCATTAGGTGTGCGTGCGGCCAACACGTACGAGTGGCTGCAAGTGGAGTTCGAGCTGATGAGCTTCCGGTGGCGCCGCGCTGCGACGGCCGCGCTCACTCCTCGTCGAGAGCCGCCAACACCTCGTCGGACACGTCGACATTGGTCCACACGTTCTGCACGTCGTCGCTGTCTTCCAGAGCGTCGACGAGCTTGAACACCTTGCGGGCGCCATCGACATCCACCGGCACACTGACCGACGGCTGAAAACCGGCTTCGGCCGATTCGTAGTCAATCCCCGCGTCTTGCAACGCGGTGCGCACCGCGACCAGATCACCTGGTTCGGCGACCACTTCGAAAGTGTCGCCCAGGTCGTTGACCTCCTCGGCACCGGCATCCAGCACCGCGGTCAGCACGTCGTCTTCGGTCAGGCCGTCCTTGTCCAGGGTGACCACACCCTTGCGAGAGAACAGATAGGACACCGATCCCGGATCGGCCATGGTGCCGCCGTTGCGCGTCATGGCCACCCGCACCTCGCTGGCGGCCCGGTTGCGATTGTCGGTCAGGCACTCGATCAACACCGCCACGCCGTTGGGCGCATAACCCTCGTACATGATGGTCTGCCAGTCGGCGCCACCGGCTTCCTCACCGGCGCCGCGCTTGCGTGCCCGCTCGATGTTCTCATTGGGCACCGAGCTCTTCTTGGCCTTCTGGATGGCGTCGTAAAGGGTCGGGTTGCCCGCCGGGTCACCGCCGCCGACGCGGGCTGCGACCTCGATGTTCTTGATCAGCCGGGCGAACATCTTGCCGCGACGGGCGTCGACGACGGCCTTCTTGTGCTTGGTGGTAGCCCACTTGGAATGGCCGCTCATCGCTGTGGTGCACCTCTTCTTTTCGGGTTCTGTTGCTTGAAAGTTCGCCCAACGAGTCTACGTGGACCGCAGGTGGTGGTCGCCTGGCCGGCTTCCGCCCACCGAGCCTGTAATTCTGCAGGGGAAGTTCGAGTGCGAGCCTGCAAAATTACAGGCTCGATGATGGTGCGCACATGAAGGCGCCCCCCGATGAGACGTCAGCGCCGACCCCGGACGATGTCGACGAACAGCTGATGGATACGACGATCGCCGGTGATCTCCGGGTGGAACGCCGTCGCCAACACCGCGCCCTGCCGAACCGCGACGATGTGGCCCGCGGCCCGGGCCAGCACCTGCACACCCTCGCCGGCCCGCTCGACCCATGGCGCCCTGATGAACACCGCACGCACCGGGTCGTCCAGGCCGGCGAACGCGATATCGCCCTCAAACGAATCGACTTGGCGCCCAAAGGCATTGCGCCGCACGGTCATATCGATCCCACGCAGCGGCACAGCCTCGCGGCCGCGAGCGCCGGCGTCCAGAATTTCGCTGGCCAGCAGGATCATGCCGGCACACGCGCCGTACGCGGGAAGGCCATCGGACAGCCGCGCCCGCAGCGGCGCCAGCAATTCGAAGTCGCGCAGCAGATGGCTGATGGTCGTCGACTCGCCGCCCGGAAGCACCAGCGCATCCACCGCGTCCAGCTCGTCGCGGCGGCGCACCGGCATCGCCTCGGCTCCGGCTTCACGCAGTGCCGCAAGGTGTTCCCGGGTGTCCCCCTGCAGTGCCAGGACGCCGATCTTCGGCGGGCTCACGGCTGGTATCCGTGACGATAACGAGTCAGCCCCTCCTGCACGACGGCCGCCACCAACTCACCGCGCTGGGTAAAGATCTTCCCGTGGGTGAGGGCGCGCCCGCCGCCGGCCGACGGCGAGGACTGGTCGTACAGTAACCATTCGTCGGCGCGGAACGACCGCATGAACCACATCGCATGATCCAGCGACGCTACCTGCAGATGCTCACGCTCGTGCAGATGGTTCACCTGCGCCGAACCCAGCAACGTCAGATCGCTCATGTAGGCGAGCGCGCAGATGTGCAGCACCGGATCGTCGGGCAGCGGATCGTGGTGGCGAAACCACACCTGCTGCTGGGAAGCCTTGCCGGGCAAACACTGCAACTGCTCCCGCGGCACAATCCGCACGTCCCACTCCTCGAACTGCCGGAAACCGGCATCGTCGAACACCCGCACCGAGCGCAATCCGGGCAGATCGTCAGGCGGCGGCGCCGCCGGCATCTGGTCCTGGTGGCTGATGCCTTGCTGATGGGTTTGAAAGGATGCGCCCATGCTGAAGATGATTTCCCCATGCTGGATGGCAGTGACCCGCCTGGTGGCGAACGATCCGCCATCTCGAGTGCGCTCGACCAGAAAAACGGTGCGCTCCTTGGCATCTCCAGGCCGAAGAAAGTATCCGTGCAACGAGTGGACTCGATACGACGGGTCGACGGTACGCACCGCCGACACCAGCGACTGCCCCGCGACATGGCCGCCGAACGTGCGCTGCAGAAAACCTGACTCCGGACTGAAGACGCTGCCGCGATAGATGTTGACCTCAAGTTGCTCGAGGTCGAGGATCTCTTCGATCGCCACGGAAGGTTCTTACCAGCCGCGCTCGGCGAGCCGGTGCGGCTGGGCGATCTGTTCGACGTTGATGCCGACCATCGCCTCGCCCAGCCCTCGCGACACCTTGGCCAGCACGTCGGGGTCGTCGTAGAAGGTGGTGGCTTTGACGATCGCGGCGGCGCGGTGCTCGGGGGCGCCGGACTTGAAGATGCCCGAGCCGACGAACACGCCTTCAGCGCCGAGCTGCATCATCATCGCCGCATCGGCCGGGGTGGCGATCCCGCCGGCGGTGAACATCGTCACCGGCAGCTTGCCGGAGCGGGCCACCTCGGCGACGAGTTCATAGGGCGCCTGCAAATCCTTTGCCGCCACATACAATTCGTCCTGCGACAGCGACGTCAGCCGGCGGATCTCGCCGCTGATCGCCCGCATGTGGCTGGTGGCATTGGAGACATCACCGGTGCCGGCCTCCCCTTTGGAGCGGATCATGGCCGCGCCCTCGCCGATCCGACGCAGCGCTTCACCGAGGTTGGTCGCCCCACACACGAACGGCACGGTGAACTTCCATTTGTCGATGTGATGGGTGTAATCGGCCGGAGTCAGCACCTCCGACTCGTCGATGTAGTCCACGCCCAGGCTCTGCAGGATCTGCGCCTCCACGAAATGACCGATGCGCACCTTGGCCATCACCGGGATGGTGACCGCGGAGATGATGCCCTCGATCATTTCGGGGTCGCTCATCCGCGACACCCCGCCGTGAGCGCGGATGTCAGCGGGCACCCGCTCCAACGCCATCACCGCGACCGCGCCCGCGCCCTCGGCGATGCGAGCCTGCTCCGCGGTGACGACGTCCATAATCACGCCGCCCTTGAGCATCTCGGCCATACCACGCTTGACCCGCGCCGTACCGGCCTGGCCGTTGACCGACCCGGATGACGGGGCCCCGTTCGAGGTGTCCACTACCTTCTTCTCTCCTTCGATGCGGGCTTCAGTCTAGTGGTGAGCGAAAACCGGGTTTTTCGGCTCCGCGCGGTCGTGCGGGCGGTGGTCATGGCCGCGTTCAGACGGTGAACGAATCGGCCCGCAACCCTTTTGCGCCCCAACGTCGTTGGGCGCCGAGGAAATCTGCCGAAGCCTAAGCGAGCGCCGCGCCCCTGTCATACAGTCATTGACGTCCTTTCGGGCAGGACCTCAATTCCGTTGGGTTTTCACTCGCCCGTGCCCGGCGGCGGTCGGCGTACGAAAGTCCGCGGCCACCGGCGCCACATCGCACGGCAGCTGAGAGCGCCTGCTGTGAAGGAAACGCGTGTCATGAACTTCACCGTGCTACCGCCGGAGATCAACTCGGCGCGGATGTACGCCGGTGCCGGTCCGGCGCCGATGTTGGCGGCCGCGGCCGCCTGGGACGGGCTGGCCGCCGACCTGCAGGCCTCGGCGGTCTCGTTCGAGTCGGTCGCCTCTTGTCTGGTGACATCCTGGCAGGGCGCTGCATCGACCGCGATGACGGCCGCGGCCGCACCGTATCTGGCCTGGCTGAGCGCGGCCGCACAGCACGCTGAGCAGACGGCCGGGCAGGCCCGGATGGCCGCGAGCACGTTCGAGGCCGCACTGACGGCCACGGTGCACCCGGCGATGGTCGGCGTCAACCGGACTCAGTTGGTGTCGCTGATCGCGTCGAACCTGCTGGGCCAGAACGCCCCGGCGATCGCGGCCACCGAGGCCGAATACGAGCAGATGTGGGCCCAGAATGTGGCCGCCATGTCCGGTTACTACTCCAATGCGTCGGCGGTGGCCAGCCGGCTGACTCCGTGGCAGCAGCTCATGGACGGCCTGTCGACAACCGGCGCAGGCCCGGCGGCGATGGCGCCGGGCACGGCGCTCGTCATGGGCACCGCGTTCCTGCAGCCGACGCCGAGCTATGTAAGCCGCATCGACCAGCTGTTCATCGCCCCGTTCCACCCGGGCTACCTCGCCCAAGGCCTGTACACCCCGGAGCAGTACTGGCCGCTCACCGGTCTGACGAGTCTGACCGTCGGCCAGTCGATGGTACAGAGCGCGAAAGTGCTCAACGACGCGATCATGACGCAGAACGGCAACCCCACCCTGGTATTCGGCTACTCGCAGAGCGCCTCGGTTGCCAGCTTGGAAATGCAGCACCTGCTGACCCTGCCCGCCGGCCAACGGCCCACAGCCGACCAGCTGTCATTTGTGCTGGCCGCCAACCCCAACCGCCCCAACGGCGGATTCCTCGAGCGCTTCCACGGTCTGTACATCCCGATTCTGGATCTGCCGTTCTTCGGCGCCACCCCGGCCAACGCCTACCCGACCACTGACTACGCGATTCAATACGACTTCCAGGCCGACTTCCCGCAGTACCCACTCAACCTGCTCGCCGACGCCAACGCCGTCGCCGGCCAGTTCTACATCCACTCCAGCTATCCTGACCTCACGCCCGCCCAGATCGCTACCGGTGTGGTGCAGCCCGTGTCGCCGGCGGACACCATGACCAAATACATCCTGATCCCCACCCACGATCTGCCGCTGCTGAACCCGCTGCGCGCGGTCCCCATTCTGGGAAACCCGCTGGCCGACCTGGTGCAGCCGGATCTGCGGGTGCTCGTGGAGTTGGGTTATGACCGCACCGCCTATCAGGATGTGCCCACCCCGGCCGGCCTGTTCCCGCAATTCGACCCGCTTACCGTTGCCGGCCAACTGGTCGAGGGGGCCGGGCAGGGCCTACACGACGCCATGGCCGACCTGGGATTGCCGCCGCCGCGATTCCCGCAATTGTCCTGACCCGGTGCAGTGCTACCCACCTGAAAGGTTGCGGGACGGGCTTCCGAAGCCGTCGCCGACGTCTAGGCGATTTCGTCGATTTCGTCGACGGGCAACGCGTTTGGTCGCCGCTGTGGGGAATAACCCGCGAGAGCTCCGTGGCGCTCGTAGACTGCTTGGCTATCGCGGGGGTGCGAGGGCTGAAAACCAGCTCAGATAAGGCGGACAACGATGAATTTCGTCATCTTGCCCCCGGAAATCAATTCGACGCGCATGTTTTCGGGCGCTGGACTGGGGCCGATGCTGGCGGCGTCGGCAGCATGGGATGGGGTGGCCGCTGAGCTGGGCTCGGCGGCCACCTCGTTCGAGGCGTTGACCGCGGGGTTGGCGGGCGGGACGTGGTTGGGTGCGGCGTCGGCGGCGATGCTGGGCGCGGCAGCGCCCTACGCCGCGTGGTTGCAGGCGACGGCCAGTGACGCCGAGCAGGCGGCCGCTCAGGCCCGATCAGCGGTGAGCGCGTTCGAAGCGGCGCAGCCGGCCACCGTGCATCCCGCGATCATCGCAGGTAATCGGTCTCAGTTGTTGTCGCTGGTGATGTCCAACCTATTCGGCCAAAACGCGCCGGCAATCGCGCTCGCCGAGGCCGAATACGAGCAGATGTGGGCTCAGGACGTGACCGCCATGCTGGGCTACCACCTGAGCGCCTCGGCAGCTGTGGCGCAGTTGCCGCCATGGCAGGAACTGCCGCAACGATTGGCGGATATGGCCGACAGCGCCATTGCCAGCTGGCAACTCCCGAACATCAACATCGGCACTGGAAACACCGGCAGCTTCAACATCGGCAACAACAACACCGGCAACTTCAACATCGGCAGCAATAACATCGGCAACGCCAACATCGGCAACGCAAACCTTGGCAGCTTCAACCTGGGTTTTGACAACGTGGGCAATTTCAACGCGGGTTGGAACAACTATGTCAATGCGAATGTCGGTACCCGCAACGTCGGCCAATTCAACATCGGTTTCGAGAACACCGGCGACGCGAACGTCGGCATCTGGAACGTCGGCTTCCGAAACGTAGGCTTCGTCAACGTCGGCGAAGGTTTGGTCGGCTTCGCCCGGCCCGGCGACGGCGACGTCGGGGTCACCAGCGTGTTCGAGCGGTTGGGGGGCGGCGGCGTGGTATTGACCCTGGGCGGTACGGCGTTCAGTCCGCTGCCCCGGATCTTCTACACGGCGGCCGTTTCGGACTTGTTCATCAACCCGGTCGACCCCGCCTTCGCCGGGTACGCCGCCAACTTCTTGGTAACGCCCTCGAAGCTGTGGCCGTTGACCGGCCTGGACAGCTTGAGCCTCGACAAATCGGTGGCTCGGGGCGTCGCCGATCTGAACTCGGCGATCATGACGCAATTCACCTTGGGGCAAAAAACCGTCGTTCTGGGCTACTCGCAAGGCGCCGTGGTCGTCGGCGAAGAAATGCGCCATCTCGCGACCTTGCCGACCGACCAGCGGCCGGCCTTGAGTGATCTGTCCTTCGTGCTGATCGGTGATCCCGCCAACCCCAACGGCGGCATTCTGTCCCGCTTCCCCGGAGTGCATCTTCCGATCGCGGACTTCACCTTTTTCCCGGCTACTCCGTCCAACGTCTACCCGACCACCGTTTACTCGCTCGAATACGGCGGGATCAGCAATTTTCCGCAGTACCCGATCAATATCCTGGCGGACGTCAACGCCGTCGCCGGTGCATTGATTCTGCACTCCCAATTCCCGGCCCTCACGCCCGAATGGGTTGCCGCGGGTGTGGTTCAGCCGGTGACCCCGGGGTCACTGACCACCTACATCATGATTCCCGTCCAGGATCTGCCGATGCTGGCTCCGGTGCGCGCCATTCCCTTCGTCGGGGAGCCGCTGGCGGATTTGATCCAACCGAATTTGAAGGTCCTGGTGAACTGGGGCTACGGCAACCTCGAACACGGTTACAGCCAGGGCCCGGCCGACGTTCCCACCCCGGCCGGGCTGTTCCCGGACATCAGTGTGTTCGACGTGGTCGCGGCGCTGCAGCGCGGCACCGTGCAAGGCGTCAACGACGCACTGGCCGATGTGGGGCTGCCGCCGCTGTCATCGTGGTTACCACGGCTCCCCTGAGATCGACCAAGCGAGACCGCGCGCCGATCAGCGGATGGACTGCGGCACAACGGTATTGCGCATATCTTCGCCCGACGCATCCGCCAGCCGGTTCGCTTCGGGCAGCAGCTCGCCGAGCTGCAACGGGTACACCTGCTCGCCGGCGGCTATCAACTTCGCGATCTCGGTGGCGCCGCACCAGCGGGCACCGTGAATGTAGCGGCGCTCCAGCTCGGTTCGGCCCTCGATGGACGGCTCAAACCGCTGCGTGCGGTACACCAGGTAGAACTCCTCGCTGTCGAGCAGCGAGCCGTTGAACTCGAAGACGTCGTGGCGTCGCCAGATGGGGCCGACCAAGTCGGCCGGCTCGACCTGCAGGCCGGTTTCCTCGGCCAGCTCCCGCGCAGCCGCTGCAGCCAGCTGCTCCCCGTTGCGCACCTCACCGCCGACGGTGAACCACCACCGAGGCACCGCGGGGCCATCAGATTCCCGGGCCGCCGGGTCCGAACCGCGCAGCAACAGCACCGCGCCGGTCTCGTCGAGCAGCACCAGGCGCGCCGAGGTGCGTCGAATCAGGTCACTGTGGTCACCCCGGCCGCCGTGGACCAGCGCGTGGGGACGCTCCGCGATTTCGAAATACGTTGGCAGCGGCGCTCTTCCACCGAGCCGGAAAGCACGCACCATGCGCCGTTCGCGCAGCACGAGGGTGTCGCGCACGGCGTCGTTGTGGAATCTGCGAGCCAGCACCACCCGGGCTTCGGCGTCGGCCAGCTCGGCAGCCAGGGCCGTCGGCAGCGACGGCGGGTCGACCACCTCAAGTGCGGCGGAGAGCTCGTTTTCCGCGGCCTCGCGCGCTTGCCGAGGGGCGCACTCGGCCGCGTCGGCCAGGTCCGCCAACCGCCTGCCCTCGGGCGTATCGCCGTAGGCCTCGATAGCGACGGCGCGCGCCACCACCGCGCGCCGCGCCAGGGCACCGTCGAGCGCCTGCCAGGACAGGTCGTAACGGACGTGCAGCCGGTCCAGCCGGTTGGCCCGCTGATAACCCCAGGCGCCGAACGCCACCAGCACCACGAACAGCACCGCGACGACGGCGACGAGCAGCCACGTCATCAGCTGGCTACCTGCACCTTGACGCCCGACCCGGCGACCGTCTCGTATACCCGCATGATCTGGCTGGCCACCACCGACCAGTCGTAACGACGAACCGCGTCGGCCCCGGCGGCGACATACCGGCGACGCAGCGCGTCGTCGTCGAGCACCCGGATCAGCGCACCGGCCAGCGCGGCGGCCTGTGAATCCGGGGGTCCGACCGGGACCAGACATCCCAACTCGCCGTCTCGTAGCACGCGCCGGAAGGCGTCCAGATCGCTGGCCACCACCGGGGTTCCGGCGGCCATCGCCTCGACCAGGACGATGCCGAAACTCTCGCCGCCGGTGTTGGGGGCGCAGTACACGTCGGCGCCGCGCATCGCCGAGGCCTTACCGGCGTCGTCGACCTGACCCAGGAAGCGCATGTGTTCGGCCAACCGACCTGCCTGGCTGCGCAACTGGTCCTCGTCGCCGCGGCCGACGATCAACAGCTGCACCTCCGGGAAACGCTGCAGCACGGCAGGCAACGCGGCCAGCAGGACGGCCATGCCTTTGCGCGGCTCGTCGTAGCGGCCCAGGAACAGCACCGTCTTGCCCGGCCGCGGATATCCGTCCAGCGGCGACGCCGTGGCGAAGTAAGCCACGTCCACGCCGTTGGGGATCTCCACCGCGTCCGAGCCCAGCGCCTCCATCTGCCAGCGCCGGGCCAGATCCGACACCGCGATCCGGCCGACGATCTTCTCGTGCATCGGCCGCAGGATGCCCTGGAACACCGTCAGGGTCAGCGACTTGGTGGTCGACGTGTGAAACGTCGCCACGATCGGGCCTTCGGCGATGTTCAGGGCCAGCATCGACAGGCTCGGCGCGTTGGGCTCGTGCAGGTGCAGGACGTCGAAATCGCCTTCGGACAGCCACTTCTTGACCTTGCGGTGGGTTGCCGGGCCGAAGCGGAGCCGCGCCACCGACCCGTTGTAGGGAATCGGCACCGCCTTGCCACCGGAGACGACATAGTCGGGCAGCGCGGCATGCGGTGATGCCGGCGCGAGCACGCTGACCTCGTGCCCGCGGGCGCGCATCACCTCGGCGAGCTGCAACACGTGCGACTGCACGCCGCCCGCCACGTCGAACGAGTATGGACAGACCATCCCGATGCGCATCAGGCTTTCCTCAAGTGGGCCTCAATTGGGCCTCAATTGTGCCTCAGTCGGGCCCGCCGGGCGTCGGACAGATCAGCCAGCCATTGCGGCTGCAGCATGTGCCAGTCGGCGGGGTGCTCGGCGATGTTGGCCGCGAACCGGTCAGCCAACGCCTGGATGATGGCGCCGACGTCCCCGCTGGTGCAGTCCAGCGCCGGATACACCCGAAAACCCCAGCCATTGCGTTCGAACCAGCAGTGCGCCGGCAGCAACGCCGCTCCGGTTTCGATGGCCAGCTTGGCCGGCCCCGCGGGCATCCGGGTGGGTTCGCCGAAAAAGTTGACCTCGACACCGCTGCGGGTCAGGTCGCGCTCGGCCATCAGGCAGACCACCCGGTTGGCCCGCAGCCGCTCGCACAACACCTCGAACGGCGGTTTGCCGCCGCCGGACAGCGGGAGCACCTCGAAGCCCAGGCGTTCCCGATACTCGATAAAACGCCGATACAACGACTCGGGTTTGAGTCGTTCCGCGACGGTGGTGAAAGTGCCATGCGTCTGCGCCAGCCACATGCCGGCCATGTCCCAGTTTCCGCTGTGCGGCAATGCGAGCACAACACCGCGGCCCGCGGCCAGCGCGGCATCCAGATGGTCGAGGCCCCGGAACGAGTTGTCGATCTGTCGAGCCACCTTGCGGTGGTTCATCGTCGGCAACCGGAACGCCTCGCGCCAGTAGCGGGCATAGGACTCCAGCGAGGCACGCATCAAGCTGTCCGGGACGTCGGCGGGTCGAACGCCGATGACCCGGGCCAGGTTCTTGCGCAGTTGCTCGGGCCCACCACGGCGGGCCGCGTAATGCGCCCCGGCGTCGAACACATTGCGAGCGGCGAACTCCGGCATCGCGCGCACGACCCGCCAGCCCGCGGCGTAGGCCCAGTCGGTCGCATGACCGGTCAGCAGGCGACGCGGGCTCCCGCGGAATTGCAGGCCGGCCGGGGTGGTGGTCACTGCTGCGTCTTTCCGGGGTTGCCCGGTTCCGGGTGGCCTTGCGTTTCGGTCCTACCGCCCGTCGCCGGTATGCGATCGGTGGCCCCCGGCGAGGTCCACACCGTGTGCAACCGCTGCCCCAGCGTGATCACGCTGGCCACGGCCAGCACCCACATGGCCACCGGCAACGCCGGCGGCCACGCGATGAACGGAAAGTCCGATACGCCCGCACCGACGAGCACGATGATCAACCGCTCCGGGCGTTCGATGATGCCGCCGTCGCCGCGCAGGCCGCTGGCTTCGGCCCGCGCCTTGATGTAGGAGATCACCTGCGAGGTGACCAGACAGGTCAGCGTCGCCACCACCAGCAGCCGGTCGCGCATGCCGAACGCGATCCACCACAGCAGACCGCTGAACACCGCGCCGTCACTGATGCGGTCGCAGGCGGCATCCAACACCGCGCCGAACCTGGTGCCACCGCCGCGTTGCCGGGCCATGGCCCCGTCCAACATGTCGAAAAGCACGAAGAACCAGACCACACACGCACCGGGAAACAGCTTGCCCATCGGGAAAAGCACCAGCGCCCCGGCCACCGAAGCCGTGGTCCCGATGATGGTGACGGCATCGGGCGTCAGGCCGATCCGCAGCAGCGCCCGGGCCAGCGGATCGGTGATCCGCGCAAAGGCCGCCCGGGACAGGAACGGCACCTTACTCATGCGCGCCGCTCCTCCTCATCGCTGCGCTCTGCATCGTCGCCGCCGCAACTCATGCGCGCCGCTCCTCCTCATCGCTGCGCTCTGCATCGTCGCCGCCGCAACTCATGCGCGCCGCTCCTCCTCATCGCTGCGCTCTGCATCGTCGCCGCCGCAACTCATGCGCGCCGCTCCTCCTCATCGCTGCGCTCTGCATCGTCGCCGCCGCAACTCATGCGCGCCGCTCCTCCTCATCGCTGCGCTCTGCATCGTCGCCGCCGCAACTCATGCGCGCCGCTCCTCCTCATCGCTGCGCTCTGCATCGTCGCCGCCGCAACTCACCGTTGCCTGGCCCATTCGGTGGCCAACAACCGGCGGGTGTCGCGCAGCAACTGCGGAATCACCTTGGAGCCGCCGATGATCGTGATGAAGTTCGCGTCGCCGCCCCATCGCGGTACCACGTGCACGTGCAGATGCTCGGCCAGCGATCCGCCCGCCGAGGTGCCCAGGTTCAGGCCGACGTTGAAGCCGTGCGGCCGTGACACCGTCTTGATGACTCGAATCGCCTTCTGGGTGAACGCCATCAGCTCCGCGCTCTCCCGCTCGGTCAGGTCCTCGAGCTCTGAAACCCGACGGTAGGGCACCACCATCAGGTGCCCCGGGTTGTACGGATAGAGGTTGAGCACGGCGTAGACGAGTTCGCCGCGGGCCACCACCAGGCCTTCCTCGTCGGACAGCAGCGGGATTTCGGTGAACGGCTGCGAGCGCTCCGACTCGGGGCGCTTCATCGGCGCTTCGGCGAGGTAGTTCATCCGGTAGGGCGTCCACAGCCGCTCCAGGTGGTCGCGCTGGCCGACGCCTCGATCCAAGATGGTGCTGTCCTCGCGGTCAGCGTACTGCTCGTCACCCACCGCTGCCCACTTTCACCAGTCCAGCCGTCGGAGCAGTGTTTTCGCGAGTCGCGAGCCACTCCACGATCGCCGCCACCGCCGCGTCCCGCGGCACGCCGTTGAGCTGGGTGCGATCACCGAACCGGAAGCTGACCGCCCCGGCCTGCACGTCGCGGTCACCGGCCAGCAGCATGAACGGCACCTTCTGGTTGGTGTGGTGCACGATCTTCTTGGCCATCCGGTCGTCGCTGCCGTCCACCTCGACCCGTACGCCGTACGACTTCAGCTGTGCCGCAACCTCTTCCAGGTATGGCACGTGCTCGTCGGCGACCGGGATGCCGACCACCTGAACCGGCGCCAGCCACGCCGGGAACGCCCCCGCGTAGTGCTCGGTGAGGATCCCGAAGAACCGCTCGATGGACCCGAACAGCGCGCGGTGAATCATGACCGGACGCTGCCGGGTCCCGTCGGCTGCCGTGTAATCCAGCTCGAAGCGCTCCGGAAAGTTGAAGTCCAGCTGGATGGTCGACATCTGCCAGGTACGGCCCAGCGCGTCTTTGACCTGCACCGAGATCTTGGGTCCGTAGAACGCGGCGCCGCCGGGATCCGGCACCAAATCCAGGCCGGATTCGGCGCCCACCTCGGCCAGCACGTTGGTGGCTTCCTCCCAGACCTCGTCGGATCCGACGAACTTGTCCGGGTCCTTGGTGGACAGCTCGAGATAGAAGTCGGTCAGACCGTAGTCGCCGAGCAGGTCGAGGATGAACCGCAGCAGCGAGCGCAGCTCGTCGCGCATCTGGTCGCGGGTGGAGAAGATGTGCGCGTCGTCCATGGTCAGCCCGCGCACCCTGGTCAACCCGTGCACCACGCCGGACTTCTCGTAGCGATAGACCGTGCCGAACTCGAAGAGCCGCAACGGCAATTCGCGATAGGACCGCCCACGAGCCCGGAAGATCAGGCAGTGCATCGGGCAGTTCATCGGCTTGAGGTAGTAGTCCTGGCCGGGTTTGCGCACCGAGCCGTCCGCGTTGTGTTCCGCGTCGATATGCATCGGCGGGAACATGCCGTCGGCGTACCAGTCCAGGTGTCCGGAGGTGTGGAACAGCTGGGCCTTGGTGATGTGCGGGCTGTTGACGAATTGGTAGCCGGCCTCGGTGTGCTTGCGCCGCGAGTAGTCCTCCAGTTCGCGGCGCACGATCCCGCCCTTAGGGTGGAAAACGGCTAGGCCGGAACCGATTTCATCGGGGAAGCTGAACAGGTCCAGCTCGACGCCGAGCTTGCGGTGATCGCGGCGCTGCGCCTCTTCGATGAGTTCCAGATGGCGGTCGAGCGCCTCCTGCGACTCCCACGCGGTGCCGTAAATCCGTTGCAGGCTGGCGTTTCTCTGGTCACCGCGCCAGTAGGCCGCCGAGCTCCTGGTCAGCTTGAAGGCCGGGATGTGTTTGGTGGTCGGGATGTGCGGCCCTCGGCACAGGTCGCCCCAGACCCGTTGCCGGGTACGGGGATTGAGGTTGTCGTAGGCGGTGAGTTCGTCGCCACCTACCTCCATGACGTCTGGGTCGCCGGATTTGTCGTCGACGAGTTCGAGCTTGTAGGGCTCGTTGGCCAGCTCGGCGCGGGCCTGGTCCTTGGACTCATAGACCCGCCGGTCAAATAGCTGCCCCTCCTTGACGATCTGACGCATCCGCTTCTCCAGCGCCGCCAGGTCCTCCGGAGTGAACGGCTCGGCCACGTCGAAGTCGTAATAGAAGCCGTCGGTGATGGGCGGGCCGATGCCCAGTTTGGCGTGCGGGAACAGCTCCTGCACGGCCTGGGCCAGGACGTGGGCGGTCGAATGCCGGATGACACTGCGGCCGTCGTCGGTATTGGCCGGCACCGGTATGACCTCGACATCGGCATCGGGCACCCAGCTCAGGTCGCGCAGCTTGCCCTCGCCGTCGCGCACCACCACGATCGCGTCGGGCGTGCCGCGCCTGGGCAACCCCGCCTCGCTGACCGCGGCGGCCGCGGCGGTCCCGGCCGGAACCCGGATCACGTGTCCCGGCCGGGACGACCGCGCGTCGCCGCCGTCGTCGGCTCCGGGGACGGGGTGTGCGGGGGCGCTCATCGGGTTGGTCTCCAAGGCTTGGACATGTTCGATGCGTGTCAGGACGATCGCGACCATGCTATCGGTGCGCCCGACTACCAGCCCAAGCCGATCCGCCACCTCGATTGACCCATCAGTCGATGCGCGCCTACCGTGCGACCGTGGTGACGACCATCGAACGGTTGGCGGGCTGGGCCGCCGACCTTCGTCTCGAGGATGTCCCGGACCCGGTGGTCGACCTTTGCCGCGCCCAGCGCCGATCCGTGTTTGCGGCCATGGCCGCTTCGACCGGCGACGTCGCGTCCCAGCGGGTGCTCGCGGGCGTCGAAACCTGGGCCGGCGAGGGCCCGGTTTTGGTGCCGGGACTGCCCCGCTCGGTTGCCTTCGACGATGCCCTGTATGCGGCGGCCGCGTTGTCGATCGCGCTCGATTTCGACGACTATGTGTGCTTCGCTCACGCCGGCCACTCCGCCGTGCTGGTGCCGGTATTGCTGGCCGCCGAGACCGGCGCCTCGGCGGCCGAGCAACTCACCGCCCAGGTTGCGGCTAACGAACTCGAGGCCCGGTTGGGCGGCGCCTGCCTGCTCGGACCGCTCAATGGCCAGCTGTGGTCGTTCGTGCACGCCGCCGGATCGGCCGTCGCCGCAGGACTCCTGCTCGGGCTGGACACCGGCCGGCTGGCACATGCCCTGGCCCTTGCCGTTTACCAAGCTCCGCGCGCCACCGTGCCGGGGTTCATGGCGCCCGACTCGAAGTTGCTGACGGCGGCCGAGCCGACTCTGGCCGGGATCCGGGGCGCCCGACTCGCCGCCCGCGGCGTCACCGGTCCACTGGATGCCCTGGACCATCCGCAGGGCTTCTTCGATGCGTTCTGCTATGCGCCGCTGTCCGCGCTTCTCGGCGGACTCGGCTCCGGATGGGCGACCCGGACGATGAGCATCAAGCGCTACCCGGGCTGCGCCTATGTTGATACGACCGTCGATGCGCTGCTTGAACTGGGGCCGCCGCCGGCCGCCGACGTCGCGTCGGTGGTCGTCGAGGCTGGCGTGCTGACGTGCGGAATGGACGCCATGTCGCAGAGGTACGCGGCCGTCCGCATGCCCACGCCGGTGACCATCAACTTCTCGATCCCGTGGACCGTCGCGGTGACGCTCGTCGCCGGCCGGCTCACGCCCGTCGAGGTCAACGAGGAGTGGCTGACCACCCACCACCGCGAGCTCGCCACGGTGGCCGACCGAGTGTCGTTGCGCCACGACTGGTCCCTCACCCTGCGCACGGCTGAGGCGATGGCGCCGCTGCTTCCGGTGCGCACGATCACGGCCGGTACGCCAACCCGCCGGCTGCTCGCCGCGGTTCGACGAACTCGCCGCGGGCACAAGGGCATTCGCGTCGGCGTCGGCGACGGCATGGCTCTGCTGCGCGCCCTGCGAGAGGGCGGGATCGGTGCCGCCGGCCGCGCCGCGACAGGACAGCCCTGGGCGCCGGCGGCACTCGACGCGTTCACCATGACGTTCCCGGCGCGAGTGCGGGTGAGGTTGCGCGACGGCCGCGAGCTGGTGGCCGAACGCGATGTTCCGCACGGCGGGGCCGGGAATATGAGAACCGGTCCGGATGTGGTCAGCCGCGAGAAACTCTCCGCTTGTGGACCGGCGGTGTGGGGCTCGCGGGGCACCGAGAACCTCGTCGAGGCGATCGACTCCGACGCCGCCGGCTTGTGGCGCCTGCTGGGAACTCCTGCTGGGAACTAAGGCTGCCCAGGTTTGAGCCGCACGAACAACGCGTCGGCCTCGGTCAGCAAGGTGTCGCCGTCGGTCAACCGGCCGGAGACGAAGATCTTGCGGCCGTCGACACGGTCGACTCCCGCGTCGACCTGCAGCTTTTTTTCGATGGGCACGATATTGCGGTAGTTGATCGTCAGGTAGGCCGTGCGCTGCCGGGTGCTGCCGGTGAGCACCGATGCCGTCAAACCCAGGACCGTGTCGAAAAGCAACCCGAGCGCCCCGCCGTGCACGGCGCCGTTGCGGCCGAGGTGAAATCGGGCGAATCGGGCCCAGCCGTGGATCCGGCCGTCATCTGTCTTACGCGCCGACATCGGCACCGTCAGGATATTGCCGCGCACGAACAGGTCCATCCGCCGGCCCGACGGCGAGTGCCATTCGTCGGCGTCGAACGGCGTCAGCAGCGCCGACACCCTCTCCAGCAGGTCGGCGGCCTCCGTGATCACGTCGTCGGGGGCGTCGGCGGCCCGGGCATGGTCTTGCAGCCTGCGCACCGCGTCGATGAACCGGCCGTAGTCGGGCCCACCCTTGGTGGTCGGTTCGGGGGGATTGAATCCGCCGCCCGGGTGTCGTTGATGGTGACCTGCCACCACCACACCGTATTAGGTCGCCCCAAGGTACGAGCCGGCCCGCGTAGGGTGAGCCCACCGCCGGATGCACATCGCCGGCCGACCGTGGTTTAACCCGGTTGGCCAGACAGGCCGTCAGCACCGATGCCGCCGTCGGCGCCATCGCCTCCGTTCTGGGTCGTGCCAGTCCCACCCGTACCGCCGGTCCCCAGCCCGCCTGGCCGATCAGCAAACATACGACATCCCAGCCTCCGCTGATTCGGCACAGTTTGGCTTGGGATGCTATGCCGAAAGTCCTGACCTCGATCTCGATTTCTTAAACGTTCCAAAGAGATTGAACAGAATTCGGCCGTCGACTTCGGGCTCGATTTCGCCGCTTACCGCCGAATGCCGTGCGCCGCCCGAGTCAGGCGTTCTGCTCTCCGATGGCCGCCAGCAGCTCGAATTCGTCGTCGCTCAGCTCGATCTCGGCCGCGGCGACGTTCTCCTCCAGATGCGCCACGCTCGAGGTGCCCGGAATTGGCAACATCGCCGGTGAGCGTTTCAACAGCCAGGCCAGCGCCAGCTGCGACGGCGTCGCACGATGCTCGGCCGCGATCTGCCGCAGCGGGCCATCGGGGGCGGCCAGCGGACCCGACGCCAGCGGAAACCATGGAATGAAACCGACGCCTTGCTGGGTGGCGAAATCCACGAGTGGTTCGGCGCCCCGCGAGGCCAGGTTGTACATGTTCTGCACCGACACGATTTCGGTGATCTGCCGGGCCGCCTTCAGTTGGTCCACGTCGACCTCGGATAGCCCGATATGGCGGATCTTGCCTTCGTTCTTCAGCGCGAGCAGTTCGCCGACTTGCTCTTCCAGGGGAACGTGACGGTCGATGCGATGCAGCTGGAACAGGTCAATGGTGTCGACGCCCAGACGCCGCAGGCTCATCTCGCACTCCTGGCGCAGATAGCTCGGGTTACCCAACGGAATCCACACCCCCGGCCCCGTCCGCAGCAACCCGGCCTTGGTGGCGATCACCAGCCCGGCGTAGGGATGCAGCGCCTCGCGGATGATCTCCTCGGACACGTAGGGGCCGTAGGAATCGGCGGTGTCGATGAAATTCACGCCGAGTTCGACGGCGCGCCGCAACACCCGAACACACTCCTCGCGGTCGGCCGGTGGCCCCCACACGCCCTCACCGGTCAGGCGCATCGCGCCGAAGCCGAGCCGGTTGACCGTCAAGTCGCCGCCGAATGTGAATGTTCCGGATGCTGCTGCCAAGGCTTTCGAGGTCTGTGTGGTCACCATTCCGACCGTACGCCGCCAACCCGGCTGCGCAATCCGTCGTGGCAAGCTGGGTGTGTGGACCTGGATGCGCTCGCCGACCTTCAGCTGACCTATCCCGAAGTGGGCGCGACCGCGGCCGCGCAGCTGCCGCCGGGCTACGATCACCTCAGCGTGTCGGCCCAGATCGGTTCTGGCCGTGTGCGTTTCGAGCAAGCCGCCGACGCCGTCATGCGCTGGGGCATGCAGCGCGGGGCCGGCCTGGGCGTTGTGGCGAGTTCCGACGTGGCGGCGGTTTCGGCCATCGTGGTGGTCAAGATGATGGGTCTGCTGCGCGCGCCCTGCCGCGTCGTGTACGTCATCGACGAACCCGATACCCGTGGATTCGCCTATGGCACGCTGCCGGGTCACCCGGAGTCCGGTGAGGAACGGTTCGCCGTGCGCTACGACGCGAACACCTCCGCGGTATACGCGGAGGTGTCGGCGTTCTCCCGGCCCGCGATCTGGTGGAGCAAGCTCGGCGGGCCGGTCGTGTCGGTGGCCCAGCGCATCATCGCCAAGCGCTACCTGCGCGGGATCTGACGGAACCGGGCCCCCTCAATGCCGCCCGATGCTGCCCCGGTGCACACCCTGGGCCAGCCGGGCCAGCGCGACAGCGCCGGCCAGCAAACCGAAGTCGCGCAGTGCCACGTCGTAGAACCCGGGACCGGTGACCAGGTCGAGGATGATCCCGGCCAGCCAGGCCGCCACCACCCAGGCACCAAAGCGCGGCACCACCGCAACCAGCACGCCGGCGGCGATCTCGATCGCACCCACCAGGTACATGCACTGGTCGGCGGTACCGGGCACCAGGTTGTCGATCCAGCCGGCCAGGTACATGCTCCAGTGATGCGGGTGGGTCAGCAGATTGAAGAACTTGTCTAGCCCGAACACGATGGGCGCCACCGTGAACACGGTGCGAAGCAGCAGGTACGCCGAATATGCCGGATCCTTCACCTGGTCGGCGAAGGACGGTGCGACACCGACGGATTGGTGGACTTGCCTGGTACTCATGACCCCTCCATTTCTATAGGAAAGTATTTTGTACGTTAGAACGTGTAAGCTGTACCGTCAAGTGTTTTGTCTCTTAGAAACAGACTTATGACGGACTCACTCGAACGCAACGCCGCCGGGATCGGGGCACTGGCCGACCCGGTGCGTCATCGGCTCTACGAGTACGTGTGCTCACAACCAGGGCCGGTGAGCCGCGACCAGGCGGCCGACGCCCTGGGAATCGCCCACCACCAGGTCAAATTCCACCTCGACCGACTCACCGCCGAGGGCCTGCTGGAGACCGACTACGCACGTGTGACGGGTCGCTCCGGCCCCGGTGCGGGACGGACCGCCAAGCGGTACCGCAGGGCTCGGCGCGATATCGCGGTGAGCCTTCCGCAGCGGGAGTACGAGCTGGCGGGACGGCTGATGGCCGCGGCCATCGCCCGCTCGGCCACCACCGGCGAGCCCGCCGCCGAGGTGCTCAACCAACTCGCCCACGACTACGGCCAGATGATCGGCAACGGCGTCGCCAAGCCCGCGGATGCCGCGGCCGCACTCGAGGTGACGTTGCGGGTGCTGCGCCGGCACGGCTACGAGCCCCGCCGCACCGATGGCGAAGTCGAGCTGGCGAACTGCCCGTTCCATGCGCTGGCCCAGGAGCAGACGGAGCTGGCCTGCACCATGAACCACGCGCTGATCACCGGGGTGTCCGACGCCCTGGCGCCGCACGGCCCCGACGCCCGGCTGGACCCCGGGCCGCAAAGGTGTTGCGTCGTGCTCAAGGGCCGAGCGTCATGAGCCCCAGCGAGCGAGCAAACTTTCCGCACCCGAGCACATCGGCCCGATAACCTCGGCGACCGACGCGTTGTCACCGATCATCCCGACGCCCTGCCCCGCATCGACGGGGGCCACCCGCAGGTCTTCGGCAGCGACCGCGGCGGCCAACCGCGCCCGGGCATCCGGGTCAGCGGCCAGCTCATCCTCCCGGCCCGTCCATTGCGCGACGAAGTCGTTGGCCAACACCCGTGAGGGGTACCGCGCCGGCCAGGGCAGGCCGGCGGCGACGTCGAATACCCGGCTCACCCGGGTATCGGTTTCGCGGGCCTCGATCAACGCCCGACGGGTACTCTCGCTGGTCAGCGCCTCGGGGCACGCCGCCAGGCGGGTGCCCACCCAGGCCCCGCTGGCACCGGCGGCCAGCACCGCGGCCAGGCTGCGGGGCGAGGCGATGCCACCGCCGGCCAGCACCGGCACCGACACGGCTTCCAGGACGGCATCCAGCAACGGCAGCGTGCCCAGCCGTACCTCGCCGTGGCCGCCCCCCTCGGCCCCGCGTGCGACCACGATGTCCACCCCGGCGTCAACCGCGCGACGGGCCCCTGCGCCGTCGTAAACCTGTGTGGCCGTGACGATTCCGGCGTCGTGCGCCTTGTCCACCCAGGACCAATCGGTACCGAAGCTGACCGACAACAGCGCCGGCCGCGCGGCCAGCGCGTCCTCGAGCAGGCCAACTTCGTCACGCATCACCCAGTCGACCAGCCCGATCCCGAACCTGCCGGTCACCTGCCGCAGCTGTTCGGCCAGCGACGCCTGGGTCGCCGTGCTGCCCATGCCGATCATGCCCAGACCGCCGGCAGCGGTGACCGCGGCGGCCAATCGACCGCCGGCCACCCCGCCCATGGGCGCGTTGACGATGGGCACCCGCAGGCCGAAGCCCCGGGACCAGGGCGTGGACAGCACGCTTAGTGCGCGCCGGGCTGGTCTTTCAGCACGGTCAGCATGACCACCGAATCCTGCACCGCGTGCAGGGCGTGCCGGGTGCGCGGAATCGCCACGTAATCGCCTGTTTTGCCGTCCCAGGCATCGTCGGCGGTGGTGAGGCGCACGTGTCCCTGCAGCACCTGCAACGTCGCCTCGCCCGGGCTGTCGTGTTCGGACAGGTCATGGTCGGCAAGCAGGGCCAGCACGGTCTGCCGCAGTTCGTGGGTGTGCCCGCCGTGGATGGTGTGCGCAGCCCGTCCACTGTGGGACTGTTTCGCCTCGGCCAGCTTTTCGGCGGCCAGCTCGTTCAGCGAAATGGATTCCATCGATGAGTCCTTTCAGCCGTTCAGTAGCAGTATCCCCGCCACCACCAGGGCGACCACCTTGACCACCTCAAAACCGACGTATATGTAGTGGGCCCGGGAGCGCGGCCCCTCCTGCCCGGCCAGCACCCGGTCGGAGCGGCGGGTCAGGCGGGGACGAACCGCGATCAGTTGCAGGGCCAGCGCGGCCAGCGCGACTCCGAGCGCCACACTGACGCCCCCCGGCGTCGGGCCGGCCACCACCAGTGCCAGCAGGACCAGCGCGAACCCGACCTCGACGGTGTTGAGCGCGCGAAAGACCAGGCGGCCGATGCCGAGCCCGATCTGCAGCGTGACATTGGGCGCCCGGAACTTCAGCGGCGCTTCCAGGAACGAGATGGCCAGCACCATGCCGAGCCACACGAAGGTGATGGCAACCTCGATCGCCGGGCCGGTGCTCACCTGGCCGCTCCTTTCAGCGAGAGGTGGGCCAGACACAGGTCTGGCTCGGCGAACACGTCGAGCCGCTCGACGCCGACTGGCGCCGCCCATGATTCCAGAGCTCCTTGCATGAGCCCGAGGTGGATCGGACAGACGATGGCGGATCGGCTTTCGGCGACTTCCAGAAACGGGCAGTGGCGCAGGCCCAGCTGGTGCTGCCCGTCGGACACCCGGCGCTCCGGGGCGAACCCCAGCTGGTCGAGCACCCCCACCAGGTGCTCGATCGACTTCTCGGCGTTGCTGTCGGTTGCCGGTGCTTCCAGCCGCTGCCCCCAGGCGCGTCCGGCGGCCAGCGCCTTCGCTTGTGAATCAGGTTCGGCGGCAAGGCCGTTGGAAAGGATTTCGGCGAGCAGCCGATAGTGCCGCGCGCCACCTCGGTCCATCTGCCGAACCGCGGAGAACATCTGCGGCGGCCGTCCCGGACCGCGTGGACCGGACTCGACGCGCTGCGCCTGGCCGTCGGCGACCAGGGCGTCGAGGTGGAACCGGACGGTATTCGGATGTATTTCCAGCGCGTCGGCAATCGCAACGATGCTCATCGGAACGCGTGATGCCCGCAATACCCGCAGCACCGCGCGACGGCGTCCCGTCGGCTCCTGGACTGATCTGGCGATATCACTCACCTCCGGAATCGTCGGCTCTGGGCTCGGCGGCCACCAGGGGAGTATCAACCCCCAGAGGCCCAATCTTGGCAGCCCCGCCCGGCGAACCCAGCGGTTCGTCCCGGCCCGGCAGGGTTTCGGTGAAGAACGCCGCATTGTCTGCCCGGTAGGGTTCCAGCTCGGCCGGCAGGTCGTCCTCGTAGTAAATGGCCTCCACCGGGCATACCGGCTCACAGGCTCCACAGTCCACACATTCGTCCGGGTGGATGTAGAGCGCCCGGCCCCCCTCGTAGATGCAATCGACCGGGCACTCCTCCACACAGGCGCGGTCCATCACGTCGATGCACGGCTTTCCGATCACGTATGTCATGCGCTAGATTTTACACAACCAGTTTTGTAAAAACTACTTGAGGCGGGGAACCCTATGCCCGACAACGAACTTGACGTACGCCGACTACGCAAACCGGACAAGCATCCGATGATTTTCGCCCGCTACGCCGCGTTGCCCACCGGCGGGTCGTTCGTTCTGGTCAACAACCACGACCCCAAACACCTGCGCGCCGAGTTCGACACCGAACACCCCGGCGGCTACGGGTGGGAATACGTCGAAAAGGGCCCCGAGGTGTGGCGTATCCGGATCAGCAAGCTGACCACCACGCCACTGCCCCGGGTCCTGGCCGACACCAACGACACCCACGACACCGCCGTACCCACCGACGCCACCGGAGCAGCATGGAAATTGGAGGTCCGGGAGCGTCATCTGGACTCCAACATCGTCGCCCTGCCGCCCGGCGGCGGAATCGGCATTGCATACTGGACCGGATCTCGACGTCTTGATCCACGTCTTGTCTGGCAGCGGCCGGCTGAGCACCGAGGAGGGCACCATCAACCTGCACCCGGGCGCACTGCTGTGGCTGCCACGACGCTCGCGCCGGCAGTTCACTGCCGGCCCAGCGGGCTTGCGATACCTCACCGTGCATAAGCGGCGCCAGGCGCCGGCCTTGGAACCCGCTGTGCCCCAGGGCAGCTGATGGCGGACGAACCAGACGGATGCGAGCGGCCGCTGCCCCAGTCGAGTCGCGACGAGGATCATCTGCAGGGGCACTGGCTGCTGGCCCGGCTGGGCAAACGGGTGCTCCGGCCCGGTGGCGTGGAGCTGACCCGCACCCTGCTGGCCCGCGCCGACGTCAGCGACGCTGACGTGCTCGAGCTGGCTCCGGGTCTAGGCCGTACCGCCGCCGAAATACTGGTCCGGCACCCGCGATCGTACGTTGGCGCGGAAGGCGACCCGGATGCCGCCAACCTGGTTCGCGGGGTGCTGCAAGATCACGGAAACCGGGGCGACGTGCGGGTCACCGATGCCTCCGATACCGGATTACCCGACGCCAGCGTCGATGTGGTGATCGGCGAGGCGATGTTGACCATGCAGGGGGATGCGGCCAAGCACGCGATCGTGGCCGAGGCGGCGCGGGTGCTGCGCCCACGCGGCCGCTACGCCATTCACGAGCTGGCCCTGACGCCCGACGACGTGCCCGACGACGTCAGCACCGAGGTCAGGCAGTCGCTGGCACGGGCGATCAAGGTCAACGCGCGTCCGCTCACCGTCGCGGAATGGTCGCAGCTGCTGGCCGGACACGGCCTGGTTGTGGAGCACGTCGCGACCGCCCCGATGGCACTGTTGCAGCCGCGCCGGCTGATCGCCGACGAAGGTCTGTTCGGTGCGCTGCGCTTTGCCAAGAACGTCCTCACCCAACCGGCCGCGCGTAAGCGAGTGCTGGTGATGCGCAACACATTCCGCAAGCATCGAGAGCGGTTGGCCGCGGTGGCCATCGTCGCCTCCAAACCGGCGATATCGGGCATCTGATCGCACCGATCGCGGGACTTATGCCTTCGTGCTGGTGACAAACGGCTCTGACCCGGCCGGGCCGCCGTAGATAGCGTCCATAGCGGCGAACCGGCACACGAAGGACGAGTCATGTCATCGCGCAACGCACCTCTGGGAATTGTCGTCGGCATCGACGAGTCACCGTCCGCCCGGCTGGCGGTACAGTGGGCGGCCCACGATGCCGAACTGCGAAACATCCCACTGACACTCGTGCATGCCGTGTCGCCCGAAGTGTCGAGCCGGCTGAAGATGCCGATGCCGGCGGGCCTGGCGCGCTGGCAGCAGGATCGGGGACGCCGACTGGTCGACGAAGCGCTCAAAGTGGTCGACGAGGCCGCTCAGGGTGGCGGTCCTGCCGGCGTCCACACCGAGATCCTGGGGTCACCAGCCGTTCCGGCGCTGGTCGACCTGTCCAAAGACGCGGAAATGGTGGTCACGGGTTGTCTGGGCAGCGGACGATGGCCTGGCCGGCAGCTCGGCTCGGTCAGTTCCGCCGTGCTCCGCTACGCACACTGTCCGGTCGTGATCGTCCACGACGAGGACCCGTCGGCGGCGCAGCGCGGTCAGGCACCGGTGCTGGTGGGCATCGACGGCTCGTCGGCCTCCGAACTGGCCACGGCGTTCGCATTCGACGAGGCCGCACGCCGGCGCGTGGGGCTGGTGGGCCTGCATGCATGGAGCGACATCGATGTCTCGGAGTGGCCCGGAATCGATTGGCCGGCAACACAGTCGATGGCCGAACAGGTGCTGGCCGAGCGCTTGGCGGGTTGGCAGGAACAGTACCCGGATGTGGCGGTAACCCGGATCGTCGTGCAGGATCAGCCGGCGCGCCAGCTCGTCGACAAGTCCGGACAAGCCCAGCTGGTGGTTGTCGGCAGCCGGGGCCGCGGCGGGTTCGCCGGAATGTCGGTGGGCTCCGTCGGCGAAGCGGTCGCGCAGCTGGCACAGGTACCGGTGATCGTGGCACGTGAATCGCCGGAGTAATTCGGTTGGTCAATTCACGCCGGCGGAATCAGCTCCAGCACGTCCCCGACCGCGCCGCTCAGCACAGATAGCACGGTCACCGTCGGCTGACCCAGGAAGAAGTTCACTCCCGGATTGATGGACGGAAGGTACGGGCAGGCGTTCGGCGTATAGGACTGCGGCAACAATCCGATATCCACCAACGCGGCCTGGGGTCCTTGCACGGTCCCTAACGCCAGGTAGGGGACAACGGTGAACGGGTTGGGTACCGATAACAACGCGGCAGGGGTGGGAATATCCGCATAGCTGAGCCCGGGCCCGTAGGACGAGTAGCCCATGTCGACGAGCACCCGCAGGCGTCGGGAACATCGGCAGCCAACTGTCCGGCATCCTCACCCACAACAGCGCGCCGTAATTTCCCTGCCTCGTGTGCACTCCCGCGCAGCGGGACGTGCGCGGCACGGGCCAGATCGGCGCGAGCTCAGTCGCGGACCACCAGCACCGAGCATTCCGGGTGCCGGAAAACGGGATGTCCCGACGGGCCAACCAGCCGCACCAGCTGATCAGCCTCGGCCGCTCCGATCACGGCGAGCAATACCCGCTCGCGGTGCTCGGCCAGGAAGCGAGCGATGCCCGCTTTGGTGGTGACCGGGTAGACCCGCACGCCGGGATGGCGCTGGTGCCATTCGTGCACCCGGCGTTCGAAGTCGCCGTCCGGGGTTTCGGTGAGTTCCTCCGGCCGCCCGCCCAGCGCGAGTATGGGCGCTTGCCGCAGCATCGCTTCCCGGGCCGCATGCTCGACGACCGCGTCGTTGTCGGGCGCGTCGGTCATGCGCACCACAATCCAGTTGATATCCAGCGGCGGCTGATCCGCATCCGAGCGGATCACCGCGACCGGGCAGTGCGCTTTTTCGGCGAGCTCGGTTGCCGTCGAACCCAGGATCGAGCGAGCGTAGCGCCGCATCCCGGTGGATCCGACACAGACCAGTTCGGCATCGCGGGAGGCCTCGACGAGAACCGCGCCGGCCGGCCCGCGCGGGGTATCGGTCTCGACCTTGACCTGCTTCCCGGTGGCCGCCACCGCGACTTGCGCTGCCCGCAAGGACGTTTCGGCATGCCGCAGGTCGCGTTCGTAGTCTTCCGGGGAGGGATGCGTGGTCTTGATGACCGAGATCAGGCGTAGCGGCACGGCTCTGCCGTGGGCCTCGTCGGCACCCCACAATGCGGCCGTGATCGCCGCGGGCGAACCATCGACCCCGACAACGACCGGTTTCATGTCCGCTCTCCTTTGCCTTTATCCCGGCACCTTGTCGAATAACCTTGCGTGGCAATATTTCTCGTCACTTCTGGTCCCATTGTGGTGTGGCCGGCGCCGGCTGGGCAAGCCGGTAGACGTCGACAAGCCGCGCGATGTCGCTGGCCGTGACGATGCCGACCACTGCGCCCGCGTCGACGACAAGGGCACGGCTACGGGGGCCGGCCGGCGCCATCTGCTCGAGCAGCGCGCTCAGCGGCTCCCGGGGTGCCGCGGTCGGCACCTCCTGCAGTGGTACGGCAATGTCACGCACGCTGGTGGTGCCGCGTCGGGCGGGTGGCAGCTCGCGCAGCTGCCTCAGCGTGACCAAACCCATGATCGATCCGTCCTGCTCGGCAACCGGGTAGGCCGAGTGGCGGTCGCCGAGCACATAACGCTGGATGAATTCCTCGACGGTGATCCATCCGGGGGCGGTATGCGGCTGGGGGGTCATTGCGTCTGCGACCGTGACGCCGGAGAAGAGCTGCCGGGTCGAAATCCGGGTTTCCTCCTCCCGAGCGGCAGCAAAGATGAACCAGCCGATGAAGGCCAGCCAGACGCCACCGACCAGGCCGCCGGCCACAAACTCGGCCAGTCCCAGCGCGATCAAGACGAGCGCCACCACGCGTCCGGCCCGCGCCGCGCCGATTCCGGCGCGCACGATGTCGCCGTGACGGCGCCAGAGATAGGCCCGGACCAGCCGGCCGCCGTCCAGCGGTGCGCCCGGCAGCAGATTGAACAGGCCCAGCAGCAGATTGACCCCCGCCAGCCACCATGCCACGCTGACCACGATCGGCGGGGTCCGTATGACGGCGAGCGCGACGGCCAGCGTGCCGAATGTCGCGGACAGCGCCAGGCTGGTGGCCGGGCCCGCGAACGCGATCCGGAACGCGGCCTTGGGTGTCTTCGCTTCACCGCCCAGCGTGGTCACCCCGCCGAACAGCCACAGGGTCACGTTCTCGACGGGTACCCCGCAGCGGCGGGCGACGATGGCGTGCGCGAGTTCATGAGCCAACAGCGACGCCAGCAGGACTGCCGCCCCACCGGCGCCGGCGAGCCAATAGGCCACGGGTGCATAACCTTTGACCGCACCGGGCAACGTCGTGGCCAGACTCCAGGTGAACAACCACAGGATGACCAGCACGCTCCAATGGACCTTCACCGAAAACCCGGCGATCCGCCCCAGCGGAATCTCGTCGTGCACGTCGATAACCTCCGAAACTGGCGGACCAGGCCCGGGCCGCCGACGTCGCTAGCTGGTGATGGCCATCGGCGCGCAGATCGCCTTGACGAACTGCGCGATGGAGTGCTCCGGGAGGTGCCGGGCGATGTCCGCTTCGGTGACGATGCCCACCAGGCGGTGCTCTTCGACGACCGGAAGGCGGCGGACCTGATGCTCTTCCATGACGTTGAGCATCTCCGAGATGCTTGCGTTCACGTCGACGTAGTAAGTGTGATCGTGCACCAGCTGCCCGGCGGTCGTGGTGTTCGGATCCAGCCCCGTCGCAATGCCTTTGATCACGATGTCGCGATCGGTGAGCATTCCATGGAGCCGGTCGTCGTCTCCACAGATTGGCAGTACGCCGATGTCGTGCTCACGCATGTGTTGGGCAGCAGCACTTAACGTTTCATGCTCACCGATGCATGTCACGCCAGCGTTCATGACGTCGCGCGCGGTGGTCATCGCATCCTCCTCGAGTTCGATTCACCTACTACCGAACGTAAGGCGACGCCGCGGCGGACACTAGGGTCGTTTGACCTTCTGGTCGCGGATCAATGGCCCCGTGCGACGACGCGAGAAGCTCGTTGCCCGTCGACGCGTCGACTGGGGACTTCGGGCCCTACCAGGCCACCGGCTCGCATGGTCGGATGGACTGCGTCACCGTATTCGGGACTATGGCACAAAGGAGAAAATGATGACCACTCTTCCTGTGAAGCGAGAACAACATTCGTTGTTCCCCGAGTTCTCGGATCTGTTTACGGCGTTCCCCTCCTTCGCCGGGCTTCGCCCGATGTTCGATACCCGGCTGATGCGGCTGGAGGACGAGATGGCGGAAGGCCGCTACGAGGTGCGCGCCGAGATGCCTGGCATCGACCCGGCCAAGGATGTGGATATCACGGTCCGTAACGGGCAGCTCACCATCAAAGCCGAACGCACGGAGAAAAAGGAATTCGAGGGCCGGTCGGAGTTCTCCTACGGCTCGTTCGTCCGCACGGTCTCACTACCGGATGGTGCCGACGAGGACGACATCAAGGCCACTTACGACAAGGGCATCTTGACTGTCTCCGTGGGGGTTTCAGAGCCCGCCAAGCCTGAAAAGCACATCCAGGTAGCCACCAATTAGCCAAGCGTTACGGGTCCGGGCATCTTGTGCCCGGGCCCGTAACATCGCTTCGGCGATATCACGCCGGTATCCGCAGCCGATCTCAGCAACCGGGAGCGGTGGGCTGCGGCAGCGGCAGCCGCTCAACCCGGTGCTTGATACCGAGCAGCAATCCTCGGGTGCCCAGCGAGATCATCGGCCTGGCCAGTTCCAGGGCGAACACTTCGCCGGGGCGGCGCAGCGCAATCCGGGTCCGGGTGAGGAGCCGGACGCGATCCTCCCAGTGCGGCTGAAGGTGGAATGACCACACCGCATTCCAGCGCAGGTCCGGTCGCGTCGCATTGAGCACGAGGTATTTGTCGGGCACGATTTCGGCGACACGCAATGTCACCCCGTCGGGCAGGCCCATCCAGCCTTCGGGAGCCAGCCGCACCACATCGCCCACCGCGAGCTGTTGCCATTCCGGGTGGACTCGATCGGCGTCGTTGTGGCGAAGCCCGGCCAGGTTTTTCAGCCCTTCACCACCGTAGAAACCACCGCGGTCCTGACCCATTTGCACCAGCCACGGCCACACGGCGGCTGCCGGGGCGTCGATGTTCAGCGCTTCGGTCGTTTGGGTAGCCGGGTCGCTGACCAAGGCGTCGCCGGGCAGCAGCATCCGGGCTTCCTGCTTGGTGGTACCCCAATTGCGGTAGTACCGCCGCGCGGCGTACAGCACTGCCAGCGCGGCCCCGGCCCCGGCAACCCGCTTGATCGTCTTGGACATAGCGCCAGTCTGCGGCCCACCACGGGTCGTTCACCAGGGTCTATGGTCCTCGCCGCACAAGCCGACATACCGAACAGGTGACTTTAGACCCTATTCCGCAACATGAGTGTGACGAAATGATGACCTGGTCCACGTAACTTGGCTGCGGTTGTGGCTCAGCAAGGATTAGGACGGCTATGCGTGGCGACCCACCATTATTGACTGATTCCGACGTCGATGGTCTCGCCTGGGAATTCCTGCGCTCACGCTACGTAGACACCATCTACGCCGGCTGGTCGCCCGATCGGCGCCTGGACACTTTCCTGCGACGGCGCGGCCTTGGCCGGGTTGCCGACGACGGCGATCTGTCCAACATCGTTCTGGATCGCATCATGAGGTACGTGGGCATCGTGCCCCGTGAGCTGTCCGATATGACGGACGAGTCGCCGGTCCCGATTCACTGAGCCCACCGTTTGCCGGAGCGACTGGCGATAATCCGACCAGGTTGGGAAGTCCGGCACTAGTCCTTGGGGACTAACGGCACTATTGCCCCCGGTGCCCTACCGCGGATAGTGATGCCGATCGATGGGGATCGGAGGTGGCTGGCGGTGGAACAGCTGACGACCATGGAGGCCAGTTTCCTGGAGGCGGAGGACGCCGACAGGCACGTGAGCCTGGCCATCGGCGCGCTGGCTGTCATCGACGGACCCAGCCCCGGGCGAGACGAGCTCGTCGAGACGCTCTCGGAGCGAATGCGAACCATCCCCCGGTTGACGCAGCTGGTGCACAAGCACCCGTTGGAACTCGCGGCGCCGGAATGGGTTGACGACGCCAACTTCGACATCACCCACCATGTGCGGTGGGCGGCATTGCCGCGGCCCGGCGATGATGCCGCCTTGTTCCGGACCATCGCCGATCTCATGGAGCGCCGGCTCGATCGCGACCACCCCTTGTGGGAGTGCTGGATCATCGAAGGCCTGCCGGAACGGCGGTGGGCGGCGCTGATAAAGATCCACCATTGCATCGCCGACGGAATTGCCGCGATGCGGATGTTGGCCAACATCGCCGATACGGGTCCGGCCGCGACGTTCGCCACCGACATCCGCGCCGCCAAAGAACCGCCGGCGCCGATCGGCAATCCGGCCGGGCTCAGCCTCAATCCGCTGAGCTGGGCCGGCGGACTGTGGCGCGCATCGGTGGCCACCACCGGCGCAGCCGCGCACACCGCCAAAGGCGCGGCCGAATTCGTTGCCGGCTTACTCGCTCCCGCCGCAAACTCGTCGCTGCGCGGCTCGGTGACGAACATGCGCCGTTACAGTGCGGCGCGGGTGTCGCTCAAAGATGTCGAAACGGTGTGCGAGGTCTTCGGCGTCACACTCAACGACGTGGCACTGGCCGCCATCACCGATAGCTATCGTGCGGTCCTGCTGCGTCGCGGTGAGAAGCCGCGGCGCAACTCGCTGCGCACCCTGATCCCGGTATCGGTGCGCACGCCGGATGCCATGGACCGCACCGATATTCGGGTGTCGGCGATGCTCCCGTCGTTGCCGGTGGAGCAGGACGACCCGGTGAAGCGGTTACGGTCGGTGCACACCCGGTTGGACAGGCTGAAAGGCAGCGGTGAGCGCCAGGCCGCGAGCGCCTTTGTCGCCCTGGCCAACTTCGTGCCGTTCGTGTTGAGCGCGTGGACGGTTCGGCTACTGGCGCGGCTGCCGCAGCGCAGCGTCGTCACGCTGGCGACCAATGTGCCGGGTCCCCGCCAGCGGCTACAGGTCCTGGGCCGCCCGGTGGAAGAGCTGCTGCCGGTGCCGCCGATCGCGATGCACCTGCGCACGGTCATCGGCATGCTCACCTATGTCGACACATTGGTGTTCGGCATCACCGCCGACTACGACGCCACGCCCGACGTCGACGAACTCGCGCGCGGCATCGAACTCGGCGTCGCCCGTCTGCTGGCCCGCGCCCTGGCCCGCAAACAGACCCGCGCGAAGCAAAGCCGGCGGCCGACCCGGTTGGCCACCTGAGTTCCGGAGGCAGCTGTTCGTGATTTCGCTTCCGATATCTAGCCCGCATGCGGGTCCCGCTTAGTCGAGGAAGGAGCCCCTCATGTCCGATCAGCAACTACTACGTCAAACCACCCCGTATCCGCTGCCGCACCCGTTGCGCACCGTGCGGTTCTGGCTGGCCCCGATCGTCGTCACGCTCGCCGTATTGGCGGGACTGTCGTGGCTGTTTTTCGGCAGCAGCCTGAACCCGAAGAAAAACTTCCACAACTTCCCGATCGCGATCGTCAACGAGGACACGGGAAGCGCCCAGGCGGGCGCAAAGATCACCGACGCACTCAAAACCAAACTCGAGGAAGGGCATAAGTTCGATATCCGGTTGCTGACCTCCGAGGAGGCGAACCATCAGTTCGACACCGGCAGGATCTATGGCGCGCTGGTGATACCGCCGGACTTCTCCGACAAACTGCTGGGGTTGTTGCAAACCGTGTCGAAGCCGGGCGAGCTGACCAAGCCGGTCATCACGATCGAAACCAACCCGCGGGCCAGCGCGATGGGCGCGGGCATCGCCGAAAGTGTGCTGAAAAAGGCGATGGTCGACTACAACACCAAGGCCGGCAAGAAACTCACGGATGCGGCGGCTGCGGGCGGTGGCGACCAGCTGAGCGCCAGTGCCGCATGGGTGCTCGCCAATCCCCTCGACGTTCGGGTCGAGCAGCGCAATGAGCTGCCTGACGGCACCGGGATCGGACTGTCCAGTTACTTCTACACCCTGATGTTGCTGATCGGCGGCGTCACCGGCGCCCTGGTGGTGAGCATGCTGGTCGAGGCGATGCTCGGCTATTCGCCGGCCGAATTCGGACCGATGTACCGGTTGGCGGATCGGGTCCGGGTGTCGTGGTTCCGCACGCTGCTGCTCAAGTGGATGTTGGTGGCGGTGGTGTCATTGTTCTCCTCGGCGGTCTACCTGTGGGTGGCAAAGGCCTTCGGGATGCCGGTGCCCCACCCGTGGGCGCTGTGGCTCTTCGGTGTCTTCATCATGTTGACCGTGGGGGTCGCCTCCACCAGCCTCATCACGGCATTGGGTACGCTCGGCATCCTGACCGCCCTGTTCATCTTCAACTTCCTGGGCCTGCCGTCCACCGGCGCCACGATTCCGCTCGAGGCGGAGCCGAAGATCTTCAGTTGGCTGGCCAATTTCGAGCCGATGCGCCAGGTGTTCATCGGCACCCGGGCGCTGCTGTACTTCGACGGCCGCCTCGACGCAGGCCTGGGCCGCTCCCTAACGCTGACGGTGATCGGGCTGGTGATCGGTGTGGTCTTCGGCGCCGTGCTGACCTGGATCTACGATCGTAAGGGCATCCACCGCATCGCGGCGGTCCCAACGACCGCCCCCGCCGCAACGCCGGCTCCTGAAACCGGCTCCGCGGAACCGGCTCATTCCATGTCCGGCGCACCGTCGGACGCCACGCCTGGATCAGCCGAGGAGCGTGGCAAGCACGAAGCGCCATAGCGCAACGACGTCGCAGGCCGGCCTGTGTTGGCTCAGTCGGGTTCTTGCGCGGGTAGATACCGCTCCTCCACCGCTTGGGCGAGGTGCAGACGGATGCGCTCCAGGTCGGCGGCGCGATTCGCCAGTAGCTCGTCCTCCCAGGCGGCCACCTGCGTGGCGAGGTCTTTGTCGGCGATAGTGCCGTCTAGCCAGCGGGAAAAGTCGCCGCGTTCCAGGTGGTATTCGAGCGCTTGTTGGTCGAGATGCCTTACGGCAGTGCCGAAATCACGCATTGTCGCCGCTGGCGCAATGGCTTGGCGGGCGCTGGTGTGAAAGTAGAAGCGCCGGTCATGGGGCAGGCCGATATCGACATACTTGTGCCAGTGCCGCACGTGGGCGGTCTGACGTTGCGCGATGGTGAACTCGCGCACCGGCTCGGAGCCGATCCGTATGCTGGCTCGCCGCCGAGACGCGATACCTGACGTCGCGTCGCCAGTGGTGAGGGTTAGCACCACGTCGCTGGCATCGATCTCGTGGGCGGGCAGCGACGCCGGGGCAAACGACGACAACACGTAGCCGCCTCGCCGAGCCCAGTGTGCATGCTCGCCGCCGCTGAGCAGGTGGGCCTCGTCGTAGATCACCCAATGTGGGTATCCATACTGGTGTCGGTGCGCCTCGGCGGCAGACCGCAATCGATACATGTAGTCGACCTTGGATGGCTCGCTGAGTGCTGACATGTCCACCACCATGCTGGAATGCGGTTGCAACATGGTGAGCAGTTCGACCGGCTCAGGGAGGTGGTGGCCGCCGTCGAACACCTGCACCCGGTTGAGCTGCTGCAATTGCACGTGGTCGCCTTCGGGGTCGAGGACAAGGACGGAGTAGTTGGCGAGGATCCACTGCTCTGCCATCAACCCGACGACATAGCTTTTCCCTGTCGCGGCAGGTCCGGTGACCAAGATCCGGCCCTGGCTTCCGGGTACCCGGGTCGGCGTTGCGTCGTCGAACGTGCCGATGTCGACCCACCGGCGGGGTGGACACCAACGTTGTACCCCAGCGAGATATGGGCCGCTCAACAGCTCGGCGACACCGGCCCCGTCCGGTTTGTCCAAAACCAGGTCGGCACTTCGCCGAACCGATGCGACGGCATCGGCCACGGCCGCGCCGATCTCGGCGATACCGAATAACGACAAGTCGTTCTCGGCGTCGCCCACCGCCACGGTGTTGTGCGGGGACAGCTTCATCCCCCCCAGGACTGTCGCCAGTCCGGTCCCTTTGGTGGTACCTGCCGGCAACACCATGAGAGCACCACGGTTGTGGGCGATCTGGTAGTCCAAGCCAAGCTCGCCGATCACCTCGATGATGGTCGCGGCGTGCTCGCCGTCGGCGGCAACCAGCACCTCACCGCATCGGTACGGGACTCCGCGGTCAGTGAGGGCCTGCCGAAGGCCACCGTCGACCGGAGGTGCCAGCGCGCTGGCCTGGCCGTTGATGACAGTCACCGCGCCATTTTCGAGCACCATCGCGTCGACCTGGTGGGGTATCCGTGGGAATTCGGCCTGCAATTCGGCTCCGATGCGGCCGGAAACCAGCACTACCGCAAGGCCATCGCGCCGGGCCTGCTCGATAGCCGCCACGGTATGTGCGGATATGTTGCCGCCCGATGTGAGCGTGCCGTCGAAGTCGAGCGCGACCGCCTTGAAAAACGTCACGGCCCTTCCAATCTGTTGCCGACGAGGGGGCTGAATATGTCGTCTGGACTCCCATAAAGCCCTACCGGACAGGTAGCCGTCAACTCCCCCGCATCACCGAAGCTTGGCCCGGAAGCGTTTAATGCAGCATCGGCACAACAAGTTTCGCCTCGGGTAGCCGCCCGTTGAACTGGGTCGACTTCGAGGCGTTCGACGCGCGGGGCTGGATGGGCATGGTAACGATCCGTGTCGAAACCCGCCCCGGGCGATCGGTGATCGGGACGATCAATCGCAGCCCGGGTTCGCGAACACCAATGACCCGGCCGAGTCGAATGTGCACGCCTCACTGATACTGCTGCACCACCCTGACCGAGGCAGCCGCCACCAGCATGAGTACCACACCAAGCCCGAAACCCGACGGAACCAAGACACTGTGGTTCATGAAGGCCTGCTGACGGCAGCGCGCAGCGACAACACATACGGCATAACGCTAGAACCGCCATTGCCGTCGGTCAGCGGCCAGAGGTCCCCTGCCGCCTGGCGAAGGTCCCTACGCTTGGCGCAGTCGGCTACGAGATACGGCCCTCGGGCCTTTCGCCTCTATTGCCGGGAGCGATGCAGCGATTGGATGGCCGTATGGGGACCAGCCAGTCGCACCGATCGCCAGATAATCGCCGGATAGAGGTACCGCCATGAGCACTCCACCACCCACCCCGCCGAGGACACGCATGTTTGCCCGCGTGATGGGTCCCTTTCTCGTTATCGTCACCGTTACGGCGATCGCCCGAACCTCGGAAATGCGAATGCTGCTGACGGAGTTCCGGGCAAACTTTGTGTGGCCCTGGGTCGGTGGCGCGTTCACTCTGCTGACCGGGCTGGTCGTCGTCGCGCTGCACCGGCACTGGCGGGGCGCCCCCGCGATCATCGTGTCGGCCGTCGGATGGATGACCACCCTCAAAGGGTTCTTCCTGATGGCCTTCCCCCAAACCTACCTGGGGTTTGCCAGCGACGCGATCGAGGCGCCGGCCTGGTGGCGGGGCACCTTCATCGTCATGGCGCTGGCCGGGCTGTATCTGACCTTCATCGGATGGGCTCCCGTCCCGCACCGAACGAATCCGCAAACGGCAACCCCACCCAAGGATCTGCCGCGGGCCGCCTGATCAGATCCCCACGCCCAGCGCGGCTTCCAGCTCGGTCAGGCACTGTTCGGTCAGCGGGATCAGCTTCTCGATATCGGGGACGATTTCGCGGCCCGCGACGTAGCCGAACCCGATTTGGTCGGCGTAGGAGCACGTCGTCACGTTGAGCGCCTGACCGTCGTAGACGGTGGAGACCGGATAGATCTCGTCGACACGCGCGCCGTTCCAAAATCTTGCCGCACGGGGACCCGGAACGTGTGAAATCGGGACGTTGTATCCGGTGCGGATCTTCGGCGAAAACGGCAGCAGCGGAAACACTACCGTGGCGGCAATGCTTCCCGCGACCGTCAGCAACGATGCGGCCGATCCGCGTTTGCCCACCCACTGTTTTCCTTCCGACATCGACCGGTGAATCCTGTCCAACCGCGCCACCGGGTCATCGACGTCGGTACCCAAGGGGCACAACCAGAGACCGAACATGTTGCCGTGCTCGTCGTCTGCCCCGGCGTGGTCGTGACCACGCACCGTGATCGGGCAGGCGGCCACCAGCGACTGCTTGGGCAGCTCGCCGCGGTCGAGCAACCAGCGGCGCAGCGCGCCGGCCACCATGGCGGTCACTACGTCGTTGCCGGTGACCTCGGCGGCATGTTGCACCGCCTGGATGCGGATCTTCGGCCAGCTACCCGCCGCGACGGCTCGCTCGGGTCCGAGACGACCGTTGAATCGCGTGTACGGAGCTCCGAATGGCAGCACCGTCGTATGGCCGATCAGGCTGTCGACTATGGTCGATATCTCGCCGGTGACAACATGATTCACCAACCCGACCCCGGATGCGGCCGTCCCGACCAGCGTCCGCAACGGTGCGGCCAGCCGATGCAGCAGCCCGGTCGACGTCGACGACGGCGCGCGTTCCCGGTGATGCTCGGCGTAGAAGGGGGGCATCGATCGCCGGTCCGCATCGGTGCTCAGCGCCTCGGCGATCATCTTGAACCCGGCCACACCGTCGATGACCGTGTGATGCACCTTGATATAGAAGGCGAATCGGCCATCCTCGAGGCCGTCGATCAGATACGACATCCACATCGGACGGGACCGATCAAGGCGCTCGGCATCCAGCTCGGCGATCAGCCGCCAGAATCCCGCATCGTCAGCGGAGACGGTGCGCCGCTGGCAGTGTTGCCCGATGTCAACGGTGTCGGCGTCACGCCAGACCCAGATGCCCCCGGTGTCCACACCCTGATGCGGATATCGCCGCAGCCTCGGGTCGATCGGATCGTTGCCCGCCTGCGTTTCCCGATACAGCTCGTCGACGTATTCGGGACCCGCACCCGGCGGTGGTGACAGGATCAGCACAGCGCCGACATGCATTGGGTTGGACAACATTTCCGCGGTCATCATCGCCGCGTCCAGCGGATCCAGTGGGTTCATCTCGTCCTCCGCGGCTAGGCCGGGCGGTCGCGCTGTGCCGTCGGCCGGTCCAGAAGCCCTGATTGCTGTAGCGCCTCCTCGACAAACCGCTGCACCGGCCGGGACCGGAAGAATCCCGTGTGACCACCTGGATACCAAACGATTTCGGGTTTACCCCAGTGCTCCCACAGTCGGGTCACCTGCTCGCGCGGATGCACAAGCTGGTCGGCGACACCGGCGTAGATGAAACGGCCGGCCATGGGCACCAGCGGGGTAAGCGAAAGAGGTGAAATCATTCGGCCGATCGGTTCGGCCATCTTCACCGTGTCACGGCGCGGGTCGTCACGATGCAGGCCGGAGTGGCGACCCAGCAACTCGACCAGATCAGCGACCGGTACTCCGAGAATCGCGCAGGTGAGGCCCTCTTCGAGGCTGGCGACCAACGACGCAATGTAGCCGCCCAGCGACAGACCGTTCAGCCCGATCAGCGATTCCGGCTCCTGCAACCGTATCCACGACAGCAGCCGCCGGATGTCCCACACACCCTGAGCCGTCGCGTGGACGTTGTCGAGCACATCCTCGCCCGGAAACACCGCGCCCTTCGGCAGGCCGCGCGCCCGCGGGCCGTGCATCGGAAGGACCGGCATGACGATGTTCAGGCCGAGCTCGTCGTGCAGTTTCCAGGACCGAAAAAGCGCCAGATCCAGTGGGGCGCGACCCATTTCGGTCCCGTGCACACATACCAGCCAGGGGCGCGGTTCGGGGTGGCGCAGCAACAATGCGTACTCGCGGTTGTTCGCGGTGTATCCCAGCCATCGTTCGGCACCCGGTTCGCCCGCGTGCGGGGCATAGCCGCTGTCGAAGTGCAGGCGATAAAAGGTACGTCGGCGGTCCTTGACCTTGCGGACCGTGACGTCTGGGAGCGGCGGCGGATCACCAAAGAATCCTCGGGGCCACGCCAGCCATCCGCGGTTGCCGTAGAACTCGACGCCGGCCGCCACTTCGTCTCGGATTCGTTCGAACACGTGCCCAGCGCTGACCGGGCGGCGCGCCTTCAGGCCCATCAGGACGATCTCGTCACGAAATGCCTGGGCCGCCAACGCAATGGTGGGTCGTGCGATCGGCAGCTCGTCGGGAGTGTGGTCGAGATAGTCGCGCCATGACTGGGCGAAGTACCGACCGGTGTGCAGAAATGGTTTGACCACGTTGCCCAATCCACCGATACCGGGCGGGTTCAGCTGCCGTGGACCCGGGTGATCATGGACGTCATCACCGGCCGATGTTGCCATGGCGGCAAAGCTAACAGCCCGCGACGTGGTGCGTTAGGGTCTTACGTCCCGCCGAAGGTCACCGGATGGGACAAATCCTCGTAGGAGGAAGGGACTTTAGTCACTCGTGCCGGTGACTCGACAGTCGTAACTTCATCAGCGTCGGCAATCGCCGAAGTTTGCGGCGTACGCCGGTCGAGTATAAGCCCGATAGAGTTCAGGGAGTTGACATCATGACAGAGACGCCGCAGAAGGCCGAGCCACGCTGGGCCGAACTTTCCGACGAGGTGCTCGAATCGGTGGAAACCGGCCGCAAAAAGGCCATCGAGGCCGTCCGCAAGTTCGTCGATCAGATCGATTCCGTTCTCCCCGACGAGTCACGACGCAAGACCGTTGTCGACGCTGCCCTGGACTTGGCCGACGATCTGGTCACCGCGCGGATGGAGTTCTTCCGCAGCGTGGTGCGAAGCGCCGGCCAGGCGGCAAGCAAAACGCGGTGAATTGAAGCGGCGCAACGATCAATCCGAGTTGAGGGTGTCTTCGAGCCAATCCATAGTGACGGCATTCGACGACGTCAGGTTGCCGAGCTGGCAATGGGTGTCGGCGCCTTCGTCGGTAGTGAACATCCGAGCGGTCACCGGCCCGCCGGCCTGTCGGGCGAATACGTTGAATTGACGTATCGGCTCACCGCCCTCGCCGGAGCCGACGAGCGCCAGTGCGGGACAACGGATCAATGCCGGATCGACGCTGAATTGGCGCAGAAACCGGAATGTCTCGAGGAAGGTCGTCTGCCCGAACCGCAGGATCAGCGACCGGCTCATCTCCTTGATCTGGGGCGCCATTTCGGTGTCGGATATGTGCTCCAGCGCCGCAATATCGAAATCCTCTTCCGGGGCTAGCACTTCCTCCGGATCGCCGCCCACGGCCGCCACGAAAGAGACTAAGTATGCACGCAGGTCGATGATGGGTGAGTTAGCCACGAGAGCCCGAACCCTGCGTTCGTGGGCAGCGGCTCGCGCGACGAAGTAACCACCGAAGCTGATACCAAGTAGTGCGAGCCGTTGCGGGTCGACGAGCGGTCGGCCCAGTGCCAAGTCGATCCAGCCAGCCACCCAGCTTTCGGTATCGGGCACGAAATGCGTGCCGGGTTCGGTTCGCGCCGTGTCCATCTGGCCCGGCCCACAGATGAGCAGGACCCGCCAGCCGCGCTCCAGCGCCGCCGCGCCGATCTGAAAGTAGGTCTCTTCGAGGGTGCCGTCGAAGCCGCTGGTGGCGACCAGGGTTGGTCCCGGCCCGCTAGACCCCGGCGGGACGAACCAATACCCCGGCAGTCGCTGACCGCGCCACGGCAGCCACAGCTCTTCAACGTCGACGCACCCTTCGGTCATTGCGGCTAGGAAGGCCGTACGGCTGGCCAATCCGAGCTCGGCATGCCGGGCGGTTCCGAAGGGCGAAAAGTACTCGGCCGCCCGGTAACTGTTCGCGGCGTGCAGGTAGCGGTCTCGGGCACTGATACGGTGGCCCGCTGTCGCACGTTGCGTCGCGTCGGAACACTGACGGTCGGCGAGTTGGGCGAACGCATCGGACCAGCCCCGGGCGCCGGTGCCGCGAATCTGGCCCGCCACGGCCAGGCACTCGCCTACCGACGCGCCACCGTATGCCGCCGATCCCAGCTGGCGCAGCAGTTGAAAATCCAGCTCGGGATCGTCGAAACCAATGACTCGGGTACTGCTTCGAAGCGTCTTTTCCGACACGGATGAACTTTTACTCCGGCTCGTCTTCTCCCCGCAACCGGGTCATTCGACGTCCGGCTCGCCCGACATCCGCAGCACCGCCTCGCGGGCCTTGCGTTGCACGTCGACCGCCGCATCCCAGTCCCGGCCCGCGGGCCGGATCGGCATGCCGATGACGACGTCGATCGCGCCGCGACGCGGGAAATGGTGGCCCGGCCTCATCACCGACCGGGTCCCCCGGATGGCGACCGGAAGGGCCGGTACCCCGGCCTCGGCCGCGACGACGAATGCGCCGATGTGGAAGGGCCGCAAGCCCGGGGCGCGGGCTAGCCGGCCTTCGGGGAAGATGACCAGCGACTGCCCCGCTCGCGCACACCCGACCAGCTGGTCGGTGTCGGCCACACCCTGCTCACGCTGGTGACGTTCGACGAACTGGGTGCCCAGCCGCCGCAGCGCAAATCCGTACAGCCCCTGCTGCAGCTGCTCGGCGACGACGAAGTGGAACGACGGCGGCAGCACCGAGGCGAGCACGATTCCGTCGATCCAGCTCGGGTGGTTGGCCACCGCGATGCAGGTTTGGGCCGGCAAGTGATTGAGGCCATGCACCGTGATGGCCGTTCCGGTAAGGCGAGCCAGCAGGCGGATCGATCGCCGAACCGCCCACCACCGCCATCGCTCTCGGGGCAACAGCAACAGCAACAAGACCAGCGCCAGCCCCAGGACCAGGTACACCGCCCAGGTGTACGCCGCGAATGCGACGGCGGACGCCGCGCGACCGGTGCGGCGCAGCGACGGGGCCGCGCCGCGCAACCGCAGCCGCACCAACTCCAACCACACCGCATGTGGCCGGGCGCCGATTCGTCCCGCCTCGTACAGTTGCCGGCTGGCGGCCCGCCGGATCTTGCCGCTCGAGGTCTTCAACACCGTGCGCGGCGGCGCCAGCACCACGTCGTCCGGCGGTACGCCAAGCAAATCAACTGTGGTGGAAGCGATTTCGGAGCGCAGCGCGGCGCGGGCGGCGTCTTCGGTCAGCCGCGTCTCGGCCACCACGACGAGTCGTTCGGCGCCCCCCGACCGATCGGCGGAGGCGAACACCGCCACACAACCCTTGCGAACCCCGGTGAGGTTGCCGACGGCCTCTTCGAGCTCGGCCGGATGCAGGTTACGGCCGGCCCGGATGATCAGATCCTTGACCCGGCCGGTGACGTAGAGGTCGGCGTCGGCCATGTAGCCCAGGTCGCCGGTATCGAGCCAGTCGCCGTGGAACAGCGAACGGGTGGGCGTCGGGTTGTTGAAATATCCGGCGGTCGCCGACGGACCACGGAACTCGATGCGTCCTTCGCGGCGATCGCCCAGTTCGGTGCCAGCGGTGTCGACGATGCGGATTTCGTGGCCGGGCAGCGGCCGGCCGCAGGCCACGAAGCGCAGTGCGTCACGCTCGCCGGGCCAGGCCGGCTCGGCGCGCCCGGAACGCACGAACTCGTCGCGGCGGATCCGGTCGATCAGCGGACCCCGGCCAAGCGGCGGGAAGGCCAGGCCCACCGAGGATTCGGCCAGACCGTACACCGGGGTCATCGCGTCTGGCCGGAAGCCGTACGCGGCGAAGCGGTCGGCGAACCGTTCTATCGTCGCGGGGCTCACCGGCTCGGCGCCGTTGTAGGCCAATCGCCATGAGCTCAGGTCGAGCCCGGCGATCTCGTCGTCGCGGACCTTGGCCAGGCACAGCTCGTAGGCGAAGTTGGGACCGGCCGACATGGTCGCCCGGTTTGCGTGGATGGCCCACAGCCATCGGGACGGACGGATGAGGAAGGCCTGGGGACTCATCACCACCAGCGGGACGCCGAAATACATGCACCCCAGCCACGCGCCGATCAGACCCATGTCGTGGTACAGCGGCAGCCAGCTGACGAACGTATCCGTTCCCGAAGCCCCGGCGGCTTGGCCCATGGCCCGGATGTTGGCAAGCAGGTTGCGGTGCGCGAGGGCGACCCCTTTGGGCTGGCCGGTGCTGCCCGAGGTGTACTGCACCAGCGCGAGGTCGTCGGATCTCGGCCGTGGCAGCGCGGGGAGCGACGGCGAGGCGTCTTCGCTTGTGCCCATGAGGGTTTCGGGTACGACGACGTGACGCAGGCTTTCGACGTTGGCGCGCAACAGATGCCCCAGAGTCACCGCCTCGGGCACGGTGACCAGCAGCGTGGCCCCGGCGTTGGTGAGGATGCCGGTGGTGCGGCGCAGATGATCGGCCAACTGGGACGGCCGGGCCGGCGGGTAGACGGGAACGGGTACCGCGCCGGCGAGCACCACACCGGCGAACGTGGTGAAGTAAGCCCGGCAGGTGGGCAACATGATGGCAACCGTCTCGCCCGGCATGACGTCGTGGGCGATCAACCCGGCCGCCACGGCGGCCGCCTCCCGGTGCAGCGTCGCATACGTCAGGTCCGTGCCGCCGCCGGAATCGTCGAGCAGCCGGATGTGCATGCGCTCCGGGGTCGCGCCGACGTGCCAGTCGAGGACATCGTTGAGGGTCGACGCCGCTTCGGGCGCCAGCCCGCCTGGTTCCGTGGTGGGCAGAGACACCATGACGCCGCGCTCAGGGGCCAGGACGGGATGGCCGCGATCGACCGCCACCACCAGGTCACGCGGTGTCTCGGCACTGGCCAGCAGGTCTGACGGCAACGCCACCCCGTATTTGCCCTGTACCCGCAACAGCAGTTCGGCCAGTTCGAGGCTGCCGATACCGAGGTCGTCGAAAGTGCTGTCGAGCGTCACCGAGGGGGGCATGGCATGCGGGTGAACTTCGGCGACCAGGCCACGCACCAGTGCCAGGACGTCGCGCTCCTCGCCTGCCATTTGTCAGGACGCCGCTCTGGACCCCGCGACCCGTTCGCGAATCCGTTCCGCGAAGGCCGCGGCCCGATCCAGGTCGTGGTGGTCTGGCCGGCCCTTGTTGATCCCGCCGATGTACCCGAACGGCCCCACGGTGTCCAGGCCCCGGCAGGAGAACAATCCGATCACCTCAAAACCCTTGGCAGCAAGCTGTTTTCCCATCGGCTTGTGATAGCTCGTCAGCGGGATCTCGCGGGCACCGCTGGTGAAGAAGGTGAACGCCGCAACGCCGTCGACCTGCGGCAGGCGACGCAAGAATCTCCGTAACCTCGGGTGCACCGCCATGTAGTAGATGCCTGATCCGAAGCCGACAAGGTCGTAGTCGCCGAGTGTGTGCGGATCGACTTGCTCGGGTTCGACTACCTGCGCGTGCAGCACCTCAGCCATCCGGTCGGCGACGCGGCGGGTGTTGCCGTGCGACGTCGACACGCACACGATGAGCGATTTCATCGACCAACTCCTTCCGATACCGAAGCCGGACAGGTCCATGCTGCGCAGCCACCTCGTCGTCGGGTAGGGCGCAAAGGCCCCAGATGGCAGAGGCGTTGTACCCGCCTCAGTCGAATGCGTGGATCACCTGGTAGGCCACATTCAGGATCTGCTTGCGCAGGACCTCATCGAGGGGTAGGTCCCGGAGGGCTGGGATCTGCAGCGTCGTGGTGACCACACCGGGGTCCTCCCGCTCCCAACAGGGATGCAGCTTGCGCACCAACGCGTGAACGGCTTCGTTGTCGGCTAGCACCTGGGCCCAGAAGCGGTCGATGCCATCGGTGCGTGCCGCGATCGCCAGGGCGGTCAGCAGCATCGTCCCGATCCCCCGGCGCTGATACGCGTCGCCGACGGTAACCGCGACCTCGGCCAGGCCGGGGTCGTCCTTGTCCCGAACGAACCGGCCGACCGCGACGACCGGCCCGTCGGCGCCATCGGTCATGACCCAGACGAAATGATCGACATAGTCGACCTCGAACAGGTAGGCCAGCCGCGCATCGTTGAGCTGGTATGACGACATGAAGCGCCGATACAGGGTTTCTCGGGAGAACGTCCCGCTGCTCTGGGACCGTTCGGCATCGCCGGGCAGGACGGGGCGCAACAGCAGATCAGGATGGTCTTCGACGGATACCGGGATCGGAGCGGCGTAGGCCGCCAACCGTTGTCGCGCGGTGCGGACCATTCGCTCGGCGACCGCGGGGATGGCCAACATGGCCTCGAAGGCGTCGTTGTATCCGAGGTAACCGCACACGTCGTCTTTGGCGATCACCGTCGCCGTCCGCATCGTGTGCCGCAACAACGCGATTTCGCCGACGATCAGCCCGGGCGACAGCTCCGTCACCGATATCTGGCCGTCCCGGTCGACGTGCCTGACCTCGACCCGGCCGTCGGTGATGATGGCAAACGATTCCGCCCGGTCACCCTGGCGCATCAAAACCTCGCCCGCCACCGAATGCAGCGGCTTCAGGTGGTCAGCCAACGCTGTGAGCTGCTCCGTCGCGATGTCGGCGAACATCTCCACCGCTGCCAGATCCTGCGGCCGGACCGGGTTCACCCCGGCCCACCCACCAACGCGACCGGCGCTGCTACGCGGTAATCGGTTGCTACGGCGGTCATTTCGCTCATTCCTCGGTTGCCGACATCCTCAACATCCTCCGCATCCTCCACATCCCCAACATCGAAGTACGCTACTCGCCCGGCCCAGCGATGGCCTGGGCCGAAAGACCCTTCCGCGGGGGACTTCGGCGGGTCCGGACAACGACCAAAGCACACCGGCAACGGTGCTCTTGGCCTCTAGGGCCGGGGAGGCGCGCATGGTCAGATCGATACTTACGAGCTGACCAACTCGGGAGAACCGGGAGACCACGATGAACGCAGCGATCTGGCGGCATCACAAGGTCACGACGATCTATCAGGTGACCGACCGCCTGCACGACGGACGTACCGCCCGGGTAACCGCGAACGAGATCACGGCGACGGTGGCGAGCTGGCTGTCGGAATTGGGCGTCCAAACGCCATTGGTCGACGACCTGGCGTGCGCGGTGCGTACCGGTGACTGGCCGACTGCCTATGCCATCGGCGAATGCCTGTCCATTCAGGTGAGCATCGCGGCCTGAACCCGGCCCGCTGACTCCCGAAGGGACGATTGCCGCTGCCTGGATGACTTTGGTCCCTATACCTGCCCCGGCAACCGCACAAGCATCGGATGTGTCAAGGCGCAACAGAAGCGCGCAACAGAAGAGATCGTCATGCACCACTTCGCTAACCAATCACTATTGATTCCGTTGGGCGAGAAGGGATTTGAGTCATGAATACCGCACTCGCCTCACTGGAGAGGCCCGATTTCTCCAAGATCGAGAGCCGGCCGGCGTCGGTGGCGAGGATGTTCCTCGACCGGGTGGCCGCCACGCCCCACGCGGAGGCCTTCCGCTATCCACACGATCACGGCTGGGAGAGCGTCACCTGGGAGCAGGTCGGTGAGCGCGTGCACCACCTCGCCGCGGGGCTGATCTCGCTCGGGATTGCCGCCGAGGACCGGGTCGCACTTGCCAGCTCGACCCGATACGAGTGGGTGCTCACCGACTTCGCGGTGATGTGTGCCGGCGCCGCAACCACCACCGTCTACCCGACGACCATCGCCCCCGACGTCGCCTACATCGTCGCCAATTCCGGCAGCCGGATCGTGGTCGCCGAGGACCAAAAGCAGGTCGACAAGTTGCTCGCGCACCGCGCCGAACTGCCTGCGGTGAGCAAGGTCGTGATCATCGACGGCAACGGTGACGGGGACTGGGTGATCACCCTGGCCGACCTGGAGCAGCTGGGTAAGCAACTGCTGGCCGACTCCCCCAGCGCCGTCGAGGAGCGGGTGGCAGCCGTCGGTCCCGACCAGCTTGCCAGCCTGATCTACACCTCGGGCACCACCGGGCGGCCTAAGGGGGTGCGGCTGACCCACGGGGCCTGGACGTACACCGCCGCGGCCATCGACGCCCTCAACGTGCTCGGCCCCGACGACCTGAACTTCCTGTGGCTGCCGCTGGCCCACGCCTTCGGCAAAGTGATGCTGGCGCTGCCGCTGTCGATCGGGTTCACCACCGCCATCGACGGGCGCGTCGAAAAGATCGTCGACAATCTCGCCGTGCTGCATCCCACCGTCATGGGGGCCGCACCCCGGATCTTCGAAAAAGCCCATGCCCGCATCGAGCAGATGGTCGCCGAGCAAAGCCGGTTCAAGAGAACGGTTTTCGGCTGGTCGATGAGGGTCGGGTTGAGGGTGTCGGCGGCCAGGCAAGCGGGCCGGAAACCGTCGCGGGCCGCGGCACTGGCATACAAACTGGCCGACCGGCTGGTGTTCTCGACCATCCGCGAGCGTTTCGGCGGCCGGATCCGGTTTTTCGTGTCCGCCGCCGCCGCCCTGGACCGCAATGTCGCGCAGTGGTTCGACGCGATCGGCATCACCGTCCTCGAGGGGTACGGGCTGACCGAGACCGCTGCGGCGTCGTTCATCAACCGCCCGCACGCGTATCGGTTCGGCACGGTGGGCTGGCCGTTCCCCGCCACCGAGGTCAAGATCGCCGGCGACGGCGAAATCCTGCTCAGGGGGCCCGGTTTGATGACCTCGTACCACGATTTGCCCGACGCCACCACCGAGGCACTCGACCAGGACGGGTGGTTCCACACCGGCGACATCGGTGAGGTCGACGCCGACGGCTACTTGCGGATCACCGACCGCAAGAAGGACATGTTCAAGACCTCCCAGGGCAAATATGTGGCACCTTCGGCGATCGAGGTGCGGTTCAAGGGTCTGTGCCCGTATGTGGGCGAACTCATCGTCATCGGCGAAGCCAAGCCCTACTGCGTGGCACTGGTCAGCCTGGACCGCGAGGCGATCACCGACTGGGCGGCCAAACATGGTTTGGCCGGCCGATCATTCGCCGAAATCGCCGGCGACGACCGAACGCGCACGCTGATAGCGGGATACATCGACATGCTCAACTCGGAACTGAATCGCTGGGAGCAGATCAAGAAATTCACCATCCTTGATCGCGAGCTCTCCATCGAATCCGGCGACCTGACGCCGAGCATGAAGCTGCGTCGCAAGGTGGTCGTCGACAAGTCCGCCGACCAGATAGCGGCTCTGTACCAAGACTGATCGCCGCATCGGCAACCTGCAGGCAAGCATCACGACGACATAGCGGAGAAGGTGGGCATGCGATCAGAACGCCTCCGATGGCTGGTAAACGCCGAAGGTCCGGTCGCCTCGGTATATTTCGACGATTCTCACGACACCGCCGATGCCGCCGGGCAACTCGAGGCGAAATGGCGGGATATCCGTCGGCATCTCGAGGAGTTGGGGGCAGCCGCGGAACTCGTCGGCAAGCTCGAAGACGCGGTGCTCAACCATCGACCGGCCGTGGGCCGGCGCGGCCGCGCGGTCATCGCGACCAGCGACCAGGTGCTGGTCAACGAGCAACTCCTCAGCCCGCCGCCCATGACGGTGGTCCGCCTGTCCGATTACCCCTATCTGGTGCCGTTGATCGACCGCGAAATGCTGCGGCCCACATACGTGTTCGCCGCGGTGGACCACACCGGGGCCGACGTCCGGCTGTACCGCGGCGACACCTTCAGTTCCACCAGCATCGACGGCGGCGGCTACCCGGTCCACAAGCCGGTCACCGCGGGCTGGAACGGCTACGGCGATCTGCAGCACACGACCGAGGAAGCCATCCGGATGAACTACCGCGCCGTCGCCGACCACCTCACCCGGCTCGTCGACGAAACCGACCCGGAGGTGGTGTTCGTCTGCGGCGAGGTCCGTTCGCGCTCCGACCTGGTTTCGGCATTGCCGCAGCGGGTGGCGCGGCGGGTGTCCCAATTGCATGCCGGAGCCCGCACCAGCGGCATCAGCGAGGACGAGATCCGCGACTTAACGGCAGCGGAGTTCGCCCGGCGGCGATCCGCCGAGCTGGCCGACATTGCGGAACGTTTCCAGGCGCAGCTGGGACGTGGTTCGGGGCTGGCCGCCGAAGGGGTGGCCGCGGTGTGCGCAGCGCTGCGTGACGGCGACGTCGACACGCTGATCATCGGCGGACTGGGCGACACCACAGTGGTTACCGGCGCGGCGCGGACGACGGTCGCTCCCGATGCCGACGCGTTGTCCGAGCTGGGTGAGCCGGTGGCCCGGGTGGTTCGGGCAGACGAGGCATTGCCGTTTGCCGCGATCGCGGTTGACGCGTCGCTGGTGCGCGCCGACGACCGGCTGACTCCCGCCGACGGTGTGGGCGCGCTGCTCCGATATGCCGCGACCGACAGGCTCGCCGGGCAGAGTTCGTAGGGGGCGCTGGCCGCGTTCAGTTAAACCGCCCGGCAGGCTTGACTGTCGTCGCGGCGTCGGTCGCGAAGAACCCCCGTAACGCGTCGGCGATCTGGGCACGAATCGGGGCTCCGGAGACGACCACGTCCACCATGGACAACGACAGGTGCGTGTGTCCTCGAGCCCGCACATGCCGGACGGGAACCTCTGCTGCCGCAAGCGCTTCGGCGTACGCGTCGCCTTCATCGCGCAGCGGGTCGAACTCTGCTGAGACGACGATCGCGGGGGGCAGACCCGACAGATCCGGCGCACGCAGCGGGGCGATCCTCGGGTCATCCCGCACTTCCGGATCGGCATAGTGGTCGAAGAACCAACGCATCAACGGGGCAGTAAGCCCGTAGCCATCGGCATTGTCGAAATACGAGCGTCGGGCCTGATCGGTATCAACGACAGGCGTGATCAACGCCTGGCCGACAATCGCCGGCCAGCCGGTGTCCCTGGCCAATTGGCAGATCACGGCGGCGATGCCGGCACCGGCACTCCACCCGCACACCGCGAGTCGTCCCGGAATGCCACCGAGCTCTTCGGCATGCTCGGCAACCCACCGCACGGCCGCCCAGCCGTCGTCCAGCGCGGCGGGGAAGCGGTGCTCGGGCGCGTGCCGGTAGTTCACCGACACGATGAGCGTGTCGCTGCGCACGCAGAGATCTCGGCACAACGGATCATCGGAAGTCTGGTCGCCGAGAACCCAACCGCCGCCGTGGAAATAGACGACTAAGGGATGTAGGAGGTTTGGCCCCGGACTCGCCGGCCGATACAGGCGGTAGGCCAAGTCGCCGGCAGCACCGGGCAAGGATCCGTCCACGATTTCGCCCACGTCTGGGCCCCATGGACGTGCCACGTTCATTTCGTTCATCAGCGCGCGCGCCTGTTCGGGCGGCAATGACTCCATGGGTGGCAGGTCAAGCAGCGCCATCTGCTCGAGGACCATCTGCACGTCGGGTTGCAGGCGGCGAATCACCCCGTCGTTGCAGTGCGCACCGCCAGGCCCGGACAACGCGAACCCCAGGTATTCGCGGGCCGCCACCTCGTCGCACGCCATCCGGTAGAAGTCGACGCCGGCGGCGTAGGCCATGAAGGTGCGCGGCTTGCCCGGTATGTTGGCGCCGACATACCACGAATTAGCTTGTGGGAAAAGGGTTATCGATGCCGCATCATCGACGTGCCGCATCCAGCCGGCTTCGGCGAGCTTGGTGGGTTCGATCTGGTCGAAGCCGTGGGCGCGCAGATACGTCAAAGCGTCGGCAACGAAATCGAGGTGTTGCTCGATCGACACGGCCATGTTCGAGAGCACCGAGGGGCTGTGTGGGCCCGCGATGAGAAAGAGGTTGGGGAACCCCTCGGTCATCAGGCCGAGGTAGGTGGACGGACCGTGCCGCCATTTGTCCTTCAGCGCGAGTCCGTCCCGGCCGACGATGTCGACCGCCGCCACCGCGCCCGTAATTGCGTCGAAGCCGGTGGCGAACACGATCGTGTCGAACTCGAAAGATTCACCGGCCGTGGCGATTCCGGTCTCGGTGACGCTTACCAACGGCTGGTCTTGCAGATTCACCAGCCGCACGTGGGGCAGGTTGAACGTCGCGTAGTAGTTGGTGTCCAGGCAGAGCCGTTTCGCGCCGACGGGATAGGTCGTGGGACACAGCGCCTCGGCCGTCTGGGGGTCACGAACGATACTGCGAATCTTGCCGCGGATGAACTCGGCAAAGTCGTTGTTGGCCAACGTATTACTCATGACATCGGTATAGAGATTCAGTACTTCCAACAGTTCGCCGCGCTGCCAGGCGCGTTCGTAGCGCTGCCGGCGTTCGTCGGCGGACACCGAGAACGCCGGGGTGCTGGTGCGCTCCAACGGCACTCCTCCGAAGGAGTATTTCGCCGCCTGCCGGTAGGCCGAATCGTCGACCAGCTGGGCGAGCTTGTCCGGGGCGATCGGGCCATTGTGCGCGGGGATCGAAAAGCAGGGCGTGCGCTGGAAGACCACCAGCTGCGCTGCCTGCGCCGCGATCAACGGGATCGATTGGATTCCCGATGACCCGGTGCCGACGACACCGACGCGCTTGCCGGTGAAGTCGACGGGCTCATGCGGCCAGCTACTGGTGAAATACAGCTCTCCGGTGAAGTTTTCGACGCCGGGGATGTCGAGATCCTTGGGTACCGACAAACAGCCCGTCGCCATCACGAGGTAGTGGCAGCCGATCTCGTCGCCGCGATCGGTGCGCACGCGGTAGCCGGACAACGTGTCGTCCCAATGCGCCTGCGTGACCCGGGTACCGAACTGCATGTCGCGACGAAGGTCGTGCTTGTCGGCGACGTGGTTCAGATAGCGCAGGATCTCGGGCTGGGTGGCGTACTTCTCCGACCACTGCCAGTCTTTCGACCAGTCCGCGTCGAAGCTGAACATGTAGTCGACACTGGGGATGTCGACCCGCGCGCCGGGATAGCGGTTCCAGTACCAGGTGCCGCCGAGGTCGTCGCCCGCCTCGAATATGCGCATCGATTGACCCGCGAGCCGAAGACGGTACGCGGCGTACAGACCGGCGAAGCCGGCGCCCACCACAACAACATCCACGTTGGAGATGTGCTCATCAGCCATGTGAATCATCATGACCACTCGAGCGCAGTTTGTTTAGTGGCTGGATCCCCCAATCTCACAGGGGACCGTCAGTCGGCACGGCAGGCCGGCCGCCGCCCGGTGCCGGTGGCGATTGTGCTCGTGAGGACGCTGGTAACCAACATCGGCGAGGGCGACGTCGAAGGCCGGACGGCCGCATCCCGCGCGGTGATCGTGATGCCGTTGAAGGTCCGGGGTTCGTGGGGCGCGGCACGACCACGACGATCGATCACGTGCCGGGCGCCGCGCCAAGGATTGCAGAACAAACCTGACAATTAGGGACCTGTGGCCGTACCGACAACCCATCATGCAATGGACACTCAAAATATGAGGCAGTTCACGGATCGCGTCGACGCCGGCCGGCAATTGTCGCGCCGTCTGGAATTCTTACGGGGCCACCACGTGGTGGTGCTGGGTCTGCCGCGAGGCGGTGTCCCGGTGGCTTTCGAAGTCGCCCGGGCGCTGCACGCTCCCCTCGACGTGCTTTTGGTGCGCAAGCTCGGCGTGCCGGCGCACTCCGAGCTCGCGTTCGGCGCTATCGGGGAAGGCGATGTGCGGGTCATCAACGAAGACGTGGTGCGCGAGGCGCACCTCACCGACCGGGACATAGCCGCCGTGGAGACCACCCAGCGGGCCGAACTGCAGCGCCGAGCGGAACGCTTCCGCGGCGACCACGTCCCGGTTGCGCTCGACGGGCGCATCGCGGTGATCGTCGACGACGGTGTCGCGACCGGAGCCACCGCGCAGGCCGCCTGCCAGGTAGCACGTGCGCAGAGGGCGAGCCGAGTGATCCTGGCCGTTCCCATCGGAGCGACGGACATCGCCCAACGGTTCGCCGGGTACGCCGACGAGGTGGTGTGCCTGGAAACACCGGTGCCTTACTTCGCGGTCGGCCAGGGATACCGCAACTTCACCCAGACCTCCGACGACGAGGTGGTGGCGCTGTTGCGTCGCGCCCGCACCGAATTCGGCGCCGTCAGCGAAGCCGGTGACCCGCCACCGCGCGACGAGGAGGTCCGGGTGACTGCCGGACCGGTGTCGGTGGCCGGGCAGCTGACCATTCCCGAACACCCCGGCGGCGTCGTCGTTTTCGCTCACGGCAGCGGAAGCAGCCGACATAGCCCGCGCAATCGATACGTCGCCGAGGTCCTCAACCGGGCCGGGCTGGCCACCCTGCTGCTCGACCTACTGACACCCGACGAAGAACGCAACCGCGCCAACGTTTTTGACATCGGCTTGCTCGCCCGGCGACTCGTCGACGTCACCGGCTGGCTGGCCGGCCAGCCCGACACCGCTTCACTGCCGGTCGGTTTTTTCGGGGCCAGCACCGGGGCCGGCGCGGCTCTGGTCGCGGCCGCACATCCGGGGGTCAAGGTCGCGGCGGTGGTGTCCCGTGGCGGACGGCCCGATCTAGCGGGCGATGCGCTTCGCGACGTACACACGCCCACCCTGTTGATTGTGGGTGGCCGCGACGAATTGGTCCTCGAACTGAATCGGCAGGCACAGGCGGCGATCCCGGCCGTGTGCGAACTGGCGGTGGTTCCCGGCGCCACTCACCTCTTCGAAGAACCGGGCACCCTGGAACGTGCGGCGACCCTGGCGCGCGACTGGTTCCTCGAGCACCTCGTCAACAGGCCCTAAGGCGGTTGCGCCGGGACGTGAGTGCCCGGCAACTCAGTGGTGCAGGCCCGTGACCGGCTGGTGCGTGCTGGCCTGGATGTCGGCCGACGTCACCGCGAACAGCTGATTCGCCAGATCCGTCAAGGCCCGCGCGATCGCGAGTTCGTCGCCGATCTCGGCCACCGGCTCGTCGGCCGGGTCGAGCCGGGCCAAGCCGACACCGACCAGCGTGTGATCTCCCCAGACCAGTCGCGCCTTGGCCCGGGTTCGTTCGTCGCGTTCCTCGATCAGCACGTCGACATGGCAGGACTTGGCGTTGTTGGCGTTGTTGGCGTTGTCGGTCATCGCCGTCTCCTTAGTGTCTGCAGTCACTATTGATGCGATCACCGCCGAACCTATGACCAGTAGAGGCAAAAGTCACGAGTCGGCGTACCTGCTGGTGCGGTAGGCGATTTCGAGAGTGTCAGCCGGCCGGGGATGCGTCATGCCAGACATGCCAGGTCGGTTTCGATACCGCTGCAGCCGAGGATGAAATGTGCGGCGTGGTTTTCGCAATCAACTCAGCACCGGGCAGCCCGCTGCCGATCTCGGCGAGGCGCGGTTAGGTGCTACGCCGGAGGTAGGAGAACGCGAGATTTCCGGTCGCTTCGCGCGGCCTACTCCGCACGATCAAGCACGAGCGATTCGCGCTTGGGCCCAGCTACGGCCATGACCCGGGCATCGGCACAGTCACTTCGAAATCGATGTTGCCGGTCGTGGTGTTCAAGCCGCGAATGGTGATCGAACTCACCTCTGTGTTCACCAAATCGCTCCCGACGTCCTGGATGGTGGCATCGGCGTAGACGCCCACGTGATTGAAGCTCGGCTGATCCCACCTGATCGAAACTCTGATCGTGTCCTTGCCTGGATTGTCGATCTGAAACTCGCACTTGTACTCTCGGGCCCAATCCGGGTGACTTTCATCTACAACCTTGATCGAGGTCTTCGCCCAGGTCAGTGTCGCGGCCCCAGGATCCGCGCCGGATACCCTGCTGCCGAGCACGGCCATCGCCATGAGCAGCGGAAGAACTCCGAATATCCTCAAGGCACGCTTCTTCATTGAAGTCTCTCTTCCCCCGTTGAGGCGGCTAAGTATCCTGCCGGGCTGGGTTGAGCATCGACCCGACCTGGATGCGGATCAAGGGACCTAGGTCTCTTGAACCGGGGGTACTTCGGCCCGAAGGATCACCACTTTCGAGCCGTCGGCGAGGCTCTCCGAGCGGCGCGACATCCGGCAAGCGAACAACTCCCCATTACGGCTCGCAGCCATGAGGCGAGTCTCGACGAACACCATCCTGTGAGGCACGGAAGTCACGAACCACCGCCCAACGCACGCTCGGCCCGCTGCAGGCTCTGGTCGATCAGCCGGTCGACGGCTCCGAGGTAGGTAGGCGAAGCTTCCGTTCCGGCCAAGTCGGCGATCGCCCGCTGCTCCCCCAGAACATCTGCCGCACTGAGGTTTTGAACCATCCGGGAGGTGTGCACGTCGAGTCCGGCCAGCAGTTCGCCGCATTGGGAGCCCGCGACCACGGTACGCCGGGCCAGGGTCCGTAGGGTGTCCCATTCGACATGCCAAGAGCCATCGGGACGTTCGTCGTTGGCCAGTGCCGCGGCGGTGTGCAGGGTCGCGGCCAAATGCGGCGCGGCCACGGCGGCCCGGCGGATCAGGATGGACAGCACCGGATTACGTTTGTGCGGCATCGACGACGATCCGCCGCGCGGTCCACCCGCCGGTTCGCCCAGTTCGGCGATCTCGGGACGAACCATCGTGATGACGTCGGCGGCGATCCGGCCCCAGCAGTCGGTGCACCCGACCAGAGCGTCAGCGGCGGCGGTGACCGGCGTCCGCGTGGTGTGCCACGGTAGCCGCACCCGAAGCCCCAAAGTGGTTGTGGCACTGCGTATCACACGCTCTGCCAATTCTGCCGGCTCCGCCGTGGCCGTGAGCAGAGAGGCCAATTCGGTCGTTGCCGACCAGGTTCCGACAGCGCCGCCGAACTGAGCCGGGGTGACCAGTGCACCGAGCCGCAGATAGGCGTCCACGACGCCGTTGAGCCAGACCGCGGCCTTGGCCCCGAACGTGGTGGGCGCCGCGTGCTGGGTCAGGGTGCGGGCCACCATCGGTGTGCCCCGATGCGCCCCGGCCAGCGCCGACAGCGTCGTAATCTGTTGCGCCAATTGCGTTATCACGTGGTCGGCGACGGAACGCATTCCCAGCATCAGGCTGGTGTCGAGGACGTCCTGGCTGGTCAGTCCGCGGTGGATCCACGGCGCAACGACCGGCAGCGCGCGATCTCGCAGCAGCGACACCAACCCGATGACCGGGTTCCCGCCGTCTTCGGCGGTGACCGCGAGCAGCTCGCAGTCGTGCTCGCCCACCAGGTGCCGCAGGTCCGCCCCGGCCCGGTCGATGGGCGCCAGTCCGGCGTCGGCCAGTGCCCCCAGCCAGGCGGATTCCACCGCCACCATCGACCGCAGCAGCGACTCGTCGCTCAGGTAGTCGCCGGCCCGCTGGTCGCCGGGCCACAACAGGTTGGTCATCGCATGTCATCTCGGTACGTCAGGAACACGGTTTCAGACGGGCCCTGCAGGTGGATGTCGAAACGGTATCCGAGACGGCCCGAAGCATCGTCGCCGGCGCACAGCAGCGTGGCGCGCCGTGGTGGGTCGACTCGGGCCAACAGCCGATCGGCGTCCAGATCAGGCGACGGCAGGTAGGCGCGGGTGAACAGCCGGTGCAACAAGCCCCGGGCGAAGACGGCGATCACGAAAAATGGCGCCCGGCCGTCGACCGAGCCGGGCGCCACGGTGGTGAACCGGTAATGTCCGTCCGCGTCGGTCGCGGCCCGCCCGAATCCGGTGAACTCAGCCAACCCGGCACCCGCGCGCCGTAACGAGCCGGCCTGTCGTGGAATGCGACCGGCACCGTCGGCCTGCCAGAGTTCGAGCAGGGCGTCGGGAACACCGGCGCCGGCGCCGTCGTAAACCGTGCCGTGTAAGCCGATAGCGTCGGGATGCTCGTCGGCGACCAGCTGGCTGTCGCCCGGATACGACAACGCGATGCCGAAGAACGGCCCGACGGTTTGCCCTGGGGTGCACGCTAATTCAGCCATCGCTAGCGGTCCTCGCTCCAGGTCCGGCAGCGGCCTGACAACACGATGTCCCACCGATAACCGGTCGCGTACTCGGGCTCGGTGAGACCATGGTCGTAGGTGGCGAGCAGCCGTTGGCGCGCAACGGGTTCCACGATCGACTGGAAGATCGGATCCAATGCCAGGAACGGATCACCCGGAAAGTACATCTGGGTGACCAAGCGTTGGGTGAACGCCGTCCCGAAGACCGAGAAGTGAATGTGCGCGGGTCGCCAGGCGTTGTGATGGTTGCGCCACGGATAGGGGCCGGGCTTGATGGTGACAAAGCGGTATGAGCCGTCGGGACCGGTGAGGCAGCGGCCGACGCCGGTGAAGTTGGGGTCCAGCGGGGCGGGATGCCGGTCGGCGTGGTGGCGATAGCGGCCGCCGGCGTTGGCTTGCCAGATCTCTACCAGCTGGCCCGCCACCGGTCTGCCGCCTCCGTCGAGGACCCGGCCGGCCACGATGCAGCGCTCCCCGATCGGTTCGCCGGGATGACCTGCCGTCAGGTCGGCATCGAGCGGCCCGACATCCCGCTCGCCGAAGCACGGGGCCCGGCGCTCGACCTCCTCGGGGTCGACGGACAGCAGGGCGCGTTCGGGATGGCGCAGCACACTGCTGCGATACGGCGGATAGTCGAGGCGGGGCTGGGTCTCTGCCCCGCCGGTGCACTCGTATTCGGCTGCGATGGCGTTGATTTCCGACGTGATGTCGGCTTGGGACGCGATGCGCTGCGGTGCGGCATTCACGAAGCGTGAGGCTACTCGCAATAGGCACCCCGGACCTATGCGGCTAGCGTTACCGCCATGCCGCGTGACTACGTCTATGACCAGGGCTTCTCGCAGGAACGGACCCGGTTGGCCGGCATCGAAAGCCTCTGGGACCCCGGGACGCAAGCCTTGTTGGACGACCTCGGTATCGGCCCCGGCTGGAGGTGCCTGGAAGTCGGCGCCGGCGGCGGCTCGCTGCTGCAGTGGATGAGCGGCCGCGGTGCCATGGTGGTGGCCGTCGACATCGATACCCGTTTCATCGAACCGCTGGCCGGCGACACGATCGACGTCCGCCGCCTCGACATCAGGACCGACGAGCTTCCCCGGGGTGAGTTCGACTTGGTGCATTCCCGGCTGGTGCTGGAACACCTGCCGGACCGCCGGCAGATCATCGACCGGCTGGCCGGGGCGCTACGGCCCGGCGGGTGGATGGTCATCGAGGACTATGACTGGACCGCCTTCGGCTTCGAGGGGTCTGGCGCAGAGCTCGACCGGGTAACCGAGGCGATCCTGTCCTTCATGCAGCGCTCCGGCTTCGAACCGCATTACGGCCGCCAGGTCGTCGCGGACCTGGCCGCCGCCGGGCTCACCGAGGTCCGCGGTGAGGGCCGCGCTCGGGTAATCGATTCCGCTACACCGGGTTTCGACTTCTTCAGGTTGTCCTTCGAGAGCCTGCGCGACGCCGTCGTCGATGCGGGGCTCATTTCCCCCGAGGACGCCGACGCGGCCGCGGCACGCTTCGGCGAGGACGTCCGCGTCTTCACCCCGATCATGATGGCCGGAATCGGCCGCCGGTAATCGGCCGGGTGCGGCTACAGGCTTCGGACCAGCGCGGCCCTGCCCTTGGTACGAAGCTTGTACAGGGCAGATCCACGGTATTGCTCCATGCGTGCGGCCATCTTCTCGCCCAGTTCCTCGAGTTCGGCATCCGTGATCTTCACCTCGGGAGGAGCAGGGATCATGTCGCGTTCCTCCTCGTCGGCGTGTGCTTCGAGGACGGTCTTGAAGGAGTTCCATTCGTCTTCGTAGCCGGGTTCGCTCTGGGGCGTGCGCAACAGTACCGAAAGTTGGTCGATCACCTGACGATGCTCGGCGTGAGCCACCGCGATCAGCTTGGTGGCCGCTGACAGCGCCGGGTAATAGAGGTCGTCCTCGATGCGGAAGTGAATGTCCAGCTCGATCAGCAACTCGTCGAACAGTGCATGGCGCTCTTCGCTGTTCACCGGCGCTTCGCTGATCTTGCGGCCGAGCCCCTTGATCACCACGTGGTGTTCTTTGAGCACTTCGTATGCGTTCACTTTGCAATCCCTTCCGACGCGGGGAGACCTTCATGGCCGTCGCCACGCACTTCCACCATTCCGTCGACCAGCCGGGCCTCATAACAGGGCAGCGGAGCCGCCGACGGCCCGCGCAACACCTCACCTGACTCCAGCGCGAACCGCGAGCCGTGCCATGGGCACACCAGCCGGCCCCGATCGATCCAGCCGTCGGCCATCGGCGCCGCCAGGTGCGGGCAGAACTCACCGAACGCCGACACCTCGCCCGGCTTGGTTTGGCACACCACCAGCCCCACTCCGTCCACCTCGACACGAACGGGCTTGCCGTTCAACGAACTCGCGGGCAAAACCGGTGTCCACTCTTTGGTGCGCAGCCGCCCGCCCGACTGGTCGATCCCGATGCCGGATTCGAACACCAGCGCCCCGCCGAGGTAGGCGCCGCTGACGGTGATGGCGTAGCCCAGCGCGCTGACTGCGATCCCGCGAAGGTGGTGGCCGCGGCGGCGGTCCACCCACGACATCACGTACAGGGCAGTCGCAGCCGTGTTCACCAAACCGTGCACCAGCCCCACCCGGCGGTCCTCTTCATGGGTGTGCTGCCAGTCGGCAATCCCGGTGACAGCCGAGCCGACGCTGGCCGCAATACCCAGCCCCAGTGCGCGGCTAGCAAACCGTGAGGCGTCCAGCACCTCCGAGGCAGGCCGGCCGGGCAGCAGGCTGAGGGCGTCCAAGGCCACCGTGGTGCCGAGCGCTCCACTGGCAAACGAGGTCAGCGGCGGATGCACCGGGTGGCCCAGCCAAATGCCGTTCAAGGCGTTGGTGACGCGGTCGCGTGCCCCGCCCAGCGCGTTGAAACCGAAGCTGATCAGGTGCTCCAGCCGATAGCTGGGCCGATCCAGCCACTCTTGGCGCCCAATTGCGGCCAGCACCCGCGATCCGAATTTATGCCGCTGCCGATCTCGAGGCCGCTCCACCATCACACCAGTCCTTCCCCATTGAGAGACTCAGACAGACTCAGCCGGACGGTGATGCGCATCAAGCGAACCCGCCCCCGCATGCACCAGCTACCAACGTATCCACGCGGCGCAGCTCCACAACGCTTTGACAAATGTGAAGTGGCTGTGAATCAGCCTCGGGCCTCCTGTGCGATCGCTGACGCCGTCGAAACAGATTGACCAACGCAACGTCCTAAGGGATTCTGGTAGCCAGAATAAATTTCTGTAATACAGAGCAGGCGAGAAGGGGGCTGGGATTGGCCGATCACGGTGCTGCCCTCGACGGCGTTACCGGCGCTGTGCGCCGGGGGATGATTCCCGCCCACATCTACAACGACAACGCGCTGTTCGACTTGGAGAAGGAGCGCCTGTTCGGCCGCGCGTGGATGTTCATGGCCCATGAATCGGAGATCCCGCATGAGGGCGACTACGTCGTACGCCGGGTGCTCGATGATTCGTTCGTCATCGCCCGCGACTCCGATGGCGCGGTGCGCGCGATGTTCAATATGTGCCTGCACCGCGGCATGCAGCTGTGCCGCGCGGAGATGGGTAATGCCTCCAATTTCCGCTGCCCCTACCACGGCTGGACATACCGCAACGATGGCCGGCTCACCGGACTGCCGTTCCATCGGGAGGCGTACGGCGGCGACGCGGGGTTTCCGAAGGACCAAACCCTGTTATCCGCACCGAATCTGGCCAGCTACAACGGTTTGATCTTCGTCAGCTTGGACGCGCGCGCCGAACCGCTCGAGGATTACCTCGGCGACTTCCGGTTCTATCTGGACTACTACACCAAGCAGAGCGCCGGTGGGCTGGAGGTGCGCGGTCCGCAGCGCTGGCGGATCAAAGCCAACTGGAAGATCGGTGCCGAGAATTTCGCCGGCGACATGTACCACACGCCACACACTCATGCTTCGATCGTCGAGATCGGGTTGTTCCGCGAGCCGAAAGCTCAAAAACGCAAGGACGGCGCCACCTACTGGGCCCACCGCGGGGGCGGAACCACCTACAAACTTCCACCCGGCAGCTTCGAGGAACGCATGCGCTATGTCGGCTACCCCGACGACATGATCGACCGGATGAAAGACGTCTGGACACCCCGGCAACAGCGGGTCATCGGGGAGGACGGCTTCATGTTCTCGGCCGCCACCTGCTTTCCCAACCTGAGTTTCGTGCACAACTGGCCCAAGCTGCCCGGCAGTGATTCCGAAAATGAAATGGTGCTGCCGTTCATCTCGATCCGGCAGTGGCAGCCGATCAGCGAGAGCGAAACCGAGGTGTGCTCCTGGTTCGCGGTGGACGCGGGCGCACCTGCGGACTTCAAGAAGCGGTCCTACCAGGCGTATCTGATGTGCTTCGGGTCGACCGGCATGTTCGAGCAGGACGACGTGGAGAACTGGGTCTCGCTGACCACCACCGCCGGCGGGACGATGGCACGTCGGCTGCTGCTGAACAGCCGGATGGGCCTGCTGTCCGACGACCGGCCCGTCGTCGAGGCGCTGCCGGCCGAGGCCTTTCACGGACCGGGACGCGCTCAGGTCGGCTACAACGAGTACAACCAGCGCGAGCTGCTCAAGCTCTGGGGCGCGTACCTGTCATGAGAAACTCCCTGCCGTTCAACGATATTCGCCATCTCCAGGCACACCGGTTCCTGGTGGACGAGGCCTATCTGCTGGACGCCCAGCGGTATGAGGAATGGCTGGACATCATGACCGACGACATTCGCTACGTCATGCCGGTGCGTGTCACGACCGCCCGTGGCGCCGGGTTCGACACGTCACCGGGGATGGCTCATTTCGACGAGGACAAGTACTCGCTCACCCAACGGGTGGCGCGTTTTGCCACCGAGCACGCCTGGACCGAGGATCCCCCGTCGCGACTGCGGCATTTCATCACCAACGTGCGCACCTTCGCCGGCGCAGACTCCGAGCATGTGATCGTCGAATCGGCCGAGTTGCTATTCCGCAGTCGCGGCGACGTCAACGAAAGCGCGTTGTTGTCCTGCGGTCGCAAGGATGTGCTGCGCTGGTGTGGGGATCCGGAAAACACCTGGAAGTTGGCCCGTCGCACCATTATTGCCGACGAGTCGGTGTTACGGATGCAGAATCTGGCGGTGTTCCTGTGAACCCCGTCGGTGAGCCCATCACTGTGGCAAACGAATTCACCGAGGTTGTGGTCCAGCGTGTCGACACGCGCAACGGCTCCCGACTGCTGATCACCGCGCCCAGAACCGGGCAGTCGATCAGTCTGGACGCGCTCGAAGTGGAGGCGCTCACCTGGCAGAACCCCCGTACGCTGGCGGCCATGGTCGGCAATGCCCGCGCTCCGTTGCTGCCCGACGAGCCGGAGGGACGCGATGACGGGCTGGCTTGAGGGCAAGCGCGCGCTCGTGGTGGGCGCCGGCTCGGGAATCGGCCGCGCCGTCGTCGACACGTTTCGTAGTGAAGGCGCGAAAGTCGCCGTGCTGGAACTCGATAGCGATAAGTGCGCGAGGTTGCGTCAGGAACTACCGGACGTGCCGGTGGTCGAGGGTGACGCCACCACCCGGGCGGCGAATGAGCGTGCGGTAACGACGGCCGTGGATGCGTTCGGCGGTCTCGACACTCTGGTCAACTGCGTCGGCGTCTTCGACTTCTACCGCGGTGTCAGCGATATCGACGCGGACATCCTTGCGGCGGCCTTCGACGAGATGTTTCGCACCAATGTGCTGAGCCAGCTGCAGTCGGTGAAGGCCGCGGTGTCGGCGTTGCAGGCCCAAACCGGGTCCTCGATTGTGCTGACCGAGTCTACGTCGTCGTTCCATCCCGGACGTGGCGGCGTGCTGTACGTGGCGTCAAAGTTCGCCGTGCGCGGGCTGGTTGCCTCGCTGGCACACGAATTGGCACCGGGCATTCGGGTCAACGGCGTGGCACCGGGCGGCACGCTGGACACCGACCTGCGCGGTCTTGCCAGCCTGGGCCTGGATGGTGTGCGCCTCGACTCCCCCAACAGGGCAAGCGATTTGGCCGCGCGAGTGCCGCTCAACGTCGCGCTCACCGGTCACGACCATGCGTGGAGTTTCGTGTTCCTGGCTTCCGACCGCTCCCGCGGCATCACCGGTGAAACCATCCACCCCGACGGCGGATTCGGCTTGCGGGATGGCCATGACGCTTGACCCGCAGCGCACTCTGCTGGCCCTGGGCTGCCGGGTGGCCGCGGCGCGCGGCCTGGCTGACGGCATCCTCGGCCATCTGAGTTTGCGAATCGACGACGATAGGTTGCTGATCCGGTGCCGCAGCGATACCGATACCGGGATGGCATTCACCATGCCCAACGACATCCGGCTTGTCCGATTAGACGGAACCGCTGGTGCTGCAGGGGAACTCGACGGATACCGGGTCCCCAACGAACTACCCATCCACGTCGAGACCATGCTGGCCAACCCGGCATATCGGGCAGTCGCGCACTTACACCCTCCGGCGGTCGTCGCCGCGGATCTGGCCGACATCACGCTGCGGCCGATCTACGGCGCCTACGACATTCCCGGCGCGCGGCTCGCGCGCGGCGGCGTGCCCGTCTACGAAAGCGCCGTCCTGATCCGCTCCGCACAGCTGGGCAAGGAGATGGTGGCCGCCATGCGCGGTCAGCCGGTGGTGATCTGCCGCGGGCACGGAATCACCAGCGCGGCCGCCAGTGTCGAGCAGGCCGTGCTGCAGGCGATCAGCCTCGACGCGCTGGCCCGAATGTCGTTGCAGGTCAGTGCTGCCGGCGGAACGCTGCGCGACATCGCCGATGCCGACTGGGATGACTTGCCGGACTTGGGATCTGGATTCAACGTCGAGGCGGCCTGGCGACATGAGGTCGCCCGGTTGGGTGTTCAACCAAGCTGATCGCCAATCTCCTTGGCTGCTTGGGCAAGTACTGCGGCGAACGAGGAGTACTGGGTCTTGTCCAGCCGATGGTGTGGAGCAGCGGCGTTGAGCGCAATCCGCAAACCCGGTGCCTTGGTGGGAATCGGTACCGCAACCGACGCCACGCCTTCTTCGCTTTCTTCCCGGTTGACGGCATAACCCCGATCGCGGATGCGGGAAAGTTCGGACTCCAACTCCGTGCGGCTGCCGATCGAATGGGCGGTGACGCGCTTCAGTTCGTCATTCGGAAGTAATTGCCGCAGTTCAGCTTCGGGCAGCTGGGCCAGCAGCGCCTTGCCCGTCGAGGTGCAGTGCGCGGGCAGCGTGCGGCCCAGCCGGGACGCCACCCTGACGGCGGCCGGGCCCTCGACGGCCGCGACGAATCGGACATCGGCGCCGTCCAGCATGCCGACGTGGATCGTTTCCCGCAGGCGTTCGCTGAGATCGCGCATGATGGGCATGGCGGCTCCCTGGATATCGATGCGGCTGAATATCGAGAACGCTACGCTGGTCAACGCCGGACCGGGTAGATACGCCTTGGACACCGGGTCTTGGCGCACGAAGCCCCGATACGTCAGCATCGCCAGCAGCCGGTGCGCGGTGGATGACGCCACACCCAGATACCGGGTCGCCTCACTCAGCCGGATCTCGGGGCGTTCGCCGAGCAGCAACAGCAGCTTCAGCGCGTTGTCGACAGATTCGATCGGGTATTGCGGCACAAGCGAATCGGCGGCCGGCATGCCCGTCGTGCGCTGCCTTTTCGTCGGCATGACAGTGACGGTATCAGCGCACCGTCACACAATCGTCCCGGGCAAGCCGTTGCTGCCGGGCACACCCAAGTTGCCGGTGAACCCGGAGTTGCCGCCCGGACCACCGGCAGCGCCACCGGTGCCGCCTTGCCCGCCCAGCGCCAGATTGCCGCCTTGGCCTACGGTGCCCCCCGTCGACGCATTTCCACCGTTGCCGCCGTTACCGCCGGCGCCGCCCTGACCGCCGTTGCCACCGGTGCCGCCGGCGCCCGTACCACCGTTGGCGCCGGCCCAACCGATCACGCCGCCGGCTCCCCCGCTGCCGCCGCTCGATCCGCCGGCCCCTCCCGCGCCCCCGGTGCCGCCGTTGCCGCCGAGAGCACCGTTGTTGCCGGTTCCGCCGAATGTGGCCGCCGTGCTGGTGGTGGTGCCTGCCCCGCCGAAACCACCATCGCCACCGGCACCGCCGATGCCGCCGATCCCGCCGAAACCACCTGCGCCGCCGGTGCCGCCGGCGCCGCCGATGCCGATGAACCCGGCGGCGCCGCCGTTGCCGCCGACGCCTCCGCTGCCACCCGTGCCGCCGGTGCCACCGACGCCGCCGGCGCCGCCGAGACCGCCGTTGCCGCCGGTCGCCGTGCCCGTGCCGTTGTTGAGGCCCTGGCCGCCGGCGCCGCCGTCACCGCCGGCAAAGCCGGCTGCGCCGATTCCACCGGTACCACCGGTCCCTCCGGCGCCTCCGGCACCGCCGTTGCCGATGAACATCCCGCCATGTCCGCCGTTGCCGCCCATGCCGCCGGCACCGCCGTTGCCGCCGTTTGCGCCCAATGCCACGCTCGCGGCACCGCCGTTTCCGCCGGCGCCGCCCTGTGCGACACCATTGCCCGCGGTTTGACCCAGGCCGCCCATCCCGCCGGCACCACCGTCACCACCGCTGGCACTGCCGGTGTTGCCACTGCCCCCGGCCCCGCCGGTGGCATTGACCGCACCGGTGATCGAGCCGTTGTTCGTGACCGTGGCGTCCCCACCGGCCCCACCCGCGCCACCGTTCCCGCCGGCACCGGCGGTGCCGCCATTACCGCCGCCGCCGGCGGTCATGTCGATGACGCCTGTGATCGAGCCGGTATTGGTGTTCGTCACCGATGTGGCGCCGCCGGTACCGCCGGTGCCGCCGGTCTGGCCGGCGCCGCCGGGGTCGCCGGGACCGCCGTTCATGCCGTTGAAAATGACGTGAGCACCAATGGTGCCGGCATTCGTGAGCGAAGCAGGTAGGGGGCTGGAACCGGGTCCGGCCGTCCCGCTGGGCGGTGGGTTGACCCCATTCGCTCCGGTCAGGCCGGTGCCGCCCTGCCCGCCGTTACCGCCGGAACCGAACCAGTTGGCGTTGCCCCCGTTGCCGCCCTGTCCGGGCAGGCCGCCCAGGATGCCCGCGACAGCGGCACCGCCTTGCCCGCCGTGCCCACCGTCGCCGAACCAGGTGCCGCCGGCGCCACCGTTACCGCCGGCCGCCCCGGCCCCGCCGAGCCCTCCGTTACCGCCGTTGCCGATCAACATCGGGCCGGCACCGCCGTTGCCGCCGGGCGCACCCTCCCCGCCGGCACCGCCAACCCCGCCGCTGCCAAACCAGCTGGCCGCACCGCCGACTCCGCCGGCTCCACCGCCGCCGGTGAGATCACCGGCACCACCGTGTCCACCGAAGCCGCCGTTGCCGAACACGCCGCCAACCCCGCCGGCACCACCGACCCCGCCGGTAGTGCCCGCCGCTCGGGCACCACCGAAACCGCCGGTTCCCCCGCTGCCGATGAGCCCGGTAGCCCCGCCGACACCGCCGACACCGCCTACTCCACCAGCGGCTGCCGCTCCGCCAGCCCCACCGGTGCCACCGTTGCCCAGCAACCATCCGCCGGCCCCACCGGCGCCACCGGCGGCGCCGTTCCCGGCGACCGCATCCCCGCCCTTCCCGCCGATCCCGCCGTTGCCGAGCAACCCCGCGGCTCCGCCAGCACCGCCGACCTGACCCGGCGCGCCGGAACCGCCGTTACCGCCGTTGCCGAGCAAGAGCCCGCCCGGCCCACCGGGAGCGCCGGTGCCGTCGGCGCCGTTGGTGCCATTGCCGATCAGTGGGCGCCCGAGCAGCGCCTGGGTGGGCGCATTGATCAACCCCAGCAACTGTCCCAAGGGTGACGTGCTGGCCGCCTCGGTGGCCGCATACGCGCCGGCACCCGCAGTCAACCCCGCCACGAACTGCTGATGGAACGCCGACATCTGGGCACTGAGGGCCTGATAGCCCTGTGCGTGCGATCCGAACACGGCGGCTATCGCTGCCGACACCTCATCCTCGGCCGCCGCGACTATCGCCGTCGTCGGTAACGCTGCAGCCGCATTGGCGGCCGTGAGCGCAGAGCCGATACCCGCCAGGTCCGACGCCGTTGTCGCTATCCATTCCGGCGCCGCCACAACAAACGACATGTGCAACCTCCCGACAAGACAACGCAACAGTTGCCAGGGACCATCGAGGGACCATCGAGGAACCATCGAGCACTCTGCAGCAACAGATCTTATCCCCGCAGCGAACACCTCGAGGGCTTTTGAGGCAAGGCGAGTCGCGGTTTGCAGTGCCACCAGATACTGTGGTCAACGTCCGTCGGAGGGCCGCACGATGAGCGCCGGCCGGCGCACCGGTACTGCCGAAACCAGCAAACATACCCGGCGTGCGTGGCTGCCGCTGGAAGGTGCCCGGATCGCAACCCACCCCGCCACAGACGGCGGCGCTCTCAGTGCCGAGGCGACCCACTGTCGTCGCGTACCCGCCGGACCAGGCAATTCGACTGGGAGACAGGACCTATCGCAGACACTCAGCTTCGCCAAGCGATCGGCGACGTTCGGCAGGCCGCGGCACGCACCTCGCGGGCGAGCGCCACACAGCGTCGCTACTCGGCGTAAAGGAGTTATCCACAGTCGGAAGTTCATCCACAGTGAGGCCGCGGACCCGAGAAATCGTCGCACCTCAACGACATAATCGAAAGCATGTTCGAGACCCGCGGTGCATCGTCTGCGGATTTGGACCAGCTCACGCCGGAGCAATTGGTCACCGCAATCGAGAGCGCCTACCGGCAGGAGTCGGCCCTGACCGCGCGACGCCTCGCCTGCGTGGCGGCGCTGCTGCGCCGCCGAAGCGGCGCCGAACGCCGCGACCCGGATTTGGCCTACGCGACCATCGACGGGGCCGAGCAGACCTGCGCCGAGGTAGCGGCGGCGTTGAATGTTTCTTCGGCGGCTGCCGCATACCAGGTGCACTGCGCGGAGATGCTCGATACCCGGCTACGTCGGATCGGAGCGCTGTTGGCCGACGGCAGAATCGATTGGCGCACAGCGCAATTGACCATCAGCCGCACTGATCTGGTCAATGACGACAAGCTGATCGCCAGGCTCGACGAGTCGCTTGCGGCACGAATCAGCAAGTGGCAAGGGTGGTCGCGCCAGCGCATCGTCAACGCCATCGACCGGCAGGTGCTGGCGATCGATCCCGACGCCGCCCGGGAGCGCCGACGCCGTGCCGACGACGAACGCGAGATCGGTATCACGCCTCATCCCGACGGCATGGCCGAGCTGTGGGGCATCGTGACCGGCGCAGACGCCACCGCCTTCGACCGCAGATTGTCGCAGTTGGCAACGGCCGTGTGCCGCAACGACCCCCGTACCCTTGCGCAGCGTCGCGCCGACGCGCTCGGAGCGCTGGCCGCCGGTGGACCCCTGGCCTGTCGATGCGGATCGAGCAACTGCCCGGCCCGGCCCGGTGGCGCAGTCGCACCAACCGGCGCGCAGGTGCTCGTCAACGTCGTGGCCACTGCCGACACGCTTTCGGGCAAGAGCCAACAACCCGGATACGTCGAGGGCTACGGCGTCATCGACGCCGACCTGGTCCGCGAACTTACGGCCTCGGCGACCCGTCACCTCATCGTGGACCTACCCTCCGAAGCCGGCGCTTTGACGTATCACCCATCGGCCGCGCTTGACCGCGCGGTCCGCTGCCGAGATCTGACCTGCCGATTTCCCGGATGCAGCCGACCGGCGCGGGTCTGCGATATCGATCACACCATCCCCTTCAACCACACCGACCCAGGCGCCGGTGGCCGGACGGTACTTGCCAATCTCAAGTGTTTGTGCCGAAAACACCACCGGCTGAAGACATTTCACGGCGGCATCACCGGATGGCGGGACGAGCAACTGCCCGACGGTGTCGTGATCTGGACATCGCCGACCGGCAAGACATATCGAACGGTACCCGCGGGTGCCGAGTTGTTCTCGAATCCCGCGCCACGCCGATCTCGGACCCGGGCCGACGAACGCGCCGCGCGGATCGCTCGAGCACGAAACCGCAATCACGTTCAACGCCGCGCCAACACCGCCGAACAAGAGTTGCGGCAGGCACGGAAAGCAGAGATCGAAGCACGCAAGTTTCGAAACCACATGCGCGACATGCTGTTTCTGTTCAAGGGCGACCGGAGCACCAGTCCGTTTTGCACCTGGGTGAATGATCCCCGCGAATCCGAGGAACTCCCACCGGACTGGCGACCACCGCCGGCACCCCCCGTGCCTGACGATCCACCATTTTGACGAGCAATAACCCGAACCTGGCGGTACCCTCATCCGGCTATGGCAGCTATGACTGAGACGGCCCAGGGCAAGCTCATCATTCTCAACGGTGGATCCAGCGCGGGAAAGACGTCACTCGCTATGGCGTTCCAAGACTTGGCCGCCGAATGCTGGATGCACCTGGGTATCGACCTGTTCTGGTTTGCACTGCCTCCCGCGCAACTGGACCTCGATCGAGTGCGGCCCGAGTACTACACGTGGGACAGCCTGGTCGAAGACGACGGTCTGGACTGGTTCACCGTGCATCCTGGTCCGCTCTTGGATCAGGCGATGCATGCCCGCTACCACGCCATCCGGGCCTACCTGGACAACGGCATGAACGTGATCGCCGACGAGGTGATCTGGAAGCGGGAGTGGCTGGTGGACGCCCTCCGGATTTTCGAGGGCTGCAGAGTCTGGATGGTGGGAGTCCACGTCTCCGACGAAGAGGGTGCTCGCCGGGAGCAAGAACGCGGCAACCGCTACCCCGGCTGGAACCGGGGCAGCGCCCGCGCCGCACATGCCGATGCCGAGTACGACTTCGAACTGGACACCACGGCCACCCCGGTCCAGGTACTGGCCCGAGATCTGCACGAGCGCTACCGGGCGTGCCGCGAGCCCACCGCCTTCACCCGGCTACATAAACGCTTTCTGTCCTGAGCACGACGCGTTAAAGTTTTTGTGTCACTTGATCTTTCGCCCAGCGGTAATCGGCCTTGCCCGACGGCGAACGTTGCACCCGACTGCAGAAGACAATGTCCTTCGGAAGCTTGTAGCGCGCGATGTGGCGCGCGGCCTCGGCGATGATGCTGTCCGGGTCGGCATGCCGGCCCGGCGCCAACTGGACGATCGCGACGACTTCGCTTCCCCACCGGACACTGGGACGACCAGTCACCACGACGTCGTATACAGCGGGGTGCTCGGCAATCGCGGCCTCGACCTCCTCGGCAAAGATCTTCTCCCCGCCGGAGTTGATGGTGACCGAATCGCGGCCGAGCAGCTCGATTCCCCCATCGGCGTCCCAGCGGGCCCGGTCGCCGGGAACCGAATGGCGAATCCCTTCGATGACGGGAAACGTTCGCGCCGTCTTCTCGGGGTCGCCGAGGTATCCGAGCGGAATCAGACCCTGCTGGGCCAGCCAGCCGATTTCGTCGTCTCCGGGCGACAGGATCCGGGTCATGTCGTCGCTGACCACCACCGCGCCCGGGTTCGGAGCGAACCGGCCGGAAGCCCCCTGCAGGCGAGTGGACACCTGGCCCATCTGTGACCCCGACTCCGAGGACCCGCCCGCGTCCAGGATTGCCAGTTGCGGCAGCAATTCCACGAAGCGCTGCTTGATCGGCGCACTGAGCGCCGCACCGCCGGTGACCAGAATCAGTAGCCCGGACAAGTCGTAATCACCGGACTCGAGTTCGTCGATCAACGGCCGGCCGAACGCGTCGCCGACAATTGACAGCGACACCACCTGTTCCCGGCTGGCCAGCGCCCACACTTCGGCAGGATCGAAGTGGGTGGTCGTCGGCGCCATGACAAACGTCCGTCCGCCGCACAGGTTGATGAATGCCGCCCACTGTGCGGCGCCGTGCATGAGCGGCGCCGCCGTCATCGAGCCCGGCCCGTCCGGCCGTGACCGCTCGACGATCTCCTCCAGGCTGGTGGCCATCTCGCCGGTGCCGAAAGCCCGTCCGCCCATTGCGTTCATGTAGATGTCGTGCTGACGCCACAGCACCGCCTTGGGCATTCCGGTGGTGCCACCGGTGTAGAGCACATAAAGGTCGTCGGGCGACGGGGTCACGTCGAGCGGCTCGTCGGACATCGAGGCCAGCAGTTCCTCGTAGTGCACCGCCCCCGGCAACGGATCGTTTCCCGAATGGTCGTCGACATGGATCAGGCGCGGGCGGCGGTCGTATCTCTCCAAGGCCTCAGCCAGCGTCGGGCCGAATCGTGCGTGGTACATGACGGCGTCGGCGGTGGCATTGCCGAGCAGATACACCAGTTCGTCGGCAACATAGCGGTAGTTGACGTTGAACGGGGCGACCCGGGCTTTGTAAGCCCCGATCATCGCCTCGAGGAACTCGTTACAGTTCGCCATGTACAAACCGAGGTGGCTTTGTCCCGATTCGTAGGGTGCCAACTCGGAACGTTCCCGACGAACGCCGAGCCCCCACCGGTGTAGGGCGCGGGCGAAACGGCGGGCGCGTTCGTCGGTCTGCGCGTACGTGAACCGCCGGTCACCGAACACGATGCAGTCGCGATCCGGGTTGGCCGCCGCCACCGCCGAGAACACCTGAGCGATGTTGTATTCCACTAACGGCCTCCTGGCAATGTGACGGCCGAATATACGCCATCGGGGGGCCGCACTCGTGGGGCAGATGTGACGGCAAATACGGCGCTCCCGGTCACAAGCCTCGTTACACGGCGCGGCGCGCATGCGTCAGGCATCCTTTAGCAATGGATGTGGAAGCGCTGCTGCACTCGATCCCGCCGCTGGCCATCTACCTGGTGGTGGGCGGCGTGGTCGGAGTCGAGAGTCTGGGCATTCCCCTTCCCGGGGAGATCGTGTTGGTCAGCGCGGCGCTGATGTCGTCACATCACGATCTGGCCGTCAACCCCGTCGGTGTTGGCGTTGCCGCCGTAATCGGCGCGGTAGTTGGTGACTCGATCGGTTACTCGATCGGCCGCCGATTCGGCATGCCGCTGTTCGACCGGCTTGGCCGGCGGTTTCCGAGGCACTTCGGCCCCGGACATGTCGCGCTCGCCGAGCGGCTGTTCAACCGCTGGGGCGTTCGCGCGGTGTTCTTCGGTCGCTTCATCGCGCTGCTGCGGATCTTGGCCGGGCCGCTCGCCGGCGCCTTGAAAATGCACTACCCACGATTTCTGGCCGCCAATGTGTCGGGTGCCATCTGTTGGGCGGGTGGCACCACCGCGCTGGTCTACTACGCCGGGATGGCGGCCGAACGCTGGATGCAGCGCTTCTCCTGGGTCGCGCTGGTCGTCGCCATCGTGGTCGGGATCATCGCGGCAATCCTGCTGCGCGAGCGCACGTCGCGGGCCATCGCCGAACTCGAGCAGGAGCACTATCGCAAGGCGGACACGGCGGCCTGATCAACACCACGCCCGACAGGCCACGTCGGTCGGCGAGCTGGCGCTAGGCGACGAGCCGGTACCCCGGCACGGGTGCCGGGCGACCGGCAGACACGCCGGCGGCAACCGCGGGCAACCGCTCCCCACTGGGTATTGCGCGTGAGCGGCGGCGCAGCAATCCATCGCGCTTGCCGCGGAATTCGGCACGCAGCTTCGACAGCGTCAGTTGATTATTCTCGCCATCGAAGAAGAACCGCATCATGCGAAGCCGGAAATAGACCAGCGCGAGTACGGACATCGCGACAAGTGCGACGTTACTTCTGACACTGTGCAATTTCGTCGTCCTGATGTAGCGAGTGATGTACCAGTAGGCATCGCGCACCGTGCATTCCGCCCGGCGGCAGGACAAACCGCCCACCAGTCCGGGATCGTATCCGACCTCGAAACCATTCTTGAATAACGTGATCGCCAGATCGATGTCCTCGTGCAGCCGGTCTTCGGGATCCAGCTGGGTGAGGTGCCGAATCGCCCGCCACGCGGACGCGCGGATGGCCATATTCGCTCCGTAAAGAAACCGCTGATCCTTGCCGATGCGATGCAGTGTCCGGCGGACCATACGCTCAAAAACGAGACCGAGCGCGGGAAACGGCATGTCATAGTAGAAGACCGGCCCCGAGACCGCGTCGAGGTCCGGGTCCTGAAAGCAGGACCGAACCGTCTCGACCCAGTCATGGGGAGGAATGGCGTCGGCGTCGATCCGGGCGATCACGTCACTGCGCGTATTGTCAAACCCACAATTGCGAGTCGGAATAACGCCCTGATGTTCGGTTTGATGGAGCAGGCGTATGTCGATTTGCGGATTCTCTTCTTGATACCGTCGTACGATCGATGCGGTGCCGTCGGCCGATCTATTGTCAACCACAATGATCTCATCCGGCGGCGATGTCTGACGAATGGATGCCGCCAGGCACTTGGCAATAAAGCGTTCTTCGTTATAGGCGGGGATAACGATTGCCACCGTAGGAGACGATCCCGCAGCTGACCGAGATTCCAGTCCGACGCCCACAATAGCCATGTGGTTTCCTCATTCTTCGCTTACCGAGCGCCGGCGCATCGTTAGCCAGGCGGGGGTCTTCGCGCGTGAGTCGGCACCCGCATGCTCTCGCCCGCATACCCGTCGCTGTCGTGTCCGGTGCGCAACTCAGTCGCTTCGCACTTACTATAAGTAAGTACAACTATTTGTCAATGCAATGATTGCTTTAGGCAATCGTTTGCCAGGCCGACATCCGGCGAACGCTAACCGGCCGCTTCGGATTGCGGACGATGCCGTTCGATGAGAACGCGGGCCATCTTCTGCGCACGGTGCGCCGCCTCGGCGTCCCCGACGGCCGCCATGATGATGGCGCCCTTCATGAGGATGTGCCACGACCAGGCGAAATCCTCCACGTCGAGGAGGCCGGCTACCACCGCACGTTCCCGCACCATGTCACGCACATGATCGATATGGGCGACGCAAGCCTGCCCGACGGGATGATCACGCCCCAATTCGAGCAGCACATTGATAAACGAGCAGCCTTCATATCCGTCGCGACTTTGGAACCAATCGTGCAGGACGTCGAAGATCGCCAGCAATTGTTCCTCGGGGGTGTTGCCCAGCTCGCGCGAGTGTGCGTCGATCAGACCGTACGTCCAGAGTTCTTCGCGCCGCTGCAGCACCGCCAGCACCAGGTCGTTCTTGGTCGCGAAATGCCGGTACAGCGTGGCCCTGGCCACACTCGCCCGCTCGATCACCTCGTCGGTGCCTACTGCCCGGATACCGCGCCGGCTGAACAGTTCGTAGGCGGCCCCCAGGATGCGCTCACGGGCCGGTGCAGCCGGCGTGGCGAACTCCGGTACGGCCATAGCAAACCCTAACCATACTCTCAGACCCCAGATGTAGACAGACCGACCTGTCTCGTTATACAAATGAGACCTAACGACGAAGTCTGTCTTCAGACGCGCAGGACGGGCATCCATCGCGGCGCTGCGGCGCCAGTCGATTAGGAGTGCGCCATGAGCGTGGTTACAGCAGAACCGATCACCCCACACCTGATGCTCAGCACGCGGCTTGTCAGCGAGTTGGGCGACCCGCGGAGCACCTTGCGGGCGACCACCGACCGCAACGGAGCGGCGGTGTTGATACACGCGGGCGGCGAGGTCGATGCCTGCAACGAGCACACCTGGCGCCAGCTGATCACCGAGACAGCCACCAGCGTCCCCGGGTCGGGGTTGTTCGTCGTCGACGTCACCGGCCTGGATTTCATGGGCTGTTGCGCCTACACGGTGTTGGCCGAAGAGGCCGATCGGTGTCGTCGCCGCGGCGCCGAGCTACGCCTAGTGACCCCGCAATCGACCGTCGCCCGAATCGTGGCGGCCTGCGGGTTCAGCGACCTATTGCCCGTGTACCCGACGGTGGCGTCCGCTCTGCGGCCAAGCTGGTAGTCCAAGCAGCTCCGGACGTCACGCGCGTCGTGGCTGGATTGCCGAGCTGCGTGAGCGGGGCTCCCCGCGTTCACCCCGCGGCGCCCTGGCCGACGGCTTGGACCGCCGCGTGCTCGTGCAGCGCCCTCTCGGCTTCCTCGTGCACGGGCTGCAGGTCGAACACCACCTCGCGGATGGTGCCGGTGAACGGGTACGGCGCCTTTCCCTCGTAGGCGCGGTCGACGACCAGGCCGTTGTCGCAGCCGATGTCCATCCCGGCATACGAGGAGAACGCCAACGGCACGGTTTGCGGCATGTCGCCTTCGCCGATCAGCTCGTCGTCGGCCCACAACGTGACGCGGCCGCCGGATCCGGGGACGGGCTGGGTGGACTCGAAGAGCATCTTGACCGTCACGTCGCCGGTGGGGATCGGCTTGGTGGAGACCTGCCGGTAGGTTTCAACGCCGAGCATGGAGTAGGTGTGGTGCAGCAGCCGCTGCTCGTCGACCCAGAGACCGAACCCGCCGATGAAGTCGGCGTTGGCCACGACGACGCCCTCGGCACCACTGTCGGGCACGTGTAGGCGGGCCTCGATGGCGTAGGACCGGCCGTAGATACGCGGGATCATGCCGCGCTGAATGTTGTGCACGTCGCCCTTGAACGAGAACCGCGTGACGGTGGGCATCGGCGGCAGCTGGCCGAACACCACTGCCAGGCCGCCCAGCAGCGGCAACACCCGGTTGCGTTCGGCTTCTTGCCACCACAGCCGGGTGAGTTCGGCAACCTTGTCGGGATGCTGCGCGGCCACGTTGCGGGCCTGCGAGAAGTCGTCGGGCAGGTAGTACAGCTCCCAGACGTCGTTGTCGGGGTCGTAGCTTCCGGGCGCGAAGCGTTGCAGGGTTTGCGGGGAGAAGTCCCATGGCGCCTTGTCCAGGCGGGTGCACGCCCACCAGCCGTCCTGATATATCGCCCGGCTGCCGAACATCTCGAAGTACTGCACTCTGTGGCGCTCGTCGGCGGCGGCGTCGTCGAAGGTGTGCAGGAAGCTGGTGCCGTCCATCGGTTCCTGGTCGATGCCGTCGACGCTGGTCGGCTCGGGCAGGCCGACCGCCTCCAGCACCGTCGGCGTGATGTCGATGCAGTGAGTGAACTGGTCGCGAATTCGCTTGTCCGGCGTGATCCGGCCGGGCCAGGCAACCACCATCGGATCCCGTGCCCCGCCGAGATGGCTGGCCATCTGCTTGCCCCATTGGAACGGTGTGTTGTTGGCGTGCGCCCAGGCCGAGGCAAAGTGCGGGGCGGTGTGCTCGTCGCCGAGCGCTTCGATTCCGCCGTACTGTTCGATCAGCTGCAGCTGGTGGTCGGCATCGAGGACGATGCCGTTCAGAAATGTCATCTCGTTGAACGACCCGGTGATGGTGCCCTCCATGCTGGCGCCGTTGTCGCCCCAGATGTAGAAGACCAGGGTGTTGTCCAACTCGCCCAGGTCTTCGACCGCATCGAGCAGCCGTCCCACGTTCCAGTCGGCATTCTCGGAGAAGCCGGCGAACACCTCCATCTGGCGGGCGTAGAGCTTTTTCTGGCTGTCCGACAAGCTGTCCCAGGCAGGGAAAAGGCTTGGCCGCTCGGTCAATTCGGTGTCCGGCGGCACGATGCCGAGCTTTATCTGCCGCTCCAGCGTCTGCTGGCGGTAGACGTCCCAGCCGTCGTCGAACACACCCTGGTATTTGTCGGCCCACGCCTTGGCGACGTGATGAGGGGCATGGGTGGCCCCGGTGGAGTAATACATCATCCAGGGTTTATCGGTGTCTTGGGCCCGCACGGCGTGCAGCCACTCGACGGCCTTGTCGGTGAGGTCGTCGGGGAAGTAATAGGGCTTGCCGTCCCCGCCTGCCGACCCCTGCGGTACTCCGAGCACCGAGTTGTCCTGGGTGATGATCGGGTCGTACTGGCCGGCAGCCCCGGACAGAAAGCCCCAGTAGTGGTCGAATCCCCAACCCAGCGGCCAATTGTCGAACGGGCCCGCGGCGCCTTGGACACTGTCGGGAGTCAGATGCCACTTGCCGAAACCGCCGGTGGCATAGCCGTTGTCACGCAATATCCGCGGCAGCGCCGCACAGCTGCGCGGCTTGACCGACGAGTAGCCCGGGAACGGACCCGGATACTCCGCGATCGATCCGAATCCGACGCGGTGGTGGTTGCGTCCGGTCAACAGCGCCGCCCTGGTCGGGGAGCACACGGCGGTGACATGGAATCTGTTGTAGGTCAAGCCATTCTGTGCGACACGGGTCAACGTTGGGGTGCGGATCGCGCCGCCGAAGGTGTCCGGACCGCCGAATCCCGCGTCGTCGATCAGCACGATCAGAACGTTGGGCGCGCCCTCCGGCGCCTTCGGTCCCGGAACGATCGTCCAGTCGCCCACCGACTCTCCCATCGTGCGGCCCATCACGCCACCGAATTTGCGGTCCGGTAGCGGCAGCCGGGTGCGGTCGGGGTTGAACTTGCCCATCGCCTCGGTCAACGCCGATTCCAGCCCGTGAAGAGTCGACTTGTCCAGTTCGGCAACCGATTTCATCGGCGACGAATCCAGCGCCTGTTCGACGGCGAGCCGGCTGCCTTCAGGCAACACGGCGATCACGACTGCCGTGCCGGCCGACAATGCCCGGCCGATCTTGTCGCCGAGACCGGTCTTGAGGCGGTGGTCGGCGAATGTGCCCGCCAAGGCACCGGCTGCGGCACCGACCGCTGCCGACGCCAGCAACGCCGGGGCGAACAGCCCGACCGCCAGACCCACCCCCACACCCCAGGCCGCCCCCCGGCGGCCGAGGCGGTTACCGGTGTCGATCAGCACGGGTTTACCGTCGGTGTCCTTGCCGACCAGCACGGCGCCGGTCAACGCCAGCGTCCGGTTACTCACCCTTTCGGTCAGGGTGTCGAAATCGCCGTGCGCGGCGGCCAGGTCCGGGTAGCCGGCCACCAGCACCAGCGCATGATCGTCGCTCATCGAAGTCCCTTTCTGCAGGTGTTGAGCTTCGGCTCCCCGCCGCCGTAGCAGCAATCGTGGTGACCCGCGGAACCGATCGGTAGGGACCAACGTCCCCGAATCGCCGCGCGGCCACCAACGGCCGACCGGGGACCCGGGAACTTCAGGAAGGGGACTTCAGCCTCTTCTGCCAACGGGTGCACCGGTGGTGCGATCCATGGATGAGCGACTCACGCTTGGGAGGTTGAGATGACCGAGATGACCGGCGGCGAGCTCTTCGCCCGTTCGCTTCAGGCCGAGGGGATCGAGTTCCTCTTCGGGCTGCCGTCCCCGGAGATCGATCCGCTTTTCGCGCAATTGAAGGCCCACGGTATCCGGCTGGTGCCGGTGCGCCACGAAGCGGCCGGGGTGCACATGGCCGAGGGACTGTACAAGACGACGGGAAAGGTCGCGGCTGTGCTGGGCAATCCCGGCCCCGGCTCGGCGAACCTGCTGCCGGGAGTGGTCACCGCACTGCACGAAGGTGTTCCGGTGCTGGCCATCACCTCCCAGCACCGGCTCGGGATCGTCTATCCCTCACCGCCGTCGACCTTCCAGGGCCAAGATCAACTCGACCTTTTCCGGCCCGCGGTCAAATGGGGCGGCCCGATCTTCGAATGGGCACGCATACCCGAGGTGCTACGGCTGGCGTTCCGCGAGATGCACAACGGACGGCCGGGTCCGGTCCACGTCGAGCTGCCGGCACCGATTCTGTATGAGACCGGCGATCCGCGGACGGCGCCGGTGTGGCCGCCCACCAGCTACCGGGTCGGGCCGCCGCAGCCGTCGGACCGCCAGCTCGACGAGGCCGCAGCGCTGCTGGCGGCCGCCCGGCGCCCGGTGGTGATCGCGGGCCAAGGCGTCGACCGTGCCGACGCACGCGGTGGTCTGCTGGATATCGCCGCGCTGCTCGGCTGCCCCGCCATCGGCTCGATGGCCGGGCGCGCGTGCGTCCCGGCCGATCATCCCAACTACGTGTTCGGATTCGGCCCGGCCGGCGACCTCGCGCGCAGCGAGGCCGACGTGTTGCTGGTGGCCGGCTCCCGGATGGGAAACCTCGACGTCCCCTACGACAGCTACTGGGGTGACCCGGCGGGTAAGCGGCTGATCCAGATCGACATCGACCCAAGGCATTTCGGCGTCACCCGGCCGCTGCACCTGGGCATCCTGGCCGACGCACGAGTCGCCCTCGACGGCATTGCCGCGCGGCTGCGTGCGTCGGACCTCGGCCCCCGCGACGGCGCCGACCTGGCCCGCTACCGCCGGCTCGACGAGCAGGTTCGGATGCAACTTGCTACCCCGATACTCGAATGGCAGGGCCCGGGCATCCACCCTGCACACGCGGCCGGTGTGATCGGCGCCGCGTTCGGTCCGGATGCGGTGTACACCGTCGACGGTGGCAACACGTCGCTGTGGGCCTACAACGTACTGCCCCCGACGCGGCCGCGGTCCTATCACTCGATCCTCGAGCTCGGGATGCTCGGCACCGGGATACCGTCGGCGATCGGCGCCAAACTGGGCGCGCCCGAACGCGAGGTGGTATGCGTCACCGGCGATGGGGCCGCCGGATTCAACGTCATGGAGTTGCAGACCGCCGCCCGTGAGGGCATCGACGTCACCGTCGTGGTATTCGCCGAGGGCTCATGGACGATGGAGGAGCTGAACGAACTTCAGTTGTACGGCACGACATTCGGCACCGCGCAGGGCGAGATCCGGTGGGACATCGTCGCGCAGGGACTCGGCTGCCACGGTGAGTACGTGGAGCGGATCGACGACCTCGACGGCGCCCTGCGGCGTTCTCGCGAGCACGGCGGCCCGAGCCTGGTGTGTGTGCGGACCGATCACGCCGCGAACCTCGCCATCCCGGCCGAGATGACAGCCCGGTTCTTCGAGGTCTACTCCGGCCCCGCCAAACCCGCTGTTGTCTAAGGAGCGGCGACGATAGTGCGTCGGTAGTGCGTTCGTCCCGCGCATGCTCGCACAGGGCGGCCGACCGATGGGGATCAACATCACCTCTGAGGCGGCGTTGATCCCGATCGACCGATGGCGCCGCGCCGCGCTTCGAAGGTCGGCGTCGTTGGCCTGAGCTCCGCTATCCAGGATGGGAGTGCACGTGCCGGCTGCCGATCCTCAGCGAGTGCTGCGGAACTATCCGGATCCTCCGTCGTCGGATTGGTTGGCAATGCAGGCGCGGTAGGCCTCCCAGCACATCGCGGCAGCGTCAGGCGGCACATACCTCTCCCCGTAGATGCCTATTTGCACGCTGGCCGACATGCAGGCCTGCTTTTCGCTATTACAGCTCGTTGTGGGCGCGTCCTGTTGCTGCAGGGGCAGGGTGCCCAGATCTCCGGTTGTCAGCTCGGCGGTTTCCCCGCTTACGCAGGGTGTTGTCGGCGACTCGGCCGCCGCCGGCGTGGCTAATACGCCGGCGATCGGGCAGAGCAGAACTGTTGCCAACGCTAGCCGGGCAACGGGTTTGAAAGACATCAGCGACTCCTCACGAGGGAAATGTCAGGGGTTTCAGAATTGCGCCCGTCGTCTTGTTGGGTTAGGGCATTACGGCCCAAAGGCCGGGGGAAGAAGTCCCTAGGGCGAGAAGTCCTCACGGATCGAACGTGAGCTCCATGCCTGGCGCACATAGTGCGTCGTTGCGGGCACCTTCGTGGCCGCGATCTTGGCAGCTTCGCCCGTTACCGCGGATCCGCCGGGCAACCTGATGGGCATGCTGCCCGCGGACAAAGAGCAGCACAAGCGTGTTCGTTAACGCCCCGGGCGTCGAGCATCGCGGCCTGCGCCTGTGCGGGGTGAGACGTGCGCTGACCGGTGGCGTGATGACGATTAGCCATCACGAATCCGAGGGAACACAGCAACACAGCGATCACCGCTATCAGCACCGCCGCCTTGCCAGCCCGTGCCCTTACGGCGAACCTGCCGGGACGGCTAGCCCACTGGACACGTGCGAGCGACCCCGGTCCGGCGGCCTGCGTCGCCTCGGATTGGCGTGGTGCGGCTGAATCGACATGGACGGCAGGGGGATTCGCAAACCGCAGCCGCGGGGCGCAGCCGACCGCCAGAGCAGCGCGTACCGCGCGGGCGAATTCGCCCGCTGTCTGGTAGCGGTCACCGGGGTCTTTGGCCATCGCGGTGGCGACGACGCCGTCGAGTGCGGCCGGCAGCCCGGCCACGTAGTCGCTGAGCCGGGGCGGGGGATGCTGGATGTGAGCCATCATCACCGCAGCCAATCCGGGTCGGTCGCTGAATGGGGCATGACCGGTGAGCAGGTGGAACAGTGTGCACCCGAGGGAGTAGATGTCGGTGCGCGCGTCGAGAGGCCAGCCCTGCAGGAGTTCCGGGGAGGCATAGGCCACCGTCGTGATCACGTCGCCGGTGCGGGTCAGCCCATAGTGGTCATCGCAGCTGCGGGCGATGCCGAAGTCGGCCAACACCACCCGCTCGGGCTCCCCCGGCAGGCCAGGAGATAGCAGGATGTTCGCCGGCTTGACATCGCGATGAAGCAGGTTGCGGCGATGCAGGTGATCGAGGGCCATGGCCACCTCGCTGACGATGCGCTCGGCCCGCGCCGGCGGCATCCGCCCGGCACCGGTTTCGACATCGGCGTCCGTGCCGCGCACGTACTCCATCGCCATCCACAACGCGCCGTCCGGCGTGTCCCCGCGATCGTAAACCGCGACGATATTGGGGTGATGCAGCCCGGCCGCCAGGTCGGCCTCCCGCATGAACCGAACACGAAACCGGGGATCCCGCGCGAGGGGACCATCGAGAATTTTCAGCGCGTCGCGCCGAGGCAAGCTCGGATGACGGGCCAGATACACCGTGCCCATGCCTCCCGACGAGACCACGGCTTCAACCCGATAGTTCGCGATCATCGTGCCCACCCGCCGTGCCGGGTCTCCGCTTCCGAACGTCGCGCCACGCGTGCTGGGTGCGTACACGGTTGCCAATGCCGACGCCCGCTGCACGGGCAAACCGGCGACGGCGCGCCGCGTCACCCGATCACCAACGCCCCCATAACCGAGAACTGCGACCATGGGAAACCGAATCTGGGTGCGGCCATCCCGCGCCGAGGGCACGATCAGCGGTTTGCGGAACGGTTCGACGCGTCGAGTCTTCATCGGTGAGATCTTCCGGACACGGCGCCCAACAAGCGGTCGGACCACCCGGACAACCAGATCCTCAACAGCTGGACACTCGCCGCGGAAAATTGCTCCAGCCAGACGGCCGGGCCGGTCTGCACCACGACGAACCGGGCCAGCAGGACCAGCATCCACACCGCGCCCGTCGCCGTCCCCAACACGATCACCTCCCAAGGCGGTGCCTGGGACACCGGAATGATCGCCTCAGCCACACCACTGACCATGTCGAGGTACAACCGTGGACTGGACACAGCCGCATCACCTCCCACGTGATGTGCATCCACGCAAGCACACAGACTTCGCATACGTTGCTCCGCGTTGGCCCGGTCTTCGCTGAGCGGCTGACGGCTGCCGAGACGAATTCCTTGCCCGCTGCCCACAATGCGGGTCAGGCGTTCGGAAACGATTTGCAAACTATGAAATGCGCAGTTAGAACGGCTTTTTTCGGCGCCCGACGGGTTCAGGGGGCGGGCACTGCCGCGGGTCCGCAGCAACGCTGCAGGCTCGACCGGGCCCGCGTCACCGCATCGGCAATGCCGGTAGGTGCGTTGAGCGCGTCCAGGCGGGCAGTGCCCAGCGAATCAACGAGCACCGCCATCTGGGCCGCGGCCAGCGGCACGGGCTTGCCGGCATTGACGAAGGCCCAATACAGGACGGCCGCGTCCTCGCGGCAGCCGAGCCGGAGCAACAGCCGCGTGATGTAGCGCAGCGTAAGCCACTGCTGGGTCAGGTCGGCGAAGCGTTCCCAGTGCTCGAGCACGCCGATGAACATCTGCGCAGCCACCCGTGGATCGCCGTAAACGGCACGGATGGCGGCGGCCTCCATCAAGGCGCTGCCGTATACCCAGAAATTCTGCACGTCGGCGGCCAGCCGCGCTGAGTCGTCGAACAGGGCCAAGGCACGCTCCGGTTCGGACCTTCTCAGCAGGTATCCGAGCGCGAAGTAGGCCATCGACTGTGCAGTCGGGTTGCCGGTGTCGTCGGCCGCCCCGACAGCTTCCTGCGCCGCAGGTATCGCAGCCTCGTCATTGCCAAGTACGCCCTGGCAGATCGTCAACGTGAACAGCGTCCACCCCAGGCGGATGGGATCCGCGTCGCGGCGGGCACGCTCCGCCTCAGCGGTCCAGTAGGCCAGCGCCGCCTCCGGATGCCCTTCGAAGAGGGCGACATCGGTAAGCACATCGACCGGGTTGACGACGCGGGCGCTGCCCCTCGCCGGAGTCCGTCCTTGCGCCAAGGATGCCAATGACTTGGCCCGCGGGAAATCAGCCCGGGCCCACGCAACGCGAGCTGCCGTCCCGACGACCGCCGGGAACAACGGATGGTCGGGATCGGCAACGGCGATGACGCGCTCGGCCCACTCGGCTACCTCGTAGCCCACCCGCCACCCGATCAACTCCGGTACCGCAGCGACGATCCGCATCGCAAGGCCGATGTCCTGCTCGTCCATCGCATGCCCGAACGCTGCGCGCAGGTTGTCGTAGTCGGGCAGCGCACGCTCCACCCATTTCCGCTCCTCGGCGGTGCGCATGCCAGCTCCGGCCCGCTCGGCCAGCCTGGTGTAGTAGTTTGCGTGCCGTATCGAGCACTGGCGGTCAATGCCGTTTTCCCGCAACCGATCTCGGCCATATGCCCGCATCGTTTCCAAGACGGCGTATCGGGTTCGGTCCTCGACGCTGCGCACCACCACCATGGATTTGTCCACCAAACCCGTCAGCCACTCCAGCGTGTCGGCCTCACCGGCGCCGTCGAGCCCGCAGATTCCGTGGGCGGCGGCCAAGTCGAAACTGCCGGCGAACACCGAAAGGCTGGCAAACAACGACTGCTCGGATTCGGTGAGTAGGCGATACGACCACGCGATCGTCTCGGACAGACTCTGCTGGCGGGGCAGTGCACCTCGGGTCCCGCCGCGCAGTAGCCGCAGGAAATCCGGGCGCCGGGCGACGTCCAAACTGCTCATCACCCGCATCCGCGCCGCTGCCAGCTCCACCCCCAGCGGCAGGCAATCGACCCGTCGACAGATCTCGACGACGGCGCCCATCGGCTGGTCTTCGAGCGTGAAATCCGAACGGCTTGCCAGGGCTCGGTCGACGAACAACTCGGTCGCGTCCGCGACCTCCAACGGCGGCACGCCGATAATTCGCTCACCTTCCAGGCCGAGGGGTTGCCTGCTGGTGGCCAGCACCGATACTCGCGGGCAATGCTGCAAGATCTGGTCGATGAATTTCCCGGCGGCTTCCAGCACGTGCTCGCAGTTGTCGAATACCAGTAAGACTTCACGTGACCTGAGGTACTCGATCACCGATTCCTCGATGTCCATGCCTTGCTGTTGCCGCAACCAGACACTTGCCGCAACGGCGTGCCCGACTGCCTCACCGTGCTCCAACGGCCCCAGTTCGCAGATCCATATGCCGTCGGCGAAACGCTCTTGCACACTTCGTGCGGCCTCTAGACCCAGCCGGGTCTTGCCTACACCACCGACTCCGACCAAGGTGACCAGCGGACCGTCGCTCAGGGCGTTGATCGCTTGAGCCAGTTCGCGCTGCCGACCAACGAAACTCGTCACCCGCCGCAACAGCCCCGACCGTGGCCGATGCATCCCCAGCCGGTGCGCCGGCGCGGCGACCGAGTCGGAAACCGTTGGCGCCACCGGGATGGCGGCCTCGCCGGTGAGTATCTGCTGATGCACCTCGCGTAGGGCGGGACCCGGATCGATTCCGAGTTCGTCGACGAGTTGCTCGCGAACCCGCCGATAGGTTTCCAGCGCATCGGCCTGGCGTCCACAACGGTACTGGGCCAGCATCAACTGGCCGGCCAACCGCTCGTCCAACGGATGCGCAGCCTGGGCAGCCGAGATCTCAACCAGCAGATCTGCGTGTTTACCGATTCGCAGGGCCGTGTCGTTGCGGTCCAGCTCCACTGAAAGCTTTTCGGCCTGCAAGGCACCGCGGACGTCGTTCACCCACGGCGTGTCCAGGGTCGCGAACGGCTCACCAGACCAGATCACCAACGCCTTGTCGAACAGGAGCGCGGCCTGCAGGGGGTCATCGGTCGCCCTGGCCTGTGCGGCCACGCGGCGGAAGCGGTGCAGGTCCACCGACAGCGGATCGGCCGCGAGGACATATCCACCCGGCTCACGTGAAATGGAAGCGCCTTCAAATTCGGCGAGCAGATTCCGCAGCCGCGACACATAGCCGGCCAGCGAATTCCGGGCACGGTATGGGGGGCGGTCCGACCACACCCGATCGACCAGTTGACCGACCGGGATGGGCCGATTCACGTCGATCAGCAATGCGACCAGCACACAGCGTTGACGGGCATGACCGATTTCTAGCCGTCGCCCGTTAACTCGGGCTTCGATGTCGCCGAGCAACGTGAACTCGACCGTCATCCAGCAAACCCTACCTGCAGAATCGCGGCAAACGTCGCATCCGTCCGGTGGGTAGCATACGACCGTCGGGTAGGCGCCCATTGATGCGACAGGCGGAGTGCGTCATGGCCACCGAGCGGATCCAGGCGTCTCGGGGCGGCCCCGGCGCGCGGGAACCCACGATGAAGACGGTGAGCCGGGCAAATACGTGTGGTCCCGGCTGGGATCGAACCAGCGACCTTCCGCGTGTGAAGCGGACGCTCTTCCACTGAGCCACGGGACCGGCGCCGAGCGGCAACGAGGTCGAAGACTAGCACGATCCGTGGCTGCACCGAACGTGCTACCTCGGCCGGTGATAGCCAAAGCGCCCCAAAAGAACCTGGAGATTTGTGTGCGCCGGGTCACGTGGACTATCGTCGTGCTTCGCACCGGGCGACGATCTCGTCCGTTGCGCGCGGATGTAGCGCAGTTGGTAGCGCATCACCTTGCCAAGGTGAGGGTCGCGGGTTCGAATCCCGTCATCCGCTCGAAGGTGCAAGTGGCATCAATCCCCCGCGGTGGAGTGGCCGAGTGGTGAGGCAACGGCCTGCAAAGCCGTGCACACGGGTTCGATTCCCGTCTCCACCTCCAGATTGCAATCCCCAGCGCGATTAGCTCAGCGGGAGAGCGCTTCCCTGACACGGAAGAGGTCACTGGTTCAATCCCAGTATCGCGCACCAGAGTTTTCGCAGGTCAGAGGCTTTTTTAACGCCTCATCCTCGGCGGGATGCCAGATACATGCCAGACTGGATGGTTCGGCGCTCTCGGGTTAGATCCGAGAGGACCATCACCATGACCACAACCACACCCGATGTCCCTCTCCCTCCTGGCGCAGTGTTTGCCAATCTGTGGGAAGACGCCACCACCGACCGCCCCTATCGGCGGATCACCAGCGAAGTCCGCAGCATCGAAGGCAACACCAACGTTCTGGTGTGGGTTGAGGCCATCCAATACGGCGACGGCAGCCTTGACCAGTCCGCGATCGACCGCCCCTCGGTGCAAATCGAGGCCAACCAAGAAGCCCTGAGTAGCCGGCAGGCACGTGAGCTGGCCGCCGCGCTGCTGACCGCCGCCGACGAGTTAGACGGGTGGGCCAAGCGATGAGCGGCGTCACCATCGACTTCGTCGAAGAATCCGGCGACGGTACCCGGCGCATCATCGTGTGGGGCCACGACCACGGCGACAACCTTGACTCCGATCAGGCGCGTCAGCTCGCGGCCGAACTGCTTGCCGCGGCCCACACCCTCGACGACGACCAGCCGATACCAGCTATCTACGCGCACACGTCCAGGCCGCAGCGGGCGCAACTTCACGCCCAGCTCGACGACGACGCCAACCGGGAAACGGATGGGGTGAAGTGAACACCGTCAACCGCGTCCGGATAACCCGCGCCCGCGCCAAGAGGCTCGGCTTGACATTCACCCAACGCGGCACCGTGTATACCCTGCGCGACGCCGATGACATCACCCTTGCCGTCGGGCCGCTGGCCACGGTGGACGCCTACCTGATTGGGCGCATGCAACCCAAACGGCCCGGCCCGCGCCCCACCACCCACGCGCCCGAAGCGTGGCGCCGCGACGTGGACGACTACCTGATATGCCTGGCCGCCGGCGGCCAGCGGAAATCAACAATCCGGCTCCGCAGGGCCAACCTCTGCGTGGCCGCACGAGGCCTGGGATGCCCACCCGGCGAGGTCACCGCCGAGCAGCTAGTGAACTGGCTGGGCAAACAGCAACACCTATCCCAGGAAGCCCGCAAGAGCTACCGCACCACCTTGCGCGGATTCTTCGTCTGGCTCTACGAAATGGGACGTGTACCGCTCTATATCGGGGACGCGCTGCCCGTGGTGCGCGTCCCCAAGGCCCCGCCGCGGCCGGCCAGCGACGAGGCCTGACAGGCGGCACTGGCCAACGCTGACCGGCGTACCGAGCTGATGCTGCGCCTAGCCGGTGAGGCGGGGCTGCGGCGCGCCGAGATAGCCCAGGTGCACACTGGTGACTTGATGGACGGCGGCGCGCTGCTGGTACACGGAAAAGGCGGAAAGAACCGGGTAGTACCGATCAGCACCTACCTGGTTTCCCTGATCCGCCAAGCGCCCGCGGGGTGGTTGTTCCCCAACACCCCCGACCGGCATCTAACCCCCGAACACGTCGGCAAAATCATCTCGCGGGCGCTGCCGGACAACTGGACCGCCCACACTCTGCGTCACCGCATGGCCTCGCGTGCCTTCCACGGGTCACGCAACATCCGGGCAGTGCAGGCACTGCTAGGTCATGAGTCGATCCTGACCACCGAACGGTATGTGGCGATCTGCGATGACGAAATCCGCGCGGCAGCCGCGTGCGCGTGGTAAGACCGTGAAGTTGCCGGCGCCGCAGTGGTCGAAATCTCACACATTTTCGATTTTTTCGAATTACTCTGTATTTTGTGACCGCTGTCTTGGAAGCCCGCACTGTTCTCCCCCCGAAGGAACAACGAAACTTCGGCGAACTGCTAGATGCCCTCGGCTCTGCTGGCGTGTCGATCTGCGACGGAGCAGGACGCGCGATAACTCTGCCTGAAGAGGTTCGCGACGCGTTCCTCAATGTTGCAACTGCGATGTCCCAGGGGAAGGGGATCCAACTGGTTCCCCACCACATGGCCCTGACAACCCAAGAGGCCGCCGACATATTGAACATCTCCCGGCCAACGCTGGTGAAGCTACTGGAAGAGGGCCGGATACCGTACGACAAGCCAGGCCGGCATCGCAGAATCCGCCTCGATGCCGTGTTGGCATATCAGCAGGAGACACGCGCCAGACGGAAGGCGGCGCTACAAGAGGCAACGCGCGATTCCGCCGATGAGATACGGGCCGCCTTAGATTCTGGCGCGCCAACCAAGGTGGAGGATTGACGGATAGGTGTCTGCCTTTCCTGTTGTTCTCGACGCGTGCGTACTCGCGCCATATCCGCTAGCCGATATGCTGCTCCGGTTAGCGGTTGAGCAGACATACAGGCCTTTGTGGTCTGCAGACATCCTGGCAGAGACACGTAGGACCATGGTCGAGTCGCTGGGGTTGTCCGAGCAGAAGGCCGACCGCCGACTTGCAGTGATGCGGGAGAACTTCATTGACGCCGAGATCACTGGTTACCGCGACTTGATCCCGGTGATGAAGAACAACGACAAGGACAAGCATGTGTTAGCCGCTGCAGTGCGAGAGAGGGCGGAAGTGATTGTGACGTTTGATCTCGGCGGCTTCCCCGATGATGCGCTCAAGGAATACAGCATCCGCGCACTGCATCCCGACGACTTCTTGCTTGACCAACTAGACCTCTATCAGGAGGCGACGATCACGGCTATTCGTGGCATGGTCGACAGCTGGACGAATCCACCATTCACGCTGGACGAGATTCTTATTGCCCTCGCGCGCAGGGGCGCGCCCAACTTTGCCGCGGAGGCACGACTCGCATTTCCGTGATGGACTTACCTATGCCTGCGCGATTTGACGGGCTGGTCCGGCTGCAGCAACGGCGTCACGGCAAGGATGTTGCGGAATCCCGTCACCTACATCTCGACCAGTGCATCAAACCCCGGCGGGCTAGCTGTGAACAAGCTGTCCATAACCGACCGCACCCCAGGAACCGCCCTTGTCCACGCGCCAGATGTGCCACCCCCGGCTATTCTCCGAAACGTCGTTTGCATGAAACTGATGCCCTTGCGGTTAATCGGCTAGAACAGTTCATAACCACATACCCCAACCGGGGGCAAATCTGGCGAAATCCGTTGGAATACAGTGCAATTCGGCGTACTGACGTCCGCTGAAAAGCTGTCGTGGCACATGGGGGTTTTTGTTTTTTTCAGCGGTAGATAGATCGACGGCGACCGCTCGTCTCCGCTTAGCAGTTTGCTAAAAAACTCATCATCGCAGGTCAGAGCGTTTTCGGACGTTAGCCACATTTCCCCAGGTCACGATAGGGGTGGGGGGTAACCCGCCTACCCCGTGGGGTATATCGCATACCCATGGTCGCACTCGCCACATTTGTGCAGGTCGCGATAGTTGATATCCAAGGGTGATGCCGGGCGCAGGGCCGTCCGCTGCCCGGCCGCCTTGGTCCAGTGTGCCAGGCCGCCAGGGAAGGGGTGCAGCGATGCGACGATCCCTTTGCAGTCCGCGTTCGCGGTGAGCTTGACGCCCGACACCACAGCCGTTGGGCCGGTCGCGCGGGGAGCGCCGTGTCAGACTCCCCGCGCGACCGGCTGCTCATCCGCCGATCCATCCGTCGGGGACCTGGTGCCAACCTGTTGGCAGTTCACCATCGAGAGGGTCCCACCGCTGCACAACCCGATGCTTGTCAACGCATGTCAGGAAGGCCGGCAAGTCGGGGGCGGCACGCAGCGGGTCGGCGGCGGCGCGCAGGTGGGCACCGAGTTCGAGCATGGCCGCCCACCTGCCCTTGCCGTAAAGGCGTTGGGCTTCGCCGGGCACCACGAACGCGTTGACCAGCTTGCGCAGGTGTGCCCGGCGCGGATCGACACACAAGGCGAACTGCAGACGGTCGGTAGCCCACTTCGCCGCGTTCGGGTCCGCGCCGCACAACCGGGCAGCGGCGGCCAGGGCAATGGCCTTGAAGTCCAACTCGCTTTCGTCAGCGCCGTTGAACGACTTCACCGCGGCGTCGAATGCCTTGGCGGCGGCGGCGTATGCCCTTTCCGCTGGCCATAAGCGGTTCAGCTCGTGGTACACCCGAACGGCCAACTGCTGACATAACTCGGCGTCGGCGGCCCCGGAGCCGGCCAGCTCGGCCAGCGCGGCGGCCCGCAGGGTGGCAATATCTCCTGCGCCGCTGGCCACGTGGCGTAGCACCGCATCGACATGCGGTGTCGCCAGGTCGATGAACTCGGCCCAGCGCTGGCGCACAGCCAGCCATTCCGTGGGTGGGGTGTACCCGGCGGCTTCGACGGCGCCGGCATCGGCCAGGTGGGCGGGCAGCGGATCGCGGATCCGGACCTCCAGGCCGTGGTGCCCGATCCAGCCGGGGATTTTGCTCATTCGCGTTGCTGCCCTTCCATGTGTTCTCGGACCGCAGTCTCGGGGATGAGCCACCGGCCACCCTCGCGCCTGCCGTCGAGCTGGCCGGCCCTACGTCGGGCGTGTCTCTCGGTCCATCCCGTTCGATCTGCGACTTCTCGTGTGCTAAGCCAAGTCTCATTGACAGACTGCGCAGCGGCGTCCGACTGCGGACCCGCGGACATGGCCTGAGCTAGAGCGACTTCCAGCGCCGACCACTCCGCCGGCACCGGCAGGTGCTCGCGGCGGCGCCGGCCGATGATGTGCTGGATCGCCAACAGGGCGTGACGCAGGTAGTCGCCGTGCAGGACAACCACACCGCCGACGACGAGCGGGTGCGCCGGTTTCTCGCCTAGAAGGGACACTGGACAGGCCCTTGTGTGGAGTCGAGTCGGTCGACGGCGGCGACCAGCAGGGCGGCCAGGGCGATGGCGTCGTCTCTGCTGGCGATGTAGCGGTTCGGCCCCAATCTGATGATGATGCAGGCGGTTTCGGGCTGGTGCTCGACACGGGGTGTGATGCCGTCGCGGCCCACCAGCCTCACGGCTGCTCCCCCTCGGGTACCGCCGATCGCGACCGGACCTGGCGCCGCTGGCCGCGCCCGCGAATGTCGACGATCCCGGCCCGCCACAAACGCCAGATCGCCCCCTCGGCATCTTCCAGCGTGGCGCCGGTATATTCGCTGACTGCTGCGACGATCACAGGCCACGATTCCCATGTGCCGGTCGCGAGCAAGTCGCAGACGGCATTACGGACGCGGGAGCGGGCCACGACGGCGTTCGTGCTCACTGGACGCGCCTGACGCCGGGGCCGTTGGTTGTGATGTCCCAGTGGCCAAGCGCGGCCCGCAGCCGGGCAACGTCTCGCGCATCGAGGGAATACGGCCCAACTTCGAGCACGATGCCCACGCCCGGTGTGGTGGTGACCCGCAAGGGCATACTCACCCAACCGTCGATTTCGTCGATGTAGGGCTCAAGTTCGCCGCACTCGCTGATGACCATGCGGCCCTCGGTGTCGCGGTTGCCGTCGAGTATGGGGAAGTCGCTCATGAGTCGTACCCGACCAACGCGCGGTCCCGGCAGGGCTTGCATTTGCGGATCCTCAGCGCTTCGGGCGAGCTGAGCTGGTTGCCGCAGCCGCAGTGTTGCGCTTGGCCGTTGGTGGCCGGGGAGTCGAAAAGGGCGCTGTCCAGAGATTGCCCGTATTCCTGACTCGCCTGGCTCGCCAACTCGTTTACGCAGGTAGGGCCTATGTTTTCGGGCGAGTTATTCGAATTGCGTTGACTCGCCTCATCACTGGCCTGACTCGCCGCCGTCTCGTAACTCGCCTCTGACTCGCCGCCGTTTTCGCCGTTGGCCTGCAAAGACGAGTCAGGCGAGTCAGGCGAGTCAGAATTGCGGCCCTTCTCAGGCGGTTGGATGGTCCATTGCCGCCGGTTGCGCTTATTGCGGGCGTCGTCGTGCTCGATCAGCCAGCCTTGGCCGCGCAGCGCCGGGGCGTGGCGGGTTAGCTGTCCTGTGACTGCTCGGGCGTTTGAAGGCCATTCTTTTGGTGGCTTCCAGTCCGGTGCAGTCGGCCTGGCCGCGGCCAAGATTTCGGCGCCCGTTAGGCCGATGAAGGACAGCCTGCGCTCGACCAACTCGGCGATGAATGGCGCGTCGAGCGTGTCGGCCGACGCCCGTTTCGAGCGTTCTCGATAGCGGGCCAGGCCGTCAGCGCCAAGAATCTGGTCAACCGCTGCCAGCACATACGCGAAGTCGGCCATCCTCGGCGGGTCGGGCACCGTGATATCCGGCAAGCGGTAGTGCACCTTAGCCGCGAGAGTCAGTAGGCCACCCAGAATGTCGGGTTTGGCTTCGGCCCACGCGGCGGCCAGCTCGGCGTCATTGCGGCGCTTGCTGATTCGGGGCAATTCGATCGGAAGTGCCCGTTCGGCAAGGTCTCCCTGCGTAATTTGCAGATCCACCCCGTTAACGATCGGCACCCGCCGAAACGCGATCACCGACACGTCCGAGTCCGTGTACAGGGCGCGGCGCACGTCGCCGTCTCCGGTGACGGCACGGCACAGGCTATCTGAGAGCCATTGCGGCAGTTCGCCAGACAGATTATCCAACGCGGCGACCCAGCTCGCGTTGGCGGCCGTCACCCAACCCTCGGCGTCCCGTGGAGCCTTCCGCAGTGGCACCACTGACGGGTCAACCAAGTCGACCAGGCAACGCGTGACGGTGGACTTCGCAGAGCCCTGCTCGGCCAACAACGCCGGTATCGGGTGGGCGGTATCGGGCTGGATTAGCGCCTGCACCATCCACGCCAGCAGCGGCGGCCGATCCGCTTCGGCGATCGGTACGAACTCCCACAATTGCGAAACGTCACCGCCATATAAGGGTGTCGGCATAGCGGCCGTCAACTTGGTCCGCCGGAATAACACCGGCGCGCGGACGCCGATATCCCAGCTGCCGCCCGATATCTCGATGACCTCGCCAGCCGGATTTCCCATGTCAATGTAGGCGCCGGCCACATCGGCGGCCACGCGCAGATACACCCGTCGTGGGGTTGCTTCGGCGGCGAACCCTTCTAGGGTGCCGCACGCATCAGCAAGGGCCTGCTGGGACGCCACCACCTTGTTCGCCTCAAAGAACCACTTCGCCAACTCGGCGCGCAGCCCCGTTTTTCCGCCACGTAGCGGCCGAGCGATATGCGGCAAGTCGTGGTGGACCCCGTACGGGTCGCCAGCATCTGATACGCCGAGCGTGTAGGCGTCTCGCGCATGCCGCACAAGCTGGGCCGCAACCGAATTGCGCGGGTCGGGCCTTTTCTTCTCGTCGCTGCTCATGCCTCACCCCGCAACTGCTCCAACCGCCACGCACACCCTGAAATCGACGCGGCGGCCCGCTCGACAAGCGCCGCCAAATCAATCTCAGGCGCGGTTCCGGCAGCAGCCGACAAAGCAGAACCAGCTGATTCCACCTGGCGGCGAAGCGATTCCGCGACCACAGCAGCGGCGTAGTGCCGAGCTGCTGACGAGCATGCCCCGCTCGTGGTGGCCGCCATCAACGTTGTCGCCACCTGACGTGTCAGCGATCCCTGACGCCGCAGTTCGTCAAGGACCAACTGCGGAGAGGGCGTGACCCCGCAGTCGGCCAAACGACGAATCGCTGACAGAACGGTACTCAGCGGAGGGTTAATGTCGCCGTCGTGGACCAATATCAGGACGAAGCGGGCCTCAGCGAGAGAGCTGTAGAGCAGAGCGCCGACAAACAGATCAGCCACGCCCGGTTCGTGCCCGACAGGGCGCATTTGTCCCATGCGTTCGCTAGACTGCGTGTTATCTGCTGAGTGAGCCGTCTCGGTGCCGCCGGGGCGGCTTTCTCGTATCGGGGGGGTGGTCATGCCGCACCGCCGCCGAAAGGCAGCATCGCAGAATCGATTTCATCGCGCCGCAGTCGAACCACCCGTGCCCCAAGTTTGTATCCCCGGAGTCGACCGTCGGCGACCATTTGCCTGACGGTCCTGGTGGTGATGCCAAGATAGTCGGCGGTCTCAGCGATCGACAGATAAGGGCGTTCCGACGCAGCGCGCAGCTTGTTGAGATGAGCGGGAGAGTTTGGCATTCGGTCTTCCTAGGCACGAGAAAATGCCCGGGATCGAAGCCGGATTATGAGTGAGTGTAGCGCACGGATTACACCTCTAGGTGGAATCTTGTGCGCGCCGTGTCGCGCGCCGTGTGCAGCGCATCCAACTTGATGACGATGACGTTCTCGTCGGCGACTACCGAGACCGCGTCGCGGAATTGCTGGTTGGACGCGATAAATTCGAAAAGGGTTTGCAGCTTATCCCTATCGGTGCGGTACTGCCTGCGGGTACAACCTCGGGTCGGGCACGGAATCATCAGGGTGCTTCGAGCTGGACCTGGAGGTTTCGGCGGTCGAGTTCTACTACGCGGCTGCTGTAGGTCGGGAGTATATGTGTGCTCTAACGTATTTCGGCCGACGTAGTCGATCAGCTTGGTCTCGATCGCGTCATCGTAGTCAGGCCCCGGCCGCCACTGGCGGATGTCGGGGCACCATACGAGCCAGGCCACATGATCCAATCGGCCGTCACGGATGCCGTGATCGCAGACAACCCGAAAGTGTGGCTGCTCCATCACAGCTCCCTATTGGCCGCGAGCTTGCTTAACAGGGCGGCAATCTCACGGTCCCTGCCTTGCGCAGCGTGTTGGTAGCGCATCGCGGCCTGTGGCGTCGAATGCCCAAGGCGTGCCATCAATTCAGCCAGCGACGCGCCCGTGGCCGCAGCCAGCACCGCACCGGAGTGCCGCAGGTCGTGCCAGCGCAGATCGTCTCGGTTAGCCGCCTTGCGCGCTTTGTACCAGTGCCGGGTAAGCGTGGACGGCTGTAGATGCCCACCGTTCTGGGCGGCAAAAAGCAACGAATCACGCTTACTGCCAACGTACTTCGACAGGTGATCCTCGATCTGCGGGATGATGTGCGGTGGTATCGCAACGTCGCGCACACCGGCATCGGACTTCGGTGTCGTGACCTGGAAGCTGCCGCCGCCCGTGCGTACAGCTGCGCGTCGAACACGGATCATTTCGTCGGACAGGTCGATGTCGCTGCGGCGCAACTCCACGGTCTCGCCGAACCGCAGTGCGCACCAGGATGCGAGGGTGACCATTAGGCGTAGCCGTTCAGGCATCGCATTGGTGAGGGTCGCGAGTTCATCGACCGACGCGGGGCGAATCTTGTGTACACGCTTGGCACGGCCGGCGCCGACGATGCGGCACGGGTTGGTGTCGATCAGCTCGTCATTGACGGCGCTTCCCATGATCGTGCGCAATAGGCTGTAGGCGTGGCTGCGCATCGTCGGCCGATTTGTCAGAGTCACCGCGTACCATTCGCGGACAGCTTTCGGAGTGATCGCGGCGAGCTGGCGAGTACCGAACGTCTCAATCAAGTGGTCGTCGAGGATGGCTTGGTAGTGCTCGCGAGTGCGCTGTTTGATCGGTCGCCCAGCCACCTGCCGGCCAGCAAGCCATGCGCTCGCGTAGGCGCCGAAGGTGATCTTGTCGGGTTTGGCGACCGATGCGGGGTTCCAGAGTTTCGCATCGATTTCGCGACGCCGGTCGGTAAGCCACGCCTCGGCGTCGATGCGCGCGGCGAAGGTCTTGGGCGCGGTGATGTAGTTGCCGTCTGGGTCGGTGAAGCGGACCTGATAGCGGCCGGACGGCAGCTTGCGAATGTTGCCGAACGACCGTTTGCGTGCCATCGGGTGATCCGTCCAGTATCGCGTTCCAGCGATCACTCAGTATCGCCTTTTCGTGCCAAATATGTGCCGAATGAGTTTATCAAAGCTTCCGCTTGCTTCCGCTTAGCGCGCGCGATACTGTCCAGTGTGTTACCAGTTCAGAGGCCATCCGCACTGGTCACAACACAAATCCGAAAAACCCGAAATCGCCTACTTCAATCCCAGTATCGCGCACCAGTGTTAGTGCAGGTCAAGGACATTAATGAGCCCGGCAGCGCCAGGTACATTCCCGCCGGACCCGTCAGTCATCGCAGCACGACGACACGTCGAGCCGGCACGCACATGACGCACGAATCGGGACGTCGGCACGCGCAACGGCCAGCCTTAGCTGCCGGCCGATGAGCGCGGCTTCGGCGGTACGACCAAGCCGCTGCAGGCATTCGTGGTACCCGTGCAGGCTCCAGACGTTCCCGGGGTGCTGGCAGGGCCTGGCCAAGGTGGGGTCCAGACCGAGGTCGGCGGCATAGACGGCCGCCGCTTCTTCGACGTGCCCCTGCTCGAGCAGCAGCGCACCGTACGCATGCCGAGTGGGCTGCATCCAGCCCCACGGCTCGTCGTAGGGCAGCGTGTCGTCCAACTCGACGGCGCGTCTCAGATGACCGAACGCCGCTTCGAAGCGCTCTTCGCGGTAGGCGATTTCACCGTCGAGCATGGCTGCGGCCACGGCCAGGATGTCTCGACAGGTGTTGTTGAACAGGCACCGCGAGACCGGTATCCGGTTGTACGCCTTCGTGAACGCGGCGCGCTCGGCATCTGCCTGCGCCGGTTGACCGGTGGCCGCCAGCGCAACACCGCGCCCGTAGTGAATCGTGGCCGTGGTGGTGCAGTACAGGTCCTGATTGTCCGGCAGCGGCTGCGCGATCAGCTCGTCCCACCGGCCGAACCGCACCAGCACGTGCGTCCGCAACGCCACGAAAGCTTCGAGCCAGTCGGCCATCGGCGGGGATTCGATCGACAGCAACTCGGCGGTCAGCTGACCGGCGAGCTCGTCGGCGGCCTGCAACGCCACCTGCAGCCGCCCTTCCAACATCGCCGAATAGACGATGAAGTGCAGATCGTGCGCGCGGTACAGCGAATAGAAGTTCAACGGGCCCTCGCGGCTCACAAAGCGCCGGTCTGCTTGTACCGCAGCAAGATTGGCCATCACCGAGCTGCGATAGTCGCCGCACAGCACGTCGATGTGGCTGGGCATGTGCTGCAGATGCCCGGCGTCAGGCACCAGGCCGCGCAACAAGTCCGCCGCCGGTAGGGCATCCTCCGGAGTCGCCGACATCTCCATGGTGTGCAGGTACAGATGCAGGATCCCCGGGTGTTCGCGACCGGCCGGCGTGGCCAGCGCCGCATCGAGGATCCGCTTGGCCTCCACCACCCGCGAACCCGCCGCCGGCTCGCCGGTCGCGGTGTCCCACAGGGCCCACGCGGAGACGTTGACCAGCGCGTCGGCGGCCAGCGCTTGCACGTCGACATCGTCGGGGTAGGCAGCGGCCAGCGAAGTCATCGCGTCGGCATAGGCGATTACGCCCGCATGCAGGTCGCCGGTGGGAAAGCGGGTCCGCAGCGCGGCGATCAGGCCTTGCTCCACCGGACTGGCCCTGCCGCGCTCGGCCAGCTGGAGTTCCATACGCGCGCGGGCCAGCGACCCACTCAGGTCGAACGGGTCGAATGCTTCCCACGCCTTGTTGTAGTTGGGTCCGACCGCATAAGCGATTCCCCACCGCGCGATGGCCAGCTCCGGGTCGAGTGCCAGTGCCCGTTCGAAGCACCGGATTGCCTCTTCGTGGTTGAACGCATACGCCCATACCAGCCCGCGGTCGAACCAGAGCTGCGCCTCCGCGGAAGAGGTCTCGATTGGCCGGTGATAGGAGCCGAGGTCGAAATACTCGGCAGTCATTCCCGCACCATAGCGCGCCCCAAGGCCGAAGCAGCTCTCGCCGAACGTGTATCTGGCGACGCCCACCCGGGCTGTCGTCGTCAGATGCACACTCGGTGGTCTGGCCACGCCGCAGGGGATTCCATCATCCTCGGTCGCAGACGTTCACCCGCCGCTGTCGGGTTTGCTGCTACCGGGCAGTTGCTCGGGACAGTAAACCCCGGCCGCGATCGCGGTGAATCTGGCAGCGTTCGGCTGCGTCAGCTGCGGGCTGAGGCCTTGCAAGTATGTGACGACCTCGATCGCCGACTTGCCCTCCTTAGCCATATCGCACACCTTCTTGCCGGTGGCGATGGTGGCGCCGGCGTTCTGGTAGGTGATGCCGGCAGCTCCCAGTGCGACCAGGAACGCTTGATCTTGTTTGTCGTCGGCGCGCGCAGGCGCTGCCAAGCCGATGACGGTGACAATGCAGGCCAGCACCAGTAGGAGTCTCATGACCTCCGAATTGTCCCAAAGCCACCGAGAGCATGCGCGTCGCGCGGCGAACGGAAGGTGAACTTTGCATGATTTCGCGAGCTAAGGTCTCGTACCGCGTCCGGCTCGCCGGTACCGGCAGGCCCGGCAAGACCCACGACGGGCGACCCCTCCCCTACCCGTTACGGCATGTGCAATCATGCGAAGGTCCCCGAATAGGGAGCCGAGGAGGCACCGATGCAGCGCTGGCTGATCATCCTTTCCACCTTCCTCGTCGCCGCAGCGGGTCTGCTGGCGTCAGCCGCTCCCCGCGCGTGGGCCGGCGACGCACCCATCGGCCACATCGGTGACACGTTGCGGGTGGACACCGGCACCTACATCGCCGACGTGACCGTCAGCAGCGTCGAACCCGTCGACCCACCGCCCGGCTTCGGCTACACGCGCAGCGGCGTCCCGGTGAAGAGCTTCCCCGGCAGCGCGGTCAACCGAGCCGACGTGACGGTCCGCGCCGTCCGGGTGCCTAATTCCTACATCATGGCGACCAACTTCAGCTTCGACGGAGTCACCCAGTTCGCCGATGCGTACAAGCCGCGGCCCTGCGACGCACCCGATTGGCTGGACGCCGCGCTGGGCAACGCCCCGCAGGGCGCGATCGTCCGCGGCGGAGTCTATTGGGATGCCTACCGTGACCCGGTCTCCGTCGTCGTCCTGCTGGACAGGAAGACCGGCCAGCACCTCGCCCAGTGGAACCTGTGAACTGACCGTCCAGATCACCCCGACGGATCCCGCCGACGCGGCCGAATTGGCGGCCGTGGCCGCACAGACCTTTCCGCTGGCCTGTCCGCCGTCGGTGGCCCTCGAGCACATCGCGTCATTCGTCGACGCCAACCTGTCGACGACCCGGTTCGCCGAGTACCTGGCCGATCCGCGGCGCGCCATCCTGGGTGCCCGGGACCAGGGCCGAATTATCGGTTACGCCATGCTCGTTCGCGGTATCGACCGTGATGACTCGGCCGAGTTGTCAAAGCTGTACGTGCTGGCCGAATTTCACGGCATGGGCGTGGCCTCGGCGTTGATGGGCGCCGCGCTGGCCACCGCCGCCGAGTGGAGCGTTCACCGGGTGTGGTTGGGAGTGAACCAGAAAAACGTTCGCGCCCAACGCTTTTACTTCAAGAATGGCTTCACCGTCAGCGGAACCAGGATGTTTCAGCTGGGCGATCACCAAGAGCACGACTACGTCATGACCCGAGCCGTCACCGGGCGGTCAGCGCCAACAGGCGTGACGTGGCCCGCAGGTACTTCTTCCGGTAGCCACCAGCCAGCATCTCCTCGCTGAAGATGGTGTCCAGCTTCGCCCCGGAGGCCACCACCGGAATGCCGGCGTCATAGAGGCGATCGGTGAGCGCAACCAGTCGCAGCGCGACGTGTTGATCGTCGATGCCGTGCACCCCGGTCAAAAACACCGCCGTCACCCCCTCGATCAACGTCAGATAGCGCGACGGGTGCATGGTGGCCAGGTGCGCACACAGCGCGTCGAAGTCGTCGAGGGTCGCCCCGTCGACGCAAGCGGCCCGTGCGGCGACATCCTCGTCCGACAACGGCGGCGGCGCCGGCGGCAGATCGCGGTGCCGGTAGTCGGGCCCCTCGATCCGTATCGTGGTGAAAATGCTTGCCAGCGTGTGGATTTCACGCAGAAAATCCTGGGCGGCAAAGCGTCCTTCGCCGAGCTGCTCGGGCAGCGTGTTGGAGGTGGCGGCCACCGACACCCCGCGCGCGACCAGCGCGGAGAGCATCCGCGAGATCAGCGTCGTGTTACCCGGGTCATCCAGCTCGAATTCGTCGATGCACACCGCGGTGTAGTGCGCCAGCAGGTCGATGCATTCGGCGAAACCGAACACCCCGGCCAGCTGGGTCAGCTCGCCAAAGGTCGCGAACGCCTTGGGGCGCTCGCCCGGCAGCACGTAGTAGGACGACGCCAGCAAATGGGTCTTGCCGACACCGAACCCGCCGTCCAGGTACAGGCCGACTCCCGGCAACACCTCCCGCTTACCGAACCGCTTCTTGCGGCCCGCCCGCCGCTCCGCAGCCTGCTGGCAGAACTGCTGGCAGGCGACGACCGCGGCGGCCTGAGTCGGCTCTGCCGGGTCGGGCCGATACGTCGCAAAGCTCACCTCGGCGAAGGTGGGCGGCGGCCGCAGCTGGGCGATCAGGCGTTCCGGCGACACCGTGGGATGCCGATCCACCAGGCGGCCCGGCCGGCCGGAAGCTCCCACAGCGGTGGACCCGTGCATGCTGGCACTGTAGCGGCGTGCTGCAATCACACTCATGCCCGACTTCGGGGCCGGCCCGGCCGCCGGCCGATCCGCCGGCATCCGCCTGACATTGCTCGGGTCCGACCGCACGCTCGACGAAGCCGACCTGCCCGAGTATTACCGCTATCCGCCGGACGTCAACGGCATCTGGCTACGAGCCAATTTCATCAGCAGCGTCGACGGCGGTGCCACCGTCGCCGGCACCAGCGGCGGGCTCGGCGGGCCGGGCGACCGGGCGGTGTTCCGGCTGCTGCGTGAACTGGCGGACGTGATCGTGGTGGGCGCGGGCACCGTGCGCGTGGAGGGTTACTCCGGCGCTCAACTCAGCGTCGCCGCACGCCGCCAGCGACAGCTGCGCGGCCAAAGCGAGGTCCCGCAACTGGCGATCGTCACCAAGTCCGGTCACCTCGCCCGCGACCTCGCCGTGTTCACCCGCACCGAGGTGCCGCCTCTGGTGCTCACCGCCACGGCGGTGGCCGACGAGACGCGACGGGGCCTCACCGGCCTCGCCGAGGTGGTCGACTGCTCTGACACCGATCCCGTCAAGGTCGACGAAGCTGTGCTGCTGGCCAGGCTCGCCGAGCGCGGTCTGCGTCGTATCCTCACCGAGGGCGGGCCGATACTGCTCGGATCGTTCATCGAGCGCGGCTTGCTCGACGAACTGTGCCTGACGATCGCGCCGTTTGTGGTCGGCGGTCTGGCCCGGCGCATCGTCACCGGACCGGGGCAGCTGAAGACCCCGATGCGCTGCGCCCACGTGCTCACCGACGACGCCGGTTATCTGTACACCCGCTACGTCAAAGCCTGACGTTACTGTGGTCGGCATGAGTCGGCGCATCACGTCCGCAACAGTCCTGGTCTCGGTGGCCTGCTCGGTGACCATGGTGCTGGCCGGCTGCGTCCCGGTCCTCGGCGCCAACCCGCGCTTCGCCACCTATAGCGGCGCCAAACCGCAGGGCGCCGCCACCACGACACCACCACCCAGCGGCCCGCCACCGATCGCGGCTCCCAAGAACGATCTGTCCTGGCGCGACTGCACGTCTCAGGTCTACGGCAACGCGGCAATCCCCGCCGCGCCGGGCATCAACCTGGAATGCGCCACCTTCGACTCCGACCTCGACCCGCTCAACGGCGGGTCCGGGTCGATCAGCATCGGTGTGGTGCGGGCCCGTTCCGGCCAGACCCCGCGCGACGCGGGACCTCTGGTGTTCACCACCGGTTCCGATCTGCCGTCGTCGACGCAGCTGCCGGTGTGGTTATCGCATGCGGGCGCCGACATCCTCCGCAGTCACCCGATCGTCGCCGTGGACCGCCGGGGCATGGGCATGTCGAGTCCGATCGATTGCCGCGACCACTTCCAGCGTGACGAGATGCGCGACCAGTCGCAGTTCCAGACCGGCGACGATCCGGTGGCCAACCTCTCGGCGATCTCGAACGAGGCCACCACCAGCTGCACAGACGTCATCGCACCCGCCGATTCCGCCTACGACAACGGGCACGCCGCCTCCGATCTCGAGCGGCTGCGCAATCTGTGGGATGTGCCGGCACTGGCACTGGTCGGCATCGGCAACGGCGCCCAGGTGGCACTGACCTATGCCGGCTCGCGCCCGGACAAGGTGGCCAGGTTGATCCTCGACTCGCCGGTCGCGTTGGGTGTGAGCGCCGAGGCGAAGGCCGAACAACAGGTCAAAGGCCAGCAGGCCGCGCTGGACGCGTTCGCGGCGCAGTGTGTTGCGGTCAACTGCGCGCTGGGTCCGGATCCGAAGGGCGCCGTGAGCGCACTGCTGAGCACGGCTCGCTCGCTGCGGGGGTCCGGAACCTCGGTCGCGTCGATCGCCAACGCGATCACCACCACGCTGGGCTTTCCGACCGGCGACCGCATCAGCACCACCACCACGCTGGCCAACGCACTGGCGGCCGCGCGCGCCGGTGACATGAATCAGCTGTCCAACCTGATGAACCGCGCCGACGGCCTTCAGGACACCGACGGCCAATTCGTCAACTCGTGCAGCGACGCGGTCAACCGCCCCACCCCGGACCGGGTACGCGAACTGGTGGTTGCCTGGGCCAAGCTCTATCCCCAGTTCGGCACGGTCGCCGCGCTCAATCTGGTCAAGTGCGTGCACTGGCCCTCCGGTTCGCCGCCGCAATTGCCGAAGGAGCTCAAGGTCGACGTCTTGTTGATGGGTGTGCAAGACGACCCGATCGTGGGCGTCGACGGGGTTGCGCAGACGGCTGCCACGGTCATCAACGCCAACGCCGCGAGCAAGCGGGTGATGTGGCAGGGCATCGGCCACGGCGCCAGCATCTATTCCTCCTGTGCGGTGCCGCCGCTGCTCGGGTACCTCAACGACGGCAAGCTCCCTGGCACCGACACCTACTGTCCCGCCTGACACCTGCGGGCCCGCAGCCCCGGTGTACGGTGCGCTGGTGACGGCAGCTGACACAACTCGAACCCGCCTACGCGAATCGATGCTGGCCGCATTCCGTCCCCGCACCGGCGCACCGAGCACGGCGTCGATAGTGCGGGCGGCGCTCTGGCCGGCCGCGATCATGTCGATACTGCATCGCAGCATCGTGCTGACCACCAACGGAAACATCACCGACGACTTCAAGCCGGTCTACCGCGCGGTGCTGAACTTCCGGCATGGCTGGGACATCTACAACGAGCACTTCGACTACGTCGACCCGCACTACCTCTACCCGCCGGGCGGCACGCTGCTCATGGCGCCGTTCGGCTACCTGCCGTTTGCGCCGTCGCGCTACCTGTTCATCTCCATCAACACCCTGGCCATCCTGGCCGCGGCCTACCTGTTGCTGCGGACGTTCAACTTCACGCTGACCTCGGTGGCCGCCCCCGCCCTGCTGCTGGCCATGTTCGCCACCGAGACGGTGACCAACACCCTGGTGTTCACCAACATCAACGGCTGCATCCTGCTACTCGAGGTGCTGTTCCTTCGGTGGCTGCTCGACGGGCGGACGAGCCGTCAGTGGATGGCCGGGCTTGCCATCGGATTGACCCTGGTCCTCAAACCCCTGCTAGGTCCGTTGCTGCTGCTGCCGCTGCTGAACCGCCAGTGGCGGGCGGTGCTGGCGGCCATCGTGGTGCCCGTCGTTGTCAACCTGGCCGCTCTGCCGCTGGTGAGCCACCCGATGGACTTCTTCACCCGGACCCTGCCCTATATCCTGGGCACCCGCGACTACTTCAACAGCTCCATCCAGGGCAACGGTGTGTACTTCGGCCTGCCGACCTGGTTGATCGTGTTCTTGCGGCTGCTGTTTACCGCCCTCGCGATCGCCAGCCTCTGGCTGCTGTACCGCTATTACCGCACCCGGGATCCGCTGTTCTGGTTCACCACGTCGTCGGGCGTGCTGCTGCTGTGGTCGTGGCTGGTGATGTCGCTGGCCCAGGGCTACTACTCGATGATGCTGTTCCCGTTCTTGATGACGGTGGTGCTGCCCAACTCGGTGATCCGCAACTGGCCGGCGTGGCTGGCGATCTACGGGTTCATGACGCTGGATCGCTGGCTGTTGTTCAACTGGATGCGGTGGGGCCGCGCCCTGGAGTACCTGAAGATCACCTACGGTTGGTCGCTGCTGTTGATCGTCACCTTCACCGTGCTCTACTTCCGCTATCTGGATGCCAAGGCCGAAAACCGGCTGGGCGCTGGTATCGACCCGACCTGGCTGACGGCCGAGCGGGAGCGCGCGCGGTGATCGCAAGCGCGGGGGACGCAACGGGTCACCGCCATTGGCGCTAGCGTGGACGTATGACGCGTCCGAAGCTGGAACTGACCGACGACCAGTGGCGCCAAAGGCTCACCCAGCAGGAATTCGACGTCCTGCGCAGGGCCGGCACCGAGCGACCCTTCACTGGCGAATACACCGACACCAAAACCGAAGGCGTCTACCAGTGCCGGGCATGCGGTGCCGAATTGTTCCGCAGCACAGAGAAATTCGAGTCGCATTGCGGCTGGCCGTCGTTCTACGACCCGGCGAGCTCCGAAGCGGTCATCCTGCGGCCCGACCACTCGCTGGGCATGACGCGCACCGAGGTGCTCTGCGCGAACTGCCACAGCCACCTGGGTCACGTGTTCGCCGGCGAGGGCTATCCGACGCCGACGGATCAGCGTTACTGCATCAACTCGATCTCGCTGCGCCTGGTCCCGACGGACTGACGTCGCCGAGACGGTAATTTCGCAGGCCCTTACTCGCACTTTCGCTGCAGAATTTCAGTTTCGGCGGATGTGCCCCAGCGGCATCCGTCAGTCCAGCCGAGTGGCGTGCACTTCCCAGAAGGGTGCGTGTACCCGGCCACCGACCAGCCATGGTTCCATCGCCCGGAACCGTTCCAGCATGGGTCGCACCTCGTCGGCCATGTCGGGATTGCGCGCCGCCATCATTTCGATCACCTCGACGCTGAGGTTGATCTGGTAGGTGGTCGGTCCCATATATGTGATCTCCCAGCCGCCGACGGGCAGCACCTGGCGAAAGTCGTCCTGGGACAAGGACCGCTCCATCGTGAAGCCGTTGACGTCGTGCTCGCCGAACTCGAACATGTACAGGCGTGCGCCCGGCTTGGTCGCCCGGTGCAGCGCCTGGACATAGGACTTTTGTAGCTCCGGGGCCGTGCTGAACGTGTGATAGAAGGCGCAGTCGACGACGGTGTCGAACCGGCCGTCCAGCCCTTCCAACTTGGTGGCGTCGGCCACCCGGAAGTCCACCGACACGCCGACCTTGCCGCGCATTGTCCCGGGCACGCTCGATGGCGGCCACCGACCCGTCGATGCCGGTGGCCGAGAGGCCCTTGGCGGCGTAGTAGATGGCATGGTGGCCCGGCCCGGTGCCCGGGTCGAGCACCTCCCCCCTGATCGCACCCAGCGCGACGAGTTGCTGGACCACCGGTTGGGGTCCGCCGATGTCCCACGGCGTGGCCGCGGGAAGGCCGTGCGCGACCCGGTCGTCGCGATACATCTCCTCGAAGCGGGTGGGATCGGTCGGGTCGGGTTGGGTCATGGCAGCGATCCCACCAGTTGCTCCACCGGCACCCGCGGCCCGCTGAAAAACGGCGTCTCGGCACGGGTGTGCCGCCGGGCGTCGGTGGCCCGCAGCTCCCGCATCAGGTCGACGATGCGGTGCAATTCGGGCGCCTCGAACGCCAGAATCCATTCGTAGTCGCCCAGCGCGAACGCCGGCACCGTGTTGGCCCGCACGTCCTTGTATTCGCGGGCGGCCATGCCATGCTCGGCGAGCATGCGGCGACGCTCCTCGTCGGGCAGCAGGTACCACTCGTAAGACCGCACAAAGGGATACACGCAGATGTAGGCGCCCGGCTCCTCGCCGGCCAGAAACGCCGGAATGTGACTCTTGTTGAACTCCGCCGGCCGGTGCAGCGCCACACTGCTCCACACCGGCGTGCAGACCCGTCCCAGGGCGGTGGTGCGTCGGAAGTCGGCATAGGTGGCCTGCAGTGCTTCCACCCGCTCGGCATGGGTCCAGATCATGAAATCAGCGTCGGCCCGCAGACCGGCGACGTCGTAGAGGCCGCGCACCACCACCCCGCGTTCCTCCTGCTGCTTGAAGAACATCGCAGCGTCATCCACCACGGCCTCACGCTGCTCCCCGAGCTCGCCGGGACGCACCGCGAACACCGAAAACATCAGGTAGCGAATGGTCGCATTCAAGACGGCATAATCCAGTTTCGCGTCGGGGCGTGCCATGGCACCTATCGTGCCACCTGTGCGGCCGAGCCTGCTCAGGGCCTCACAAGGCCTCGACGATGCCGGTGACCGCAAGGTCCGCCGCCGCCACACAGGCCGGCACGCCGATCCCGTCGAGGTAGCTGCCCGCCACGGCCAACCCCGCAGGCAGGCCGGCGCGCACCTCGGCCACCAGATCCGCGTGCCCGGGTCCGTACTGCGGCATCGCCTCGACCCAGCGCTGCACACGAAAATCGATCGGGTGCACGGCCAGGCCGAACACCGTGGCCAGGTCGTCGAGCGCCCAAGCCAGTAGCTCCTTCTCGGACGCGCGCTCGGCCAGGTCGTCGCCGAAGCGTCCAAACGACAGGCGCAATAGTTGCGTGTCCCCGCGCGGGCCCCACTTGCGTGACGACAACGTGATCGCCTTGGCCCGCAACCGCTCGCCACTGGCCACCAGCACCCCGGAACAGGGCGGAAACGGGGTGTCGAGCGACACCGCGAGCGCCACCACCGCCGACGAGGCACTTGCTATCCGGCGGGCGGCTCCGGCGCTACGCGGGGCGATTTCCTCGACCAACGGCACCAGGCGCGGGGCCGGGATGGCCAGGATCACCGCATCGGCATGCCAACGACCACCGGTTTCGTCATGCAATTCCCAGCCCTCACCGGTTCGGCCGATTTCAACGACCGCGGCGCGCACCCAGTTCAGGCGGCTACGGGCGACCAGCTCGTCGACTAGCACCTGGTAGCCACCCTCGAGCGCACCGAACACCGGTCCATCGCCGGCAGGCGGTAACCCCTGCCGAACCGCGTCGGTCAAGCTGGCGGCGCCGCGGTCGAGCGCCGCCGCCACGCTGGGGGCCGCGGCGCGCAACCCGATCGTCGCCGCCGAGCCCGCATACACCCCGCACAGCAGCGGGTCCACCGACCTGGCCACCGTCTGCTCGCCGAACCGGTCGGCCACCAGCTCGGCCACCGCCGGGTCGCTGCCCGGACGCCAGCTGAACGGTCGACCGGGTTCGGCCTCGATGCGCGCGATCGTGGCGTCGTCGACGAGACCGGCCAGCGACGACGCCGACGTCGGGATCCCCATCATCGTCCCCGATGGCAGGGCGTGCAGCTGCTGCCCGCTGTAGATCATCGGCCGGACGCCGGTGGTGGCGCGTTGGCGCTCGGCCAGGCCCAACTCGGCCAGCAGCGCGGGCACCTCGGGCCGGCGCAGCACGAACGCTTCGGCGCCCACATCCATCGGTTGTCCGCCGACCACCTCGGTGCGCAATATCCCGCCGAGCCGGTCGCCCGGGTCGAACACCGTGATGGTCCCGTCGGCACCGGCGGCGGCCCGCAACCGATACGCCGCCGTCAATCCCGAGATCCCGCCGCCCACAACGCAATATGAGCGCCGGCTCATAACGAATGGACCAGCGAAACCAGTTCGGTCAGCACCCCGGGATCGGTCTGCGGCAACACCCCGTGGCCGAGGTTGAAGACGTGCCCGGCGGCACCCGCGTCGACCGCACGGCGTCCGTCGTCGACGACGGCGCGGGCGGCGCGTTCCACCACCGGCCAGCCCGCCAGCAGCAACACCGGATCGAGGTTGCCCTGCAGCGCCGTGCCCGGCTGGACCCTAGCGGCCGCATCGGCCAGTGCAGTGCGCCAATCGACGCCGACGACGGTCGCCGCCCCCGCCTGGAGGGCCTCGGACATGGCGCCGAGCAGTTCCGCGGTGCCGACCCCGAAGTGCGTCATCGGCACGCCGTGTTCGGCCAGCGTGCCGAACACCCGCGCACTGTGCGGCAGCACGTACTGGCGGTAGTCGCTCAGCGACAACATGCCAGCCCAGGAATCGAACACCTGGATGGCGTCCACACCGGAGTCGATCTGGCCGCGAAGGAAGGCGATGGTGAGGTCGGTCAGCTTGCTCATCAGCGCATGCCAGCTCGCCGGCTCGGCCAGCATCATCGCCTTGGTGCGGATGTAGTGGCGACTGGGTCCGCCCTCGATAAGGTAGGACGCCAGCGTGAACGGCGCACCGGCGAAACCGATCAGCGGGACATCGCCCAGCGCCGCGACCAACAGCTCAACGGTCTGCAGGACTGGCTGAATAGCTTGTGGGTCAAGGGGTTTGATGTGTTCGATATCGGTAGCGGTACGCACCGGGTGGGCGATCACCGGGCCCACGTCGGCCACGATGTCCAGCTCCACGCCCGCAGCCCGCAGTGGCACCACGATGTCGGAGAACAGGATCGCCGCGTCCACACCGTAGCGGCGTACCGGCTGCAGGGTGATCTCGCAGGCCACGTCCGGCTCGAGACAGGCGTCCAGCATGCTGTGCTGTTGGCGCAGCGCCCGGTACTCGGGCAGCGACCGGCCGGCCTGCCGCATGAACCACACCGGCACTCGGCTGGGTTTGCGGCCGGCCACCGCGGCCAGATAGGGCGAGTGCGGAAGCTCGCGTCGGGTACGCGCAGGAGTATTCACTGGCCCCAATGCTGCCATGACGGGCGGGCAGGCAGGTGTGCCCTCCGGGATGTTTGGGTACTGCCCAATACGGCGGTCGCTGCATTGTGCGGAAATTCGCCCCTCGAAGACCCATACATGGCAGGCAAGGAGACGGGTTCATGTTGCTGACTCGAGATTCGGCACCTAGCGGGCATTTGGTCGAGGAGGCGGAGTATTTCGTCGACCGGGTGCTGCACAACGTCGCCCACGGTCGCTTCGAGCGGTCGTTGTCGGGGCTGACGGCGTTCGCGGCGCTGGTGACCACCGCGGAGATCTACTTCGAGCACTATCGCGCCAGCTTCGGCAACAAATGGATGTGGAGCCCGATCGTCGTCACCCCGCCGGTGGTGGTCGCCGGGGTGGGCGGAGTGTTCTCCAAGCGCTGGGCCAAGCGGTGGCTGCCGGCGACAGCGGCGATATACGCGGCGAACGGCCTGCTGGGCGAATACTTCCACGCGCGCGGTGTCGCGCGGCGCCCCGGTGGCTGGCGGCTGTACAACTACAACGTCCCGATGGGGCCCCCCATCGCCGCGCCCGGCCTGATGAGCATCGTCGGGGCGATGGGTCTGCTGGCGGCGGTCCTGCGACGGGAGAAGTAGCGCCGTGCCTGACATCTCGACCGGGCAGCACCTTCCGAAACTGCGACCGGACGGCAAGCCGCTGCATCCGTCCTGGCTGCCGCGCCAGCGTCGCGGCACCACCCCGCAGATGATCGGCCGCTATCCCGACTACGACGTGCTGTCGACCGTCGACAGCTGGGACGCGGCCACCCGGCGGGTGGTGCTGGCCCGGCTGGACAAGCCGGGGCCACTGCGGTTCTTCGAGGCGTCGCAGGAACCGGCGCTGCGCGCGTTCTGTGACACCGTCCTGGCCCAGGACGCCGAGCCGCGGATACCAGTGGCCGAGTTCGTCGACGCCAAGCTCGCCGATGGCCGGCTGGACGGCTATCAATACGCCGACATGCCCGACGACCGCGACACCTGGCGGCTGGTGCTGTTGGGCCTCGACGAGTCCGCCCGCGTCGCCGGCGCGGAGTCGTTCGCGGCGGCCGACCTCGCGACCCGCGAATCGGTGGTGCAGCAGTTCGCCGACGGCGAGGTGTCCGGCGGCAGCTGGGAGAAAGTGAATGTCTCCCGGGCCTGGTCGGTGGTGATGCGGATGACCCTGAGCGGCTTCTACAGCCACCCGTGGGCATGGAACGAGATCGGCTTCGGCGGGCCGGCCTATCCCCGCGGCTTCATGCGGCTGGGCGGAGTGGGAAGCCGGGAGCCGTTCGAAGCCCCGGGAGCCACCTCCGAAGACCCGGTCGCCACTGTCGAACAGGAACACATCGATGGGTGACTTTTGGCGCGGGCTGCTCAAGGGCTCGCTCGGACCGCGCGACAACGATTCGCGGTTCCTGCTCGACGTGCACTCGCGTGACCTGCCCGGCGAGTCCACCATGCGCCGCTACTCCGACGACGAGGAGGTCGACCTGGTGGTCGTCGGCGCCGGCGCCGGTGGTTCGGTGCTGGCCCAGCGGCTGGCCCGGGCTGGCTGGCGCATCGTGATCCTGGAGGCCGGCCCGTTCTGGCACCCCGACGAGGACTGGGTGTCCGACGAGGCGGGGTCGCACGAGCTGTACTGGACTCAGAAGCGGATCATCGGCGGATCGGATCCGGTCGAACTGGGCAAGAACAACTCCGGCCGCGGCGTCGGCGGGTCGATGGTGCACTACGCCGGCTACACGCCGCGCTTTCATCCCAGCGACTTCGAGACCTTCACCCGCGACCGGGTCGGCGCCGACTGGCCGATCAGCTACGCCGACCTGCGGCCACACTACGAGCGCCTCGAACTCGAGTTGCCGGTAGCCGGTCAGGACTGGCCGTGGGGCTACCCGCACCGCTATCCGCATGCGCCGCATCCGGTTTCGGGCGCCGCGATGAAACTCTGGGAAGGCGCGATGAATCTCGGCATCGAGATGCGGGTCGGCCCGGTCGGCATCGTCAACGGCACCTTCGGCAACCGGCCGCACTGCATCTACCGCGGCTACTGCCTGCAGGGTTGCAAGGTCAACGCCAAAGCCAGCCCGTATGTCACTCACCTGCCCGACGCGCTGGCCCACGGCGTCGAGATCCGGGCGAACTGCATGGCCAGCCGTGTCGAAGTCGACGAAACCGGAAATGCCAGCGGTGTAACGTATTTGGATGAGATTGGGGGCCGTGAGCGGTTTCAGCGGGCCAAAGTGGTTGCAGTGGCCTGCTATTCGATCGAAACTCCGAGGTTGCTGCTCAACTCCGCCAGCCCGCGTTTCCCGAAGGGCTTGTGCAACAACCACGATCAGGTGGGCCGCTACGTCATGGTGCAGGGAGCATCACAGACCGCGGGCCGCTGGCCGGAGGAACTGCGCATGTACAAGGCGCCGCCGCCGGAGGTGTCCTCGGAGCAGTTCTACGAAACCGACCCCGACCGCGGATTCGCCCGGGGCTTCTCCATCCAGACGGTGTCCCCGCTGCCGATCGGCTGGGCCGAGCATGTCCTCGCCGACGGGCACTGGGGCGCCGCGCTGCGCGAATACATGCGCGACTACAACCACTGGTCCACCATCGGCGTGCTCAACGAGCTGCTCCCGCACGCCGACAACCGCGTCACCCTGGCCGAGGAGACCGATCACTACGGGCTGCCCATCGCCCGGTTCGACTACCACCTGTCGGACAACGACAAGGCCAACATGGAGTACTCCACTCAGGTGATCACCAACATCCTGCACGCCGCCGGGGCGCAGGATGTGCTGACCATCCAGCGCTTTGCCCACCTCATCGGTGGTGCCCGGATGGGTAGCGACCCCGAGAGCAGCGTCGTCAACTCCGACCAGCGAAGCTGGGCGGTGCCCAACCTGTTCATCGCCGACGGTTCGGTGTGCCCCACCCAGGGCAGCGCCAACCCGGCGCTGACCATCATGGCGCTGGCCTCGCGGCTGGCCGAGCGGATCGTGCGCGGTGACGTCAAGGCAGACGCCCTGGTCGGCAGCCGATCGGCTCGTGCGTAACATCCAGGTATGTCAGTGCGCCACCCGCCTGTCGACTACGGCGAGTTTCCAAGTCTGCGAATAGAACCCACCGATAACGGCGTGCTGAACCTGGTTCTGGACTCCCCCGGCCTGAACTCGGTCGGGCCGCAGATGCACCGCGACCTGGCCGACATCTGGCCGGTGATCGACCGCGACCCGGCCGTGCGGGTGGTGCTGGTCCGCGGTGAGGGCACAGCGTTTTCCTCCGGCGGCAGCTTCGACCTGATCGACCAGACGATGGGCGCCTATGAAGACCGGGTCCGCATCATGCGCGAGGCCCGCGATCTGGTGCTCAACCTGGTCAACCTCGACAAACCGGTGGTCTCGGCGATCCGCGGCCCGGCCGTCGGCGCCGGCCTGGTGGTGGCCCTGCTGGCCGACATCTCGGTGGCGGGGCGGACCGCGAAGATCATCGACGGACACACCAAGCTCGGGGTGGCCGCCGGGGACCACGCCGCGATCTGCTGGCCGCTGCTGGTGGGCATGGCCAAGGCCAAGTACTACCTGCTGACCTGTGAGCCGCTGTCCGGCGCGGAAGCCGAGCGCATCGGCCTGGTCTCGACGTGCGTCGACGACGACGACGTGCTCGCCACCGCGACGCGCCTTGCCGAGAATCTGGCGCAGGGCGCCCAACACGCTCTTCGCTGGACCAAGCACAGCCTCAATCAGTGGTACCGCATGTTCGGGCCCGCCTTCGAAACGTCGCTGGGCCTCGAATTCCTCAGCTTCAGTGGCCCTGACGTGCGGGAAGGATTGGCCGCACACCGCGAGAAGCGCCCGGCGCGATTTAGCGCCGGTTCCGGGGGCTGAGCATGATTCGGCGCGCCTGTCTGCGCGTGTCGGACGTTAGGTCTACCGTCGGATTTTGTGACCCGCGCCGACGACACAGCGGAGCGCAGCGACAAGCAGGAGCGGAGCTCGTGACCGCAGCCGAACCGGCCCCCTTCCGCGAAGCGGTCGCGGCCATGAACGCTGTCACCGTGCGCCCGGAGATCGAACTCGGTCCTATCCGTCCGCCGCAGCGGCTGGCGCCCTACAGCTACGCGCTGGGCGCGGAGGTAAAACATCCCGATCTCGACATCGTCCCCGAGCGGTCCGAGGGTGACGCGTTCGGCCGGCTCATCCTGCTCTACGACCCGGAGGGCTCCGACGCCTGGGACGGCACCATTCGCCTGGTCGCCTACATCCAGGCCGACCTGGACTCACAGGAAGCCATCGATCCGTTGCTGCCCGAGGTGGCGTGGAGCTGGCTGGTGGAGGCGCTCGAGTCGCGCACCGAGCACATGACCGCCCTGGGCGGCACCGTCACCGCCACCACATCGGTGCGCTACGGCGACATTTCCGGACCGCCGCGCGCCCATCAGCTCGAGCTGCGGGCGTCGTGGACGGCGACCACGCCCGAGGTGGGCAGCCACGTCGAGGCGTTCTGCGATGTTCTCGAGCATGCCGCGGGCCTACCCCCAGCCGGGGTCGTCGACCTGAGCTCGCGGTCACGCGCCTGACATGTGCCCCGACCCGTCTCCCGCGGAGACTGAACCGTCGGGCACCACGGCATCCGGGCCGACGCCGTTGCTGCGGCCGGCGAGCGGGATGCCGGACCTCTCGGTGACCGTCGGCCAGATCGAAGCCGCCGCGGAGCTCTTGGATCGCGGCCGCGGGCCCTTTGCGGTGGACGCCGAGCGGGCGTCGGGTTTTCGCTACTCCAACCGGGCCTATCTGATCCAGATCCGTCGGGCCGGCGCCGGCACCGTGCTGATCGATCCGGTCAGCCACGGCGGCGAGCCGGCGACCGCGCTGCAGCCGGTCGCCGAGGTGCTCCGGCAAGACGAGTGGATTCTGCACTCCGCCGATCAGGACCTGCCGTGTCTGGCCGAGGTCGGCATGCGGCCGTCGGCGCTCTACGACACCGAGCTCGCCGGACGCCTGGCCGGGTTCGATCGGGTGAACTTGGCGACCATGGTCGAGCGATTGCTGGGTCTGGGGCTGGCCAAGGGCCACGGCGCGGCCGACTGGTCCAAGCGTCCACTGCCACCGGCCTGGCTGAACTATGCCGCCCTCGACGTCGAACTGCTGATCGAGCTGCGCGCAGCGATCTCGCAGGTGCTGACCGAACAAGGCAAAACCGGTTGGGCCGCAGAGGAATTCGAGCATCTACGGACATACGAATCGAGGTCGTCCGCGGTTTCCGCGCGGCCGGACCGCTGGCGGCGAACCTCCGGTATCCACAAGGTGCGTGACCGCCGAGGGTTGGCCGCGGTTCGCGAGCTGTGGCTGGCCCGAGACCGGATTGCCCAACTGCGCGACATCGCGCCGCGCCGGATCCTGCCGGACTCGGCCATCATCGACGCAGCCATCGCCGACCCGAGATCGGTCGAGGACCTCATCGCTTTGCCGGTGTTCGGCGGACGCAAGCAGCGTCGCAATGCCGCGACGTGGCTGGCGGCGCTGGAAGCGGCCCGAGAAAACCAGAATCCACCCGAGGTGACCGAATCGGCCAACGGGCCGCCGCTACCCGCGCGGTGGAGCAGGCGGAAACCGGAGGCGGCCGCCCGGTTGGAGGCGGTCCGGGCGGCGCTGGCGGAACTGTCGCAGCGGGTGGGGGTGCCGACGGAAAACCTGGTCTCGCCCGAGTTGGTGCGACGGCTGTGCTGGGAGTGGGCGGGTCCCCGGCAGGGCGCCGCCGACGCGATCGACGAGTTCCTGCGGGCCGGCCATGCGCGGGCATGGCAGCGCCGACTGGTGGTGCCGGCGATGGCCGCGGCGATAACCCGGGCCAATGCCCAACCCGACGGCGACAGTCCCTAGTCGAGACGCTCCCTGATCTCCGACGCCGTCCCGAGAGACCGACCGTACCCACCGGCGTCCGAGGTACCCAGCGCGGCGACCCAGCCGGTGATGCGGCGGGCCACATCCTGGTCGGTCAGCCCCAGATCGGCCAGCACCTCACCTCGTGACGCGTGATCGAAGAACTCCTGCGGCAGCCCGACGTCGCGGCACGGCACGTCGATCTCCGCACGCCGCAACGCGGCCGACACCGCCGAGCCCACGCCGCCATTGACCCCGTTGTCCTCCAGCGTGACCAGCAGCTTGTGGCGCACCGCCAGCTCGCGAACGCCGTCGGGCACCGGCAGCACCCATCGCGGATCGATCACCGTCACCCCGATGCCCTGGTTGTGCAGCCGCTTGGCCACCGCCAGCGCCATCGCGGCCAGCGGGCCCACCGCCACCAGCAGCACATCGTGGTTCAGGCCCTCGGCCGGCACCGCGAGCACGTCCACTCCGGCTCGCCGCTCCAGGGCCGGAATATCCTCGCCGACATCACCTTTCGGGAACCGCAAGGCCGTCGGGCCGTCGGTGACGTCGAGTGCCTCACCGAGTTCTTCGCGCAGCCGGGTGGCGTCACGGGGCGCGGCCACCCGAATGCCGGGCACGATGTTGAGCATCGACAGATCCCACATGCCGTTGTGGCTGGGGCCATCCGAGCCGGTGACACCGGCGCGGTCCAGCACCATGGTGACCGGCAGCTTGTGCAGCGCCACATCCATCATGATCTGGTCGAACGCGCGGTTCAGGAACGTCGAATAGATGGCGACCACGGGGTGCATGCCGCCCATCGCCAGCCCGGCGGCCGAGGTGATCGCGTGCTGTTCGGCGATGCCGACGTCGAACAACCGGTCGGGAAAGCGCTGCCCGAACGCGGTCAGGCCGGTGGGTCCCGGCATGGCCGCGGTGATGGCGACGATGTCACGCCGCTTTGTGCCGTAACCGATCAGCGCGTCGGAGAACGTTGCCGTCCAGCCCGGGCCGGCCATCTTGGTGGCCTGCCCGGTCACCGGGTCGATCGGAACGGTGGAGTGCATCTGCTCGGCCTCGTCGGCTTCGGCCGGGGCATAGCCCATTCCCTTGCGGGTGACGACATGCACGATCACCGGTCGGCCAAATCCGCGGGCCTTGCGCAGCGCGACCTCCACCGAGCGTTCGTCATGACCGTCGACCGGGCCGACATACTTCAGCCCGAGGTCGGTGAACATCAGCTGCGGTGACAGGGAGTCCTTGATGCCGGCTTTGACGCTGTGCAGGAAGTGGTAGCAGACCTCACCGACCAGCGGCACCGCACGCACCACGTCGCGGCCCTTCTCCAGCATCTGCTCGTAGGCCGGCTGCAGCCGCAGGGTGGCGAGATGATCGGCGACGCCGCCGATGGTCGGGGCGTAGCTGCGGCCGTTGTCGTTGACCACGATGATCACCGGCCGGTGCGACCCCGCGATATTGTTCAGCGCCTCCCAGCACATGCCGCCAGTGAGCGCGCCGTCACCCACCACCGCGACCACGTGCCGATTGCGGTGCCCGGTCAACTCGAAAGCCTTGGCCAGGCCGTCGGCATACGACAGCGCCGCGCTGGCATGGCTGGACTCGACCCAGTCGTGTTCGCTTTCGGCACGGCACGGATACCCCGACAACCCACCCTTCTTGCGCAGGCTTTCGAAATCCTGGGCGCGTCCGGTGAGCATCTTGTGGACGTAGGCCTGGTGACCCGTGTCGAAAATGATCGGGTCGTGCGGCGAATCGAACACCCGATGCAGCGCCAACGTCAGTTCCACGACCCCCAGGTTGGGTCCGAGGTGTCCCCCGGTGGCGGCCACCTTGTGGATCAGAAACTCACGGATCTCCTGGGCCAGCTCCCGTAGCTGGGCCTGGGAGAGGTGCTGCAGATCGGCGGGCCCACGGATCTGTTGCAGCATCCCGCCAGTGTACGCAGCAAGGGCCCAGTTAGCCCTCGTGATCGCTCGCCGCCGAACCCGCGCCACTGAATGGGCTGAGCACTTGGTACCGTCGGTCACCGGTGAGCCGGGAAGCCTGGTCGGCGTGGAGTGGTACCTACGACACGAAGGAACGCCATGACCACAGCTAGGCTGACCGCGACCCCGACACCGACGTATCGTCGGCATATGCGCGCCGAGGACATCGCTGAAGATTTTCCGGTAGTCGACGTCAATTCGAGCGCGCTGGATGCTGCCCGCATGCTCGCGGAGCATCGCCTGCCCGGGCTCTTGGTCACCAAGCCCTCAGGAAAACCGTACGCGGTACTGCCGGCCTCCCAAGTCGTGCGCTTCATCGTGCCCCGCTACGTCCAGGACGATCCTTCGCTGGCCGGCGTGCTCAACGAATCGATGGCTGACCGCTGTGCGGAGAAGTTGAGCGGCAAGACAGTCCGCGACGTGTTGCCGGACCACCTGGTCGACGTCCCTCCGGTCAATGCCGACGACACCATCATCGAGGTGGCCGCAATAATGGCTCGGCTGCGCAGCCCGCTCCTCCCGGTGGTCAAAGACCGCAGGCTGCTCGGGGTGATCACGGCATCGCGCCTCCTGGCAGCGGCGCTGAAGCGTTGATCTCGAAGGTTTCGGCGATAAGCGGTGTCCCGGCGCCCACACAGGTGACCACCCGATGAGTGTCATCGCGGTCTGTGTATTTGTGGTCGCCTATGCACTGATCGCCAGCGAACGCATCAACAAGACGCTGGTAGCGCTGGCCGGTGCGGCGATCGTGGTTGCCCTACCCGTCATCAATTCCGAAGATGTCTTCTATTCTCACGAGACCGGAATCGATTGGGACGTCATCTTTTTGCTGCTGGGGATGATGATCATCGTCAGCGTGCTGCGGCAGACCGGGGTGTTCGAATACATCGCAATCTGGGCGGCCAAACGGGCCGGCGGCTCGCCCGTGCGCATCATGATCCTGTTAGTGGTGGTCACTGCGATCGCATCAGCGATGCTGGACAACGTCACCACGGTCTTGCTGATCGCCCCGGTGACCCTGCTGGTGTGCGACCGGTTGGCGATCAACGCGAACCCGTTCTTGATGGCCGAAGCGTTCGCATCGAACATCGGCGGCACCGCGACATTGGTCGGCGACCCCCCCAACATCGTCATCGCCAGCAAGGGCGGGCTTTCGTTCAACGACTTCCTGATCAATCTGGCCCCGATCGTAATAATCGTGCTAGCGGCGTTCATCCTTCTCGTGCCGCGCCTGTTTCCCGGCGCATTTACCGCCGATCCCACGCGGATCGGCGACGTCATGTCGTTGGAAGAAAAGGAAGCCATTCGCGATCACAGGCTGCTGATCAAGTGTGGTGTCGTCCTCGTGGCGGTGTTCACGGCCTTCGTCGCAAATTCGGCACTGCATATGAAACCATCCATGGTGGCGCTGGTGGGGGCCGGCATCCTGGTGGTGATCTCCGGGCTGGAGCGGTCCGATTATCTATCCAGCGTCGAATGGGAAACACTGCTTTTCTTTGCCGGGCTGTTCATCATGATCGGCGCCCTGGTAAAAACGGGTGTCGTCTATGAGCTGGCGCGGGCGGCCACCAACTTGACCGCAGGAAACGAGTTGTCCACCGTATTCCTGATTCTCGGCATCTCAGCACCCGTGTCCGGCATCATCGACAACATCCCCTACGTCGCGACGATGACGCCGATTGTCGCCGAGCTGGCCGCGGTCATGCCCGGTCACATCAACCCCGACACGTTATGGTGGGCACTTGCCCTGGGCGCCGACTTCGGAGGCAACCTCACCGCAGTGGGAGCCAGCGCCAACGTCGTTATGCTCGGAATCGCCCGGCGCGCAGGCACTCCTATCTCATTTTGGGAATTCACCCGCAAAGGCGTTGTGGTTACCGCGGTCTCGGTCGCGTTGGCGGCGATCTACCTGTGGGTTCGCTACTTCGTGTTGGGCTGACCGGTGCCTACGCCGGGTACTGCTAGGGCTGACGCCGCCATGGGCGGCGCGCATGAGGATTGGTGGGACATCCCGTGAACATCATCGCAGTCACGGTGTTCGTCATCACCTATGCGCTCATCGCCAGTGACCGGGTGAGCAAGACCCGTGCAGCGCTGTCGGGGGCGGCGATCATGCTCGCGCTCGGGGTCGTCCGCTCACATGACGCGTTCTACTCGCACGAGACCGGAATCGACTGGGACGTCGTCTTTCTCCTGCTGGGCATGATGATCATCGTCAGCGTCCTACGGCAGACCGGTGTTTTCGAATACGTCGCGATCTGGGCCGTCAAACGCGCGAATGGCTCCCCGCTGCGCATCATGATTCTGCTGGTGCTGGTGATGGCTTTCGGGTCGGCCTTGCTCGACAACGTCACCACAGTGTTGTTGATTGCTCCGGTCACGCTGCTGGTGTGTGACCGGCTGGCAATCGACGCGTCGCCGTTTCTGATCGCCGAAGTCTTCGCGTCCAACATCGGCGGCGCGGCGACGTTGGTCGGCGACCCGCCCAACATCATCATCGCTAGCCGGGCGGGGCTGTCGTTCAACGACTTCCTGGTGCACATGGCGCCGGTAGTCCTCGTGGTGCTGATCGTCTTCGTCGCGCTGCTCCCCCGCCTGTTTCGTCCTGCTACGGTCAAGCCCGACCGGGTCGCCGATGTGATGTCGCTCAACGAGCGCGAGGCGATCCGCGACGGCAAGCTGCTCATCAAGTCCGGCGTCGTCCTGCTAGCGGTGTTCACCGCTTTCGTCGCCCACCCGCTGCTGCATATCCAGCCGTCGGTCGTGGCGTTGCTGGGCGCCGGCGTCCTCATCGTGATTTCGGGGCTGGACGGTTCGGACTACCTGTCCAGCGTCGAGTGGGAAACTCTGATGTTCTTCGCCGGCTTGTTCATCATGGTCGGCGCATTGGTGAAGACCGGCATCGTCGAGAAGCTGGCGCGCGGGGCGATCGAATTAACTGGCGGTAATGAACTACTTACGGTGATGCTGATCATCGGCGTGTCAGCGCCGGTGTCCGGCATCATCGACAACATTCCTTATGTCGCCACGATGACGCCGATCGTCACTGAACTTGTCACGGTGATGCCCGGTCAGGTCGATTCCAACGTGCTGTGGTGGGCGCTGGCACTGGGCGCCGACTTCGGCGGCAATCTTACCGCCGTCGGGGCCAGCGCCAACGTCGTCATGCTCGGAATCGCCCGGCGCGCAGGCACTCCCATTTCCTTCTGGGAATTCACCCGCAAAGGCATTCTGGTCACCACGATCTCGCTAGCAGTGGCAGCGGTCTACTTGTGGCTGCGTTACTTCGTGCTCGGATAGCGGCTGTGCCGATGCCGGAAATATGGTGGACACCAACGAACTTCGCGCTACAGCAGCGACAGCCGCGACCAGCACGCCGCCGAAGGCCACCCAAGGAAAACCGGCGCAAGGGTTTGCCAGGCTCGATCGCGTAGTCCGGCGATGGGTGTTGAGTCAGGCTCCCGAGCCCCAGCACCGGCCGTGCCCACCGCGTCAATGCACGAACGATCAGCAACGTGACGTGATGGGTAGACAGCCGGTCAGCTACGTCCAGGAGGCTGGCCACGAGCGCGAGCAGTCAGAAGGCCACCTCCGCGAGCAACGCTCCCCGGATCGATATCCGGCGTCGCCGGCATCGGCAGTCACGACTACCAGTGCGGTTTGCGAACTCCTCGTTAACACAAGTTTGGCTCTCGGCCGCGCCGTCCGATTCGTCCCATGCGCCGCGACCGCATGCGCGCCCACAGATTCGACGTCGAAGCAAGCGGCCAGGTCTTGCAACGAGACGGCGCTGGAAATTTACCGGTTTAGCCTGCCGGTCGGCGGGTATCTCCCTCACCCGAAGCGCGCATAGGCAGCACGGCTGCCCTGGTTGCACGCGGTGCCGAGCGATAGGGCATGGGGGCAGACAGTGTGCAAGACGGTGGAAAAGGTACGGCGCACGATAGCGGCCGATCCCGGTTCTCGGTGCTCGGCGCCAACACCGTGGCGCGCCGGAGTCCAACACAACCGCAATGTTGAAGGGTATCTGCAGCGCCGGCAACACCGGCCATGGCGTAACCGCGGATCATGAAGTAACTGCGACCTCTGCGCCGTCGACAAACGCAAGCACTTCGCTTTGCCGAGCCGCTTATCACCGTTTGCATTACCCGCATAGCGGTTTCCCTCACCGACCAACAAGGCTGGCGAGTCACAAGCTCATTCGGCGCCAAGTCGGACGCAAACTGTCGCAGTGACTTAAACACCCTGGGCCAGAACCAATTTCGGTCATATACCCATGGATTCGTTCCCATCACGTAGCGGAGACGATGCTCGCCCGCATGCGCCGAACCGAATCGCAGCCCATTTGCTAACCGGAGGTTGCAGAAAATGGATTTTGGGGCGTTGCCGCCCGAGATCAATTCCGGCCGAATGTATGCCGGTCCCGGATCGGGACCGATGATGGCCGCCGCTACGTCCTGGGACATGATCGCCGCCGAACTGCGCTCGATGGGCACTGTCTACCAGGCGGTGATCTCAGCGCTGACAAGCCAGGGGTGGCGGGGACCGGCATCGGCTGCGATGCTGGGCGCAGCCGAACCATATATCGCGTGGCTGTCAGCCACCTCGGCGCAAGCCGAACAAACCGCGACGCAGGCCAAGGCCGCGGCGGCGGCCTTCGAGACTGCGTTCATGATGACGGTGCCGCCGCCGGTGATCGCCGCCAACCGGGCACAGCTGGCCGCGCTGGTGACCACGAACTTTTTTGGCCAGAACACGGCCGCGATCGCAGCCACCGAAGCCCAATACGGCGAAATGTGGGCCCAGGACGCGACCGCGATGTACGGCTACGCCAGCTCGTCGGCAACGGCGGCGAAGGTGACCCCGTTTACTGCTCCCCCGCCGACCACCAACCCCGCCGGCCTGGCGGGCCAGGCCGGCGCGGTCGCCCATGCGGCAAGCACAGCTGCGGGCAGCCACTCCCAGCTGCTCTCCAGCATGCCTGCGGCGTTGCAGGGACTTGCTTCGCCAATGGCGGCTGCGCCCAGTCCACCGTCGCCGTTGTCGATGCTGAAAATGCTGGAGACCGCGCTTTCCATCGCTGTCTCGGGAACCGCTGCAGCGCTGACGGCGACCGCGATCCCGGTCGTGCTGACCAATATCGGTTTGGTGTCAACCAATATCGGACTCACGTCACAGAGCATCCAGCAAAAGGAGCAGCAGCAACAGAGGCAACAGTCCCGAACGCCGCCGGCACCAACGTCAGGCTCGGGAAGCCGGCTGCTGTCGGGAGGCTCGGCGGCCAGCAATGCTGAGGCGGGCGTGGGGCAGGCGAATGTTGTTGGCGCGCTCGCGGTGCCGCCCAGTTGGACTGCGGCCGCGCCGGTCCGGCTGCTCACGGCGGCGTTGCGGGACGCCGGGCTCAGCGCCGCCCCGGCCGCATCGATACATGACATAACCGGTGGCCCGGCTCTTCCGATCGCGGGCATGGCCGGCGCCGGCCTCGGCGGTGCCGCCGGGGGCGGCCTGGTGGCAGCAGCGCGCGGCGACAAGCCCGGTGGCCGCAAGGATTACCGCTCCGGAACTGCTGCAACCTTAGGGCAGCCGACCCAGCGGGCCGGCGATGCCGCCCGCCGGGATTTCACCGCGGGCTCCGCGGCGGACCAAGATTCACAGAGCGTGATCCTCACCGGATTCGAACGCGAAATCGTTGCGCTGGTGCGCCGTTACACCGAAGGCCACCCGCCATGACGCGCCAGGCCAACTATGACACCACCGAAATCACCGTCGATATCAGGCGCCGTAACCCGAAAGGAGTCGAAATGTCCTTTGTCAGCACTCAACCGGAGAGCCTGGCAACGGCGGCCGGCGATTTGCGGGCCATCGGATCTGACATGGCCGCTCAGAATGCGGCTTCGGCAGTGGTTGTCCGGGACCATTGGGTTCGGTTGGACAAAGAAGGAGACCCTCCGAGACAGCTACAGATGAGTCAGGGCTCTGGCCAGGTTGGCACACCTAGAGCGGCACTCCTTCTGACATGAGGGAACTGTTACTTCAGCTGGTCGACGGGTGGCGCCCCGCAACCTATGCAGCTATCAAAGCATTTGCGTTGTTCGTCACTGCCGCAACAGCTTTTCGGCTTATGTTGCGTCGCACCATCGCCGAGTTCACCCCATTTGATTGGGTCACCGCTGTTGCGGTCGGTGCCATCGTGGGCCGCACCGCGACCGCCTCCGAGACGTCGTGGCTCACTGGAACGGCGGCACTGCTGGCCTTGATTGTGGCTCATGATGTGGTCGCGAGGCTGCGCTTCATCCCATGGGTGCGTCGCCTCGTTGACCCGCCCGTGCGGGTGCTGATCCGCGATGGTCACGTTGATCAACGTAACTTGAGACGCTGCAGGCTCACCCGCGACGACCTGGACGCGATCCTGCGCGAACATGGTCACGACACAACTGAGGACATTCGGTTGGCCCTTTTCGAGACCAAAGGAGTGGTCTCGATCCTCACCGACAACCAGCGGTCACACAAGCGGGCGTAGCTAACGGCACTTCCTGGACCCGCCAGCGATGGCCTGCCGCCAACCGAGAATGGGTCTGCCGTGCGGGATTTCGTGGCGCCGTTGTTCGGCCGAACGGACCGATTAACCGCCACCAAGCCGCGCGCCGCAGTCGCACCGACTCATGAATACCAAAACCTGGACATCGGCCGACTCATCATGCCGGCAACGGGTATCCACAGCGACGGTAGTCCGGATAGGCCGCGCGGCCAGATCAACAAAGGTAAGGAAACACATGTCGTTAATGGCCAGGCACCCAGAGGCAATTCGGCTCGGCACCAGGCGGCGCGGATGCCGCGGCGCCACCGACAACAGCGGTGGTTCCAGCCGCCCCCAACGCGGTATCAGACTTGACCACAACATAATTCGCTGTCCAAACCAGGTGTATCACGCCGTAGCCCTGCAGGCCAAGGCGATTCACGACGCCTCCACAGCCGGCGGTGCGTCTAACGACGTCGCCGAGACCGTCAACGTGGCCGCTGCCTGCTAAGGAGCCACGTCCAATGGAATTCGCGATGCTACCGCCGGAAGTCAACTCCGGCAGGATGTATGCCGGTCCCGGTCCCGGACCCATGCTGGCCGCCGCAGCGGCCTGGGACGGTCTCGCCAGCGACCTGGACTCGGCCGCCGACGCCTGCCAATCGGTCGTCTCGCAGCTGACCAGCGGATGGTTAGGTCCGGCGTCGACGTCCATGGCGACTGCGGCGTCTGGATATCTTGCCTGGCTACGCACCTCAGCCGGCCAAGCCGAGCAGACCGCCCGCCAGGCCATGGCCGCCGCTACTGCCTACGAGGAGGCGTTCGCGACGACGGTCCCGCCCTCCGTGATCGCCGCAAACCGCGCCCAGCTGGCCGCGCTGATGGCGACAAACCTTCTCGGCCAAAACACTCCGGCGATCGCGGCTACGGAAGCCGATTACGCCGAAATGTGGGCCCAGGATGCTGCCGCCATGTACGGCTATGCCAGCAGCTCGGCCGCCGCCGCGGCGTTGACGCCGTTCACCCCGCCGGGCCCGGCCACCAATCCCGGTGGAGTGGCGGGTCAAGCTGCCGCGGTCGCCGATGCCGCGGCTACCGCTAGCGGTTCCACCACCCAAACAGCCGCCGTGCCGATCTCGGCCGTGCCGCAAGCGCTGCAGAGCCTCGCATCGCCTGCGGCGTCGACGGCCGGGTTGCCGCAGACACTGCTCGGTGCGACGTCGATTCCGGCTGTGGGTGCGGTGTCGTCCTTAGCGGCACCGGCCGCAACCGCCGACCCGGCGTTGACCGTGGCGCTGATCGGTTTGGGGGTAGATCTTTTCGGCGCGTTCATCATCGATTCGGCCGGCTCGTTCGGTATCGATTCGGCCGGCTCGTTCGGCATTGATTCCGCTGGCATAGGAATCGCGTTGCAGGCGGCAGAGATCGAGACAAAGGGCGTATTTCCGGGCTTGGGCATGCCGACCGCGGCGGGTATGGGTCAGGCCGTCCCAGTCGGCTCGTTGTCCGTACCGCCTGCATGGGCCACCGCAGCCCCGGCATACCGGCCCGTTGCCCTGGCGCTACCGGCCAGCGCCGCCGGGCTTGCCACCAACGTGGCGGCGGGCAGCTCAGCAGGCCTGTTCGGTGACATGGCGCTGGCCGGTATGGCCGGCCGGGCTCTCGGCAGCACCGCCGGTTTGCGTCGCCGTGATCGAGGCGCGTTGAGTGCTGATGAGCCCGCGGAACCCCGCGAGCGGGCAACCGAAGGTCCGATAACCGGGATCGCTGCCGAGCTGCGCGAGCTGGCCGGCCTGCGGGATTCCGGAATCCTCACCGATGAGGAATTCGCGCAGCAGAAGCAACGCCTTCTCGGTCGGTAAGCCGTGTTCGCGGGCGAGGACATGGCATGCGGCCGACGACCAACTCTCCAGCGGGGCGACGACCGGGACTGCTGGACCAGCTGTCCACTAGCCAAAGCTGATGCTCTTGGCATAGAACCGCCAAAACAGCATCCAGCCGATGACCACGTTATATCCAGCACCCGCAACCAGATACGGCCACCAGGTGCCGTGGTCACATGCCACCCAGAACGCCTTGGCGGCCCAGTACGGCGGCAAGACTCCGAATGCGATGTTCCAATACGAGTGGACAAACCAAGGCAGACAGGGTAAACCCGCGATAAGCATACCCAGTCCACGAACCGCGGCCAGACCCTGAATCTTGTTGTGCGCCAAGGTCAGAATTAGCAGCAACGTCACGACCGCCGAGAGCCCGGCCAGCAGTCCGATCGGGATCAGCGACGGCACCAAGCCGGGCTCGAGTATGCCACTGAACGACAGCGTGACGATGACATAGCCGGTGGTTAGCACCATGACGGTCGCTGCGCGATAGGCGAGAAAGGCCCACAGCGGGACCGGGGTCACCCGCAGCGCGGTCAGGGTGCCGGCGTCGAGCTCGTCCAGGACGAGGAACGCCGCCAGGCCGCCGACGATGATGATGCTCGTCAGCAGCAGGAAGCCGGTCAAGATCAACGGGTAGTAGGGAACCAAGTCGAAGCCGTTGCGGTTGGCCAACATAGCGGTAACTCGCGGAGTCAGCAACGCGACAGCGCTGGTCCAGATGACCGGAGCGACGACGATCATCACCAGCAACGGATCGCGGTATGTACCACGAAGGTCGTTGCGCCCGAACGCCACCAGCGCCCGTGCTGCCTGGGACCGCGCCGTTACCATCCGCCGGCCTGTGCGACGACGTAGCGGCCAAACATCGCATCGGCCGCCCAATACAACGCAGCCACGCAGGCCGCCGGGTACACCACCGCGTACCCGATCTGCCAGGGCGCCAGCCGCAGCTGGTCGAAGGCCGCACCCAGCAACAGCAGCGGTCCCTGGGTAGGCAGCAGATACAACACCGGGTTTGGCCAGACACCCGAGTAGTACAGAACGGGCAGGTTCATCACCGCCAGCGGGATGGTCGCCACCAGAAACCAGTCGCTGATCGAGGCAAACGGCAACGAGCTGATGAACCCTACCAGCAACATCAGCAACGTCCCCAGCCCTACCCCGACGATCATCGGCGCCGGATGATACGAGAACCCGTGCACAATTGTGGCTACCACTACCGCCACCCCGAGCGAAATCATCAGCAGAACAATAAGTTTGGCGGCCAGGTACTCGCCGAACCGCAGCGGGCTGGCAACAACCGCGCTTAGCGTGCGTTCCTGTTTCTCGAAGAAGACGGTGCCGGCAACAAAGAAGAACCCGATAATGCTGATGTCGCCGGAGAGCACATACGGCTCGGCGACCGGACGCAGGTGGTCCGGCATCGGCAGCAGCACCGCCAGCCAGATCAACCCCGAAAATATCGCTGCGTGCAGAAACCGCTGCCGGACTTGCAGCGTCACCTCCAGCCGCACTGCCTGTGCCAGCCGCATCACAACAACCGCCGGCCGGTGACTTCGACGAAGACGTCGTCGAGGCTGGCTTCCCTGCTGTGGATGGTCTCCACGTGGTGGTCACGCAGCACCGCGTAAAACGCCGGGTCGTCGGCCAGCGTGTCGAGCGGGAACTCGGCAGCGTGCAGGCCGCCGCCGTCGCGTCGGTACTCGACCTTGACCAGGCGCCGGCTGCGGGCGATCTTCAGCTCGGCGGGGCGATCCAACGCGACGATTCTCCCGTCGACGACGAAGGCCACCCGGTCACACAACTCGTCAGCCGTCGCCATGTCGTGCGTGGTGAGAAACACCGTGCGGCCACGTGCTTTCAGATCCATGATCATGTGCCTGACGGTGCGGGCGTTCACCGGGTCCAGGCCGGCGGTCGGTTCGTCGAGGAAGAGCAACTCGGGGTCGTTGATCAACGACCTGGCGAACGTCAGGCGCATCTGCATGCCCTTGGAATACTTGCCGGCCCGGGTGTGGGCGGCGTCGGCCAGACCAACGGCATCCAGCAGCTGCATGGGGTCCAGGGTGGGCTGTGCATACAGCGAAGCGAAAAACCGCAGATTCTCCAGTCCGGTGAGTTTCTGATAATGGTTGGGCAGCTCGAACGACACCCCGATGCGTTCGTAATAGTCAGATCCCCAGGCTGCCGGGTCCTTTCCCCAAACCGCGACCTCGCCGCCGTGACCGCGCAGCAGGCCGATGAGAATCCGCTGCGTCGTCGACTTACCCGCGCCGCTGGGGCCAAGGAATCCAAAGATCTCACCGCGGCCCACGGTGAAATCCATCCCGCGCACCGCCGCCGCGGACGCCTTGGGATAGGTATAGGTGAGCCGACGGACCCGGATCACCTCGCTCACAACATCCGACACTGCCGGCTCGAGGTCCCGCATGCGCGCCCTTCCGTCATACCGCGTCAATACGAATACCGACTTCCGACCAGACTTCCCGGAGCGCCGTCGCCAGCATAATCAAGGTCCGGGCCGCTCGGCATCGGGCTAGCAGGTCAACAGCGCAACGCATTCCACGTGATGGGTCAGCGGGAACGCATCGAACACCCTGATCTTCTCGACCACGTAATCATGACTGCGGTAAAGGCCGATATCGCGCGCGAAAGACGCTGCCTCACAACCGATATGCACCACCCGCGGCACCCGCGCGGCAGCCAGCAGCTTGATCACGTCGCGTCCGGCCCCGGTACGCGGCGGATCCAGCACCGCGACGTCGGCGCCGACTGGTTGCCCCTCCAGCATCCGCCGCACCGATTCGCTGACGACGGCTACCTGCGGCAGATCGGCCAGCGCAGCATGGGCGGTCCTCGACGCCGCACGCGCGCTGTCAACGGTCCATACCCGTCCCGACTCCCCCACGGCCTCACCCAGCACCGCGGCGAAAACACCGGCACCGCCGTACAGATCCCACGCCGTCATACCGGGAGCAGCCTGCGCCCAGTCCGCGACCAGGCCGCTGTACACGGCCGCCGCATCGCGATGCGCCTGCCAAAAGGCCGTCACGGGCACCCGCCAGATTCGCCCGCCGATCCGCTGCACCGCGCGATACTCACCCTCGACCGCACTCGTGGCGACCCGCCGGCCGTGACGCACCGTGAGCATCACGTGACGCTGGCCGTCGTCGTCGAGCACCACGTTCACCTGGCCACCCGGGGGCCAGGCACGACCGGAATTCAGGCCGTCCAGCATGCCGGCGGGCACCTGCCCGCACTGCAAATCGGTCACCAATGCGCTGCTGTGGTAGCGGTGAAAGCCGACGCGACAGTAGGGTCCCACCTCCAGTCGCACCCGGGTGCGCCAACCGGTGGGACCAGCATCCGAAAGCGGTTCGACGGCGCCGAACCAGTTGTATCCGCCGAGCCGTTTGAGTTGATCGGCCACCACATGCGCCTTGAGCGCCCGCGCCGCTTCCGGGGCGGCGAAAGCCAGATCGCAGCAGCCGGCGCCAGTCACCCCGGCAATCGGGCACAACGACTCGATCCGGTTCGGAGACGGATCGAGCACCTCGACAACCTCCGCGTGCCAATAGGATCGACGCTCGGAGGTGACCCGCACCCGCACCCGCTCCCCGGGTAAGGCATAGCGGACGAAGACCACCCGGCCTTCGTGGCGCGCCACACAGCTACCGCCGTTTGCGGGCGCACCGGTGACCAACGTCAGTTCGGGTGCCAGGGTCAATCGAAAATGCCTCGCCGCGCATCGCCGGGAGCCACATGGGGCTGTAGCGTCTTCACCCGCTCCGACGAAGTCAGTTGCCAGGGAACCGATGTCACCATCACGCCCGGCATGAACAGCAACCTGCCCTTGAGCCGCAGCGCACTCTGGTTGTGCAACAGCTGCTCCCACCACCGGCCCACCACGTACTCCGGGATGAACACCGTCACCACGGTCCGAGGGGATTCCTTGCTGACCCGTTTGACGTAATCCAGAACCGGACGGGTCACCTCACGGTAGGGCGAAGCGATGACCTTCAGCGGCACGCTGATATCGCTTTCCTCCCACTTGTGCACCAGATCACGGGTTTCGGCGTCGTCGACGCTGACCGTGACGGCCTCGAGCACGTCGGGACGGGTCGCCCGCGCGTAGGCGAGCGCACGCAGTGTCGGTAGATGCAACTTCGACACCAGTACCACGGCATGATTGCGGCTGGGCAATACGATTTCGTTGTCCTGGGCTGCGGCCTGTTCCGCCAGTTCCCGGTTGACCGTGTCATAGTGGCGGCGGATCAGCTTCATGAGCATGAACAGGGCGCCCATGGCGACGATCGCAATCCAGGCGCCCACAAGGAATTTCGTGACCAGGACGATCAGCAGGACCGTGCCGGTAGACACTAATCCGACCGAGTTGACCACCCGCGAGCGGATCATCTTGCGGCGGCCCACGGGATCGGTCTCGGTGCGAAGCAACCGAGTCCAATGCCGGACCATCCCGATCTGGCTCAGTGTGAACGAAATGAACACACCGACGATGTACAGCTGGATCAACGCGGTGAGTTCGGCGCGGAAGGCGATCACCGCCGCGATGGCGGCCGCCGCGAGGAACAAGATCCCGTTGGAGAACGCCAGCCGGTCACCGCGGGTATGCAGCTGGCGCGGCAGGTAGCTGTGCTGCGCCAGCACCGAGCCGAGCACCGGGAAGCCGTTGAACGCGGTGTTGGCGGCCAACACCAAGATGAGCGCGGTGACTGCGGCGATCAACAAGAACCCCACGTGGAAGCCGCCGAACACGGTCTGCGCCAATTGAGCGACCAACGTTTTTTGTTGATAGCCCGGCGGGGCGCCGGTCAGCTGCGTCTCAGGATCGTCGACGACCTGGACCCCGGTTTCGACGGCGAGCAGGACCATGGCCATCAGCAAGGTCACCGCGATGGTGCCCAGCATGAGCAGTGTCGTGGCTGCGTTGCGGGACTTGGGCTTCTGAAAAGCCGGGACCCCGTTGCTGATTGCCTCCACACCCGTCAGTGCCGCGCAGCCCGAGGAGAATGAGCGGGCCACCAGGAATGCCAGTGCGGCACCGACGACTTTGCCGTGTTCGGCGTGCATCACGAATCCGGCGGACTCGGCGCGCAGCGGGTTGCCCAACACGTAGATCCGGAACAGCCCCCAACAGAGCATCGCGCCCACTCCGATGATGAACGCATAGGTCGGAACGGCGAATGCCAGGCCGGATTCGCGGACCCCCCGCAGGTTCATCGCAGTCACCAGCACGATGGCGCTCACCGCGAAAAACACCTTGTGCTCATACACGAAGGGGATCGCCGAACCGATGTTCGACATCGCCGATGCAATCGAAACCGCAACCGTGAGAACATAATCGACCATCAGGGCGCTGGCGACCACGAGACCGGCGGTGGGGCCCAGGTTGGTGCTGACGACTTCATAGTCCCCGCCCCCGGATGGATAGGCGTGCACGTTCTGCCGGTAGCTCGATACCACCACGAGTAGCACCGCGGCCACCGCCATTGCGATCCACGGCGCCATGGAGTATGCGGCGAGACCGGCCACCGACAGCATCAGAAAGATCTCTTCAGGGGCGTAAGCCACCGACGACATCGCATCCGAGGCGAATACCGGCAACGCGATCCGCTTCGGCAGTAGCGTGTGGCTCAGCCGGTCGCTGCGAAACGGCCTGCCAATCAGCAGCCGGCGCGCGGCGGTGGAAAGTTTGGACACGAGAGCCAAGGGTAAGCCCCGACGGCTTTGACGGTAGCGTTCCCTGGGCGAGAATTTTGCGCACCGGAATCAGCTACAGCCGAGAGGACGTCACGTGCGAGTGGTAGTGATGGGCTGCGGCCGGGTCGGCTCGTCGGTGGCCGACGCGCTGTCCCGCATCGGCCACGACGTCGCGGTCATCGATCGCGACAGCACCGCTTTCAACCGGCTCAGCCCCGAGTTTGCCGGTGAGCGAGTGCTCGGCCAGGGATTCGACCGAGATGTGCTGCTGCGGGCAGGCATCGAAGATGCGGACGCATTCGCTGCGGTGTCCTCCGGTGACAACTCCAACATCATCTCGGCACGGTTGGCCCGGGAAACCTTCGGTGTGCGGCGAGTGGTCGCCCGCATCTATGACGCCAAGCGCGCCGAGGTCTACGAACGCCTGGGTATCCCCACGATCGCCACCGTGCCCTGGACCACCGACCGGCTGCTCAACGCGCTGCTCCGCGAAACTGAGACCGCCAAGTGGCGCGATCCCACCGGTACGGTCGCCGTCGCCGAGGTCATCTTGCACGAGGACTGGATCGGGCACCGGGTCACCGACTTGGAGCAGGCCACCGGCGCCCGGGCGGCGTTCCTGATCCGATTCGGAACCGGGGTGCTGCCCGAGCCGAAGACGATCCTGCAGGCCGGCGACCAGGTCTACGTCGCCGCCATCTCCGGCCGGGCGGCCGAGGCGGTGGCCATTGCGGCCCTGCCGCCCAGTGAGGACTTCGAGTCAGGGCCGCGCAAATGAAGCGCGCCGACGACGAAGACGCCGGCTCGGCCCGGCTTCGAGCCGGGGTTAAGGAGCGGCGCAGATGAAGGTAGTCGTCGCCGGGGCCGGCGCCGTTGGCCGCTCAGTGACCCGTGAGCTCATCGGAAATGGGCACGACGTGACCCTGATCGAGCGCAATCGCGACCACCTCGACCCCGATGCCATCCCGACCGCGCATTGGCAATTGGGCGATGCCTGCGAGCTGACCCTGCTGGAGTCGGTGCACCTCGAGGATTTCGATGTCGTGGTCGCCGCTACCGGCGACGACAAGGTCAACGTGGTACTCAGCCTGCTGGCCAAGACCGAATTCGCGGTGCCGCGGGTAGTGGCCCGAGTCAACGATCCCCGCAACGAGTGGCTGTTCACCGACGCCTGGGGCGTTGACGTGGCGGTTTCCACTCCGCGCATGCTGGCCTCGCTGATCGAGGAGGCCGTCGCCGTCGGCGACCTGGTACGGCTGATGGAATTCCGCAAGGGCCAGGCAAACCTGGTGGAGATCACGCTGCCCGACGACACACCCTGGGGCGGCAAGCCGGTGCGCAAGCTGCAATTACCCCGGGATGCGGTCCTGGTCACGATCCTGCGCGGACCGCGAGTCATCGTGCCGCAAGCCGATGAGCCGCTGGAAGGGGGCGACGAATTGCTGTTCGTCGCGGTCACCGAGGCAGAGGAGGAGCTGAGCCGGCTGTTGCTGCCGCCAACCTCACCGGGGGGAGAGCCCGGTCCTCGAGCGTGAGCTACCGCTTTTCCCGGTGCGACCGGGGCTGGCCCAGCCGGTAGCAATCCCGCCGCGCCCGCCTATTGAGAGCCGCCACGACACGGTCAACACCGCGACGCACACCCGCAAGTCGCTAGAGCTCGCGACCGGCGTCAGTATCGATTTCCGCCACCCCCGCCACCGCAGGGGCTTCGAGAACCGGCATCGCCCGCTGAGCGGCCTTTATCGCGGCATATGTCGCCAGCGCGGCCATCGCGGTGAGCGGCCAGCCCATTCCGATGCGCGCGACGCCCAGCCAGCCGGTCTTGTCGGCATCGTAGAGAAGCCGCTGGACGATGAACCGGGCGGCGAACACCAGCGTCCAACCCACCGTGGCGATGTCAAACGCGTAGCGGGCGCGGGGTACGTCGCGCCAGCCGCGGTCCCGCCCGGCGGCCCAGCTCCAAAGGACACCGACGGCGGGCCGGCGAATCACCACCGACAGGGCGAAAATCACCGCCCATAGCAACGACATCCAAATGCCCAACAAGAAATAACCCTTGGACTGACCCACCAGGTAGGCGATCAGTGCACACACGGCGACCCCGAAGAACCCGGAAATGGCGGGCTGAGTGGACTCCCGACGAATCAGCCGCAATAGCAAGACCAATGCGGCCACACCCACGGCAGACCCGATTGCGGGCAACAGTCCGGCCACACCGGACACCGCGACGAAGACGACCACCGGCAGCGACGAATAGACCAGACCACTGACGCCACCGGCCTGTGCCAGCAGGCGCTCTGCGCTGATGCGGTGTGTACTCATGCCGGGGCCGCTGCCGCTAGCCGGCTCGAGACTGCGCACCCCAGACAAACCCGGATAACGGAAATGGTCACCGCTGAATTTCATAGTGCGGGTTGTAAATGGCTTTGCTCCCGTTTTCGAGCTTGCCCAGCCTGCCGCGTACGCGCAGCGTGCGGCCGGAGTCGATGCCGGGGATCCGGCGCTGGCCCAACCACACCAACGTCACGGTGTCGCTACCGTCGAACAACTCGGCGCGAACACCACCGGCGCAACCCTTGCCGTTGGTTTCCACACTGCGCAGCGTGCCCACCATGGTGACCTCCTGACCACGCTGGCAATCAACGACGCGCTGCGCGCCGGTAGTGAGGACTTCGTCCGACAATTCTTCGACGTCGCGCTGCTCCGGATCTTCCGTCAACCGACGGGTCAGCCGGCGCAGATAACCTTGGGCGCCCATGGCCTCTCCTGACACTCCGACGTCGTAACGGAAGCTCTTCTTGCGATCAGCATTCCATCTATGCCAACGGTCACCGTAGACCTGTTGGTTCCCGTACGCCACACGTATCGATGCACCGGGGTCGGAGTACCCGCAACGGCGGAGCACTATCAACGAATGCCAGTCGATTTTCGCGGAGTCACGGCCGTGGTGTTGCCGGGAACCGGTTCCGACGACGACTACGTCTACCGGGCGTTTTCCCGCCCCCTGAACGGGGTCGGCGCGGCGCTGCTGGCACCTGCGCCGCAACCGGAGCACTTGATCGCCGGGTACCTGGCGGCCCTGGACGACGCCGCGCGCACAGGTCCGGTGGTGGTAGGCGGCATCTCGATCGGAGGCTCCGTCGCCGTCGCGTGGGCGCTGGCCCATCCCGACCGGACCCTGGCCGTCCTGGCCGCGTTACCTGCGTGGTCGGGCCGGCCCGAATCAGCCCCGGCCGCCCACGCGGCGCGATACACGGCCTCACAGCTGCGCCGTGATGGTCTGGCGACGACGACGAAGCAGATGCGGGCATCCAGCCCCGCCTGGTTGGCCGACGAGCTGGCCCGATCCTGGCGGGTTCAATGGCCGCAATTACCCGACGCCATGGAGGAAGCCGCAGCCTATATCGCGCCTGAACGCAGCGACCTGGAGCGGCTGGCCGCGCCGTTGGGGATCGCTGCCGCCATCGATGATCCGATTCACCCGCTGCAGGTCGGTGTTGACTGGGTGACCGCGGCGCCGCATGCCGCGCTACGGACGGTGACGCTGGATGAGATCGGCGCGGATCCCGCCGCACTGGGAGCCGCCTGCCTGGCAGCGCTGGCCGAGGTCCGCGACGTCTCGTAGAACGCTCGCCAAGCCCTAGCCGCTGGTGCTGCTGCGCAACTGCTGCATCGCCGACCCACCAGCACCGCGTCGCGCCGCCGGTGGGTTGGACTGCTGCTGCTCCTGCGCCTGCGCTTGGGCGGCCGCGGCCTCGCGCAGCTGTTCCACCATCGGCTCGGGCAACTGCACCGGCAACGGGGTACGTACCGGCAGGGGTGTGTCTCCGCGGCGCACAACGGTGTCCGCCAACGCCTCGCGAGCCTCATCGGTCAACGCATCGATCGTCTCGTGCGGGCCGTTGACCACACACCGGATCATCCAGCGGTAGCCGTCGACACCGATGAAACGCACCACGCCGGAGGCCGTACCGATCACTTCCCGACCCCACGGGCCGTCCTTGATGGAAACCTGAGCGGAGTCCTTGCGCAGTGAGTCGGCCAGCTCGCCGGCTACCTCGCGCCACAGGCCCGCGGACTTCGGCGCCGCATAGGCCGCGATGGTGAAGCGGCCGTTGGGCGTGACGATCCACACCGCGCTGGGGACGCCATTCTCGGTCAGTTCGACCTGCACCTGGCCCGCCGTCGGCATCGGGATCAACACCGAACCCAGGTCGAGTCTGGCCAACTCCGCGACCGAAGGGTCCTCGAAGTCTTCGATGTCGAAGGGGCCCACTAACTCGTCGCCGTCGTCGTCGGCCAGTTCCGGTGCTTTCGGCGCAGCGGCGGCCGGTGCTTCCGGCTCGGCCGAACTCGATCCGCGGTCCTTGTTGCGTGTGCGTCTACCGAATGCCATCACAAACTCGCATGTCCGCCGGAGGAGCCGTGGCCACCATCGCCACGGGATGTCTCGGCCAGCCCGGCCTCGTCGAATGACGCGACCTCGACCAGCTCGACCAACTCGACCCGCTGCACCAGCAGCTGGGCAATACGGTCACCTCGGTGCACCACGATCGGCGTGGTGGGGTCGAGGTTGATCAGCGCGACCTTGATCTCGCCACGGTAACCCGCGTCGATGGTGCCGGGGCTGTTGACGATCGAAAGCCCCACCCGGGAGGCCAAGCCCGAGCGGGGATGGACGAGACCCACCATCCCGAACGGGATGGCGACCGCGACGCCCGTCGGCACCAGTGCACGCTGCCCGGGGGCCAGCTCCACGTCTTGCGCACTGTAGAGATCTACCCCCGCGTCGCCGTGATGGGCGCGGCTGGGCAGCGGGAGCCCGGGGTCGAGACGGACAACGGCCAGACTGGTCGACACGGGGCCACAGACTACTCTTGACCGAATGTCGGGTACCCGCGTCGCGCCGCATAGTGTGCGATACCGCGAACGACTCCGGGTGCCGTGGTGGTGGTGGCCGCTGGGGTTTGCGGCGGCGGCGCTGATCGCCTTCGAAGTCAACATGGGTATCGCCGCTCTGCCCGACTGGCTGCCATTCGCGACGTTGTTCGCCGTCGCGGCCGGCACGCTCCTGTGGCTGGGCCGGGTGGAGATCCGAGTCACAGCCGACCAGACCGGCGTCGAGCTGTGGGCCGGTGCGGCGCACCTGCCGGTCGGCGTGGTGTCCCGATCGGCCGAAGTGGCGCGCACCGCCAAGTCAGCGGCACTGGGCCGACAGCTCGACCCGGCAGCATTTGTACTGCATCGCGCATGGATCGGCCCCATGGTTCTGCTGGTGCTCGACGATCCCGAGGACCCCACCCCGTACTGGCTGGTGAGCTGCCGTCACCCCGAACGGGTGCTGTCGGCCCTGACAAGCTGAGTGCAGCGATCACGCCGCGCAGTCGGTACAGATCATCACGCCGTTCTTCTCGCTGGCCAGTCGACTGCGGTGTTGCACCAGGAAGCAGCTCGAGCAGGTGAACTCGTCTGCCTGCTTCGGGATGACACGCACCGACAGCTCCTCACCGGACAAGTCGGCGCCAGGCAGCTCGAATGACTCGGCGGATTCGGACTCATCCACGTCGACCACGGCCGACGCCGCCTCGTTCCGTCGAGCCTTCAGCTCCTCCAGCGAATCCTCCGACACATCGTCGGCCTCGGTGCGCCGTGGAGCGTCATAGTCGGTAGGCATTATTCCGTCCCCTCGCATGCCCTCTCATAAGTTCAAGCATCGCTTTGTACCAGCGTCGAACGCATCCACCAAACGATTCGTGCCCAGAACTCGGCTCAATCAACTGTGATTTACGTCACACTCCCCTCGCCGACCTCGTGATCGGCCCTCAACGCGGCAATCCAGGCGCGGACTACAGTGCACGTGTGGTCGCACAAATCACCGAGGGCACCGCCTTTGACAAGCACGGTCGGCCATTTCGACGGCGCAATCCCCGCCCCGCGATTGTCGTCGTGATCCTGCTGGCGATCGCGACGGCAGCGGCGTGGACGGTGGCCCTGACCCGCCCGACGGACGTCCGCGAGGCCGCGTCGTGCAACCCCCCGCCACAGCCGGCCGGGTCGACGGTGCCGCCCAGGCTCGGTGAGCCGGTGTCGCGAACCGAAATGACGGACGTCGCCCCGGCCAAACTCGGCGAGACCAAAGTGCGCGTCCTCAACGCCAGCGGACGGGGAGGTCAAGCCGGCGACATCGCCGGGGCCATGCAGGATCTCGGTTTCGCTCAGCCGACGGCCGCCAACGACCCGGTCTATGCCGGCACCCGGCTGACCTGCCAGGGCCAGATCCGGTTCGGCACCGCAGGTCAAGCCGCGGCCGCCGCGGTATGGCTGGTGGCGCCGTGTACCGAGCTGTTCCACGACAGCCGTGCCGACGACTCGGTCGACCTCGTGCTCGGCACGGACTTCACCACGTTGGCCCACAACGATGACATCGACGCCGTACTCGCGAGCCTGCGACCCGGTGCCACCGAGCCGACCGATCCCACGCTCGTGGCCAAGATCCACGCGAGCAGTTGCTGAGCAGCTCAGTCCGGGATCGGCTCGAGAGCATCGAATCGCGTCAGCACCGCCAGCAGCTCGTCGGCGATGCCGGGCGCGGCGGCGAGCACCAAGCCCCCTTCCGGGGCATTCGCGGCGGGCAATAGCACCCGGGCTCCCGCCTCGGCTGCTATCAGGGCACCCGCCGCGCGGTCCCACACCTGCAGCCCGTGTTCGTAGTAGGCATCCAGCTGGCCGGCGGCGACCATGCACAAGTCCAAGGCCGCAGAACCGATCCGGCGCACATCTCGGACCACCGGCAGCATCCGGGCCAGCAGCGCTGCCTGGGTAGCGCGGCGCCGGGTCGAGTACGCGAAGCCGGTACCCAACAGGGCCATCGACAAATTGTCGACATCGGTGCAGCGCAACCGGCGAGTCCCGTGCTGGTCGGCGACATGGGCGCCTAGCCCGGCCGCAGCCGAATACACCCTGCCGCCGATGACATCAGCGACCGCGCCGGCCACCGACACGCCGCCGACTTGGGCTCCGACCGACACCGCGTAGGCCGGAATGCCGTAGACGAAGTTCACGGTGCCGTCGATGGGGTCGAGCACCCAAGTCACGGCGTCGGCCGCCGCGGCCGACGAGTCTGCTGGGCCCCCGCCCTCCTCCCCCAAAATCGGGTCACCGGGCCGAAGCTGAACCAGCCGTTCACGCAGCAGTCGCTCGGTATCGGTGTCGACCACGGTCACGGGGTCGGTCGGCGTGGTCTTGGTCCGCACCGCGTCGCCGCTGTCGGTGGCCGGATGCAGACCGAATATCTCGGCGCGTCGACCACGCACGAACTCGGCCGCCTCCGCGGCGAGAGTCTCGGCCACCGCACGCAGCCGCGAGGGCTCGTTGTCGGATCGTGTCACCGCTCTATCGCATCACAGTCGCCCGGACCCGCGCGCATCGTCGCCGGGCCGAGCCACATTCGCCCGGCTCCTCAACAGGCAAAGCCTGCATCGTCGCCGGACCGAACCACATTCGCCCGGCTCCTCAACAGGCAAAGCCTGCATCGTCGCCGGGCCGAACCACATTCGCCCGGGTCCTCAACAGGCAAAGCCTGCATCGTCGCCGGACCGAGCCACATTCGCCCGGCTCCTCAACAGGCAAAGCCTGCATCGTCGCCGGGCCGAACCACATTCGCCCGGCTCCTCAACAGGCAAAGCCTGCATCGTCGCCGGGCCGAGCCAGAATGCCCGGTCTCGACAAGCACACGGGCTAAGGTATTCGGACACATACGTCTCTCGCCGAGGAGAACCGATGACCAGCGCCGACCCCGTGCCCCACACCGCCGCTGACACACAACAACGTCGCGGGTTCGGAATCGATGTCGGTGGCAGCGGCATCAAGGGTGGAATCGTCGACCTGGACACCGGCCAGCTGATCGGGGACAGGATCAAGCTGCTGACTCCCCAACCGGCCACGCCGTCAGCGGTCGCCAAGACCATCGCCGAGGTGGTTCACGGCTTCGGCTGGACCGGACCGCTCGGGGTGACCTATCCCGGCGTAGTCACGCACGGCGTCGCGCAGACGGCGGCCAATGTGGACAAGTCATGGATCGGCACCAACGCCAGCGAAGTCATCGCCGCCGAGCTGGGCGGTCAAGAGGTGACGGTTCTCAACGACGCCGATGCGGCCGGGCTTGCCGAAGAACGCTATGGAGCCGGCAAGGACAACTCCGGGCTGGTCATCTTGCTCACCTTCGGAACCGGTATCGGGTCTGCGGTCATCCACAACGGCAAGCTGATACCCAACACAGAGTTCGGGCATCTCGAGGTCGGGGGTAAGGAGGCCGAGCAGCGGGCCGCGTCATCAGTCAAGGAAAGAAAAGGCTGGAGCTACGAAAAGTGGGTCAAGCAGGTGACGCGGGTTCTGGTCGCTATTGAGAACGCGATGTGGCCCGACCTGTTCATCGCGGGCGGGGGCATCAGCCGCAAAGCCGACAAATGGGTGCATCTGCTGGAAAATCGCACCCCTGTAGTGGCGGCAACCCTGCAGAACGCCGCTGGGATAGTTGGCGCAGCAATGGCGTCCACCACGGATGTGACCCGCTGAATTTTTCCCGCTCGGGCAGTACGGGGGCGCAGTGAAGTTACAATGGTCGTCGGCGACCGCCTAACCCGATAGAGCGCGAGTTTTCACGCCGATATCAACGCCGACATTCGACATAGCAGACACTTTCGGTTCAGCACGCCCAGACTAATACCGGAAGCGAGTACCACCGAAGGGGTGTATGTGGCAGCGACCAGGGCCAGCCAGGCGACCGGTGAGCCGGTGAAGCGCACCGCCACCAAGTCCCCGGCCAAAGCCGGCGCCAAGCGACCGGCGGCAAAGACAGCCAATGGAGCTGCGCCCGCGAAGCGGGCCACCAAGGCGGCGGGCCGGTCCACAAAGACCGCCGATGCCACCAACGACGCCGAGGCCACCACCCCGAAGAAAGGCCGTACCGGGGCCAAAGCCGCGAAGGCGCCGGCCCGAGACGCCGACGCGTTCGGCGAGGCACTTGAAGGCGCGGCCACGGACCCGGCGGTTGCGCTCGATGCCGCCGAGGACCTCGACGATGAGCCAGATCTTGACGTCGACCCCGTCGAGGACCTCGACATCGAGGTCGGTCTCGGCCTTGACGACCTCGAAGACGACGTGGAAGGCGACGTCGCTGCCGTCGTCGACGACGCCGACCTCGATCCAACCGTCGAGGACACCGACGAGGTTGAATCTCCGGCTGTCGCAGCGCCCGGCAGCGCCGTCGATGACGAGGAGGAGATCGCCGAGCCCACCGAGAAGGACAAGGCCTCAGGCGATTTCGTATGGGACGAGGACGAGTCGGAAGCGTTGCGCCAGGCGCGCAAAGACGCCGAACTCACCGCCTCCGCGGATTCGGTTCGCGCCTACCTGAAGCAAATCGGCAAGGTGGCGCTGCTCAACGCCGAGGAAGAGGTCGAGCTGGCCAAACGGATCGAGGCCGGCCTCTACGCCACGCAGTTGATGGCGGAGATGGCAGAGCGCGGCGAGAAGCTACCCGCCGCGCAACGTCGCGACATGATGTGGATTTGCCGCGACGGCGATCGCGCGAAGAACCATCTGCTGGAGGCCAACCTGCGGCTGGTGGTTTCACTGGCCAAGCGCTACACCGGGCGCGGGATGGCGTTCCTGGACTTGATCCAGGAGGGCAACCTGGGTCTGATCCGGGCGGTCGAGAAGTTCGACTACACCAAGGGTTACAAGTTCTCCACCTACGCGACCTGGTGGATCCGCCAAGCCATCACCCGCGCCATGGCCGACCAGGCCCGCACCATCCGCATTCCGGTGCACATGGTCGAGGTGATCAACAAGCTCGGCCGAATCCAGCGTGAGCTGCTCCAGGACCTGGGCCGCGAGCCCACACCCGAAGAGCTCGCCAAAGAGATGGACATCACCCCGGAGAAGGTGCTCGAAATCCAGCAATACGCTCGGGAGCCGATCTCGCTGGACCAGACCATCGGCGACGAGGGCGACAGCCAGCTCGGCGACTTCATCGAGGACAGCGAGGCGGTGGTGGCCGTGGACGCCGTGTCGTTCACGCTGCTGCAAGACCAGCTGCAGTCGGTCCTCGACACGCTCTCCGAGCGCGAGGCCGGTGTGGTCCGACTGCGTTTCGGTCTCACCGACGGCCAGCCCCGTACTCTCGACGAGATCGGGCAGGTCTACGGTGTCACCCGCGAACGCATCCGGCAGATCGAGTCCAAGACCATGTCGAAACTGCGCCACCCCAGCCGCTCGCAAGTCCTGCGCGACTACCTGGATTGAGCGAGCCCGCCGGCACAGCGGGAAACTTAGTCGCGACGACCGGGGTCGCCTTTCGGACGCATGCCTCGACACGGCACGCTTCCCGAGGCCGGAACACCAGATGCCCGCACCCAACGGCTGCGCATCGGCCGCCGCCGCCGTACTGTCGCGGCATGTCAGCAACCCGCCGGTGGGTCTCCTCCGGATCCGACTTCGAATCGGCCGTTGGCTATTCGCGCGCGGTGCGCGTGGGCCCGCATGTGGCAGTGGCCGGCACTACCGGCAGCGGCAGCGACATCGCCGCGCAGACCAGAGACGCCCTGCACCGCATCGAGGCCGCACTCGGACAGGCTGGCGCGAAGCTCGGCGACGTGGTCCGCACGCGGATATACGTGACCGATATTTCCTGCTGGCGGGAGGTCGGCGATGTCCACGCCGAGGTTTTCGGCGGGATCCGACCCGCGGCGACCATGGTGGAGGTTTCGGCGCTGATCGCACCCGGCCTGCTGGTTGAGATCGAAGCCGACGCCTACGTGGATGCCTGAGGTCCCGAAATCGGCGGGAAGGTGCCGTCCGCAGCCGGGGGGTAGGCGGCGACGCTGATCACCGCCCGTGCCGGAAGCTCGCCGTACAGGTGCGGGAACAGCATCCAGTCCGGATCCGCTACCGTTCCCGGCTCCCAACGCACCGGGGAGTCGAGGGCCGCTGCGTCGACGTACAGCAGGACCATGTCACGACGGCCGCGAAAGAGCCGATTAGCCGGCAGGTGTATCTGCTCGGGCGTCGACAGATGGATGAACCCACTAGCCGCTTCAGGACGGAGGCCGCCGCGCCGGCGGGCGGACGACCATTCGGAGGCCGCACACATGTGCACCAACACCGCCGGAGTGGACGACATACTAGTCAGCTTGCCCGACTCATCGTCCAGAAATCCGTGAGAAAGGACACACCTGATACCACCCGGGGAACAAGGCGAAAACGGGGAACGTCTGAGACAGTGAACTTACCTAGATATGGAGAAGTCATGAACGCAACGTTGACCAGTCCCGAGCTGACTAGAGCCGACCGCTGCGACCGGTGTGGCGCAGCAGCGCGGGTGCGCGCCAAGCTGCCTTCCGGTGCCGAACTTCTCTTCTGCCAGCACCACGCCAACGAGCACGAAGCGAAACTGATCGAGCTGTCGGCTGTGCTGGAGGTCAGTGGAAACTAAGTTCGCAGAAACTCGCTCGCCTAAAGTCGGGTCCAATGTGCCACGTGTGACCGATCTTCGGTAATGCTGGACCGGATGAGCGACCAAACGCCAAAGCCGTCCCGCCACCACATCTGGCGAATCAGCCTTCGGACGCTCTCCAAGAGTTGGGACGACTCGATCTTCTCCGAGTCAGCACAAGCAGGTTTCTGGTCGGCATTGTCCCTTCCACCCTTGCTGTTGGGAATGCTGGGCAGCTTGGCCTACGTGGCTCCGCTATTCGGTCAGGACACCTTGCCCGCGATCGAGAAAACCATCATTTCCACCGCCCACAGCTTCTTCTCCCCCAGCGTCGTCAACGAGATCATCGAGCCGACCATCCGCGACATCACCGCCAACGCCCGCGGCGAGGTGGTCTCACTGGGATTCTTGATCTCATTGTGGGCAGGATCGTCGGCCATCTCGTCCTACGTCGACGCCGTGGTGGAGGCGCATGACCAGACCCCGCTGCGCCATCCGGTGCGGCAGCGATTTTTCGCGCTATTCCTTTACGTGGTGATGCTGGTGTTCGTGGTAGCCACGGCGCCGGTCGCGGTGGTGGGCCCGCGCAAGGTCAGCGAACGCATCCCGGCCAGCCTGGCCAATATCCTGCATTACGGCTACTACCCCGCGCTGATCGTGGGCCTGACGCTCGGCGTGATCATCCTTTACCGCGTCGCCCTGCCGGTACCGCTGCCGACACACCGACTGGTTATTGGCGCCGTGCTGGCCACCGCGGTGTTTCTGATCGCGACGCTGGGTCTTCGGTTCTATCTCACGTGGATCACCAGCACGGGTTACACCTACGGCGCACTGTCCACCCCTATCGCTTTCCTGTTGTTCGCATTCTTCGGTGGATTTGCGATCATGATCGGCGCGGAACTCAACGCCGCGATCCAAGAGGAATGGCCCGCGCCGGCCACACACGCACACCGGCTGCGCACCTGGCTGAGGGCCCGCACGGCCGCTATCACGGGAGCGGCCGACTAAGCATCAGGAACCACGACGGTCGGGCCGCGTCGCTGATCTAGCCCTTCTTGAGCTTCTCGTAGATCTGCTTGCAGTCCGGGCACACCGGCGAACCCGGCTTGGGTGCCCGGGTCACGGGAAATACCTCACCGCACAACGCCACCACATGGCTTCCCAGCACGGCGCTCTCCGCGATCTTGTCCTTCTTGACGTAGTGGAAGTACTTCGGAGTGTCGCTGCCGGTCCCGTCGTCGACGCGTTCCTCGGTGTCGGTTCGTTCGATCGTCTGCGTCTGCATACCAGACATTGTGCCCCCTGATTCGCTCCTGCCGGAATCGACTGGATGTGGGAGAGTAGAGAAATGAAGCGCGGCTTCGAGCTGAGTTTCGACGACTTCGACGAGCGGGGTCGCCCGGTATTGATCACCGCCGCCGCACCGTCCTACGAGGAGCAGCACCGAGCGCGGGTGCGCAAGTATCTGACCTTGATGGCGTTCCGGATTCCGGCGCTCATCCTGGCCGCCGTCGCATACGGGGCCTGGCACAACGGTCTTGTTTCACTACTGATCGTGGCTGTCTCGATTCCGTTGCCATGGATGGCCGTGCTCATCGCCAACGACAGACCACCCCGCAGCGCCGATGAGCCCCGACGATTCGACGACGCCCGACGACGCACTCCGCTGTTTCCGACGGCCAAGCGTCCGGCGCTGGAGCCTCGGCGAGACCCTGCGCCCCAATCGGACTCCCCGGACTTCGACGGCTGGTCCAATCCCCGTTAAACCGGCTGCCGCGGCCCACTTCTCAGGACATTCTCAGGTCGTTGGCACATTTCTGCACGTCACGGTGTGTGAGATGACAGCGCGGCGGGAACTCTGTGGTCGAGCCTGTCGTTAAACCCCGTGACAGGACAAGCCGATCGGGAGGGCGCTATGGCACATGCCACCACAAGCCGGGCTGACAGCGATCTGGATGCTCAAAGCCCCGCAGCGGACTTGGTGCGTGTATATCTGAACGGCATCGGTAAAACGGCGTTGCTCAACGCCGCCGATGAAGTTGAGCTGGCCAAGCGCATCGAAGCCGGGCTGTATGCCGAGTATCTGCTCGAAACCCGAAAGCGGTTGGGCGAGAACCGGAAACGCGAATTGGCGGCCGTGGTACGCGACGGCGAGGCAGCGCGCCGTCACCTCCTCGAGGCGAACCTTCGGCTGGTGGTGTCACTGGCCAAGCGCTACACGGGCCGCGGAATGCCGCTGCTCGACCTCATCCAGGAGGGCAACCTGGGCCTGATCCGCGCGATGGAGAAGTTCGACTACACAAAGGGATTCAAGTTCTCGACGTATGCCACCTGGTGGATCCGCCAAGCCATCACCCGTGGCATGGCCGACCAGAGCCGTACTATTCGTCTGCCCGTTCACCTGGTCGAGCAGGTCAACAAGCTGGCGCGGATCAAGCGCGAGATGCACCAGAACCTGGGCCGGGAAGCCACCGACGAAGAACTCGCCGAAGAGTCCGGCATTCCGGTTGACAAGATCAACGACCTGCTCGAACACAGCCGGGACCCGGTGAGCCTGGACATGCCGGTCGGCTCTGAGGAAGAGGCGCCGCTGGGTGACTTCATCGAGGACGCCGAAGCCATGTCCGCCGAGAACGCCGTCATCGCCGAACTGCTGCACACCGATATCCGCAGTGTGCTCGCCACTCTCGACGAACGTGAGCACCAGGTGATCCGGCTGCGCTTCGGCCTGGACGACGGTCAGCCGCGCACGCTCGATCAAATCGGCAAGCTGTTTGGTCTGTCCCGCGAGCGCGTGCGCCAGATCGAGCGAGATGTGATGTGCAAGTTGCGCCATGGCGAACGTGCCGATCGGCTGCGGTCATACGCCAGTTGAGACACCGGCCGGACGCCCGTCGAAAAGCGCCGGACGCCCGCCGAAAAATCGCCGAAAAATCGCCGAAAAATCGCCGAAAATCTAGGTACAAGACAGTGTGCCCGCCGCGAAGAGCGGCGGGCATACTGCTGTCGGGGGCGTTTTGGGCCAACCACATGCGCAGCTGGCCAAGTAGACTCGGCGGCAATGGAGGATGCTGAATGAACGACTTGGTTGATACCACCGAGATGTACTTGCGGACGATCTACGACCTCGAGGAAGAGGGCGTCACGCCGCTGCGCGCCCGGATAGCCGAGCGCTTGGAGCAGAGCGGGCCTACTGTCAGCCAAACCGTATCCCGGATGGAGCGGGACGGATTGCTTCGGGTGGCCGGGGATCGCCACCTCGAACTCACCGATAAGGGCCGGGCGCTGGCGATCGCGGTGATGCGCAAGCACCGCCTTGCCGAACGACTCCTCGTCGACGTCATCGGGTTGCCGTGGGAAGAGGTACACGCCGAGGCTTGCCGATGGGAACACGTGATGAGTGAGGACGTCGAGCGTCGGCTGGTCAAGGTGCTGAACAACCCGACAACATCTCCGTTCGGCAATCCGATTCCGGGCTTGCTGGACCTGGGCGTGGGGCCGGAATTCGGCGCCGAAGACGCCAACTTGGTGCGGTTGACCGAGCTGCCCGCCGGTCCGCCGGTGGCAGTAGTCGTTCGCCAGCTCACCGAGCATGTTCAAGGCGACATCGACTTGATCACGCGGCTCAAGGACGCCGGCGTCGTGCCGAACGCCCGCGTGACGGTCGAAACCAGTCCGGGAGGCGGCGTGACCATCGTCATCCCGGGGCATGAGAACGTCACCCTGCCCCACGCAATGGCGCACGCCGTGAAGGTCGAGAAGGTCTGACTTACCCCGCACATCGGCCGGATTGGCCGAATGAGCCGAACGCCCGGCGCGGCGGTAGCCGCACGCCGAGTTGCCGGGCCAACCGATAGCCGGTGGTCGCGAGTTCCCGGATGTGCTCCGGCCGAAGCCCGGACTGTAACGCCGTGTCCAGCATGCCGGCCATCCGATGACCCGGCGAGCAGCGCAGCGCGGCTTCCAGGGCCACCCCGGCCAGCGGACCGTCTCCGCGGGCGTAGGCACTGAACCCCAGCAACACCAGCGCCTCCACCCGCCACGGCTCGGGTAGTGCGCGGGCCAGTACTGCCCACAACGACTCGGCCGGGCCGGAGTCCTCACCGACCGCCAGGGCATAAAGCGTGTCGCGCACCCGCACGTCGGTCAGCGCACAGCCCAACTGGGCCAGCTCCACGTCCGATAGCCGTTGCCCGTCGGCCACCCGCGCGGCAGCGGCCATCGCCTTCTCCACGTCGCGACGGCTACAGCCCAACGGGTCGGCGCGCTCGGCGATGTCACGCTCGGCCGCCTCTCGCTTCACCGTGGGCACCAGCGTGCCGGTGCGCTCCCGGTCGTCCACGGCGACCACGGCCTCGAGGTCGGCACGCCGCGGGTATAGCCGCCGACCGTCCAGTACCGCCGCCACCGCCAGCGGCGACGCCGCCGGGTCGTCGATGACGCCACCCGAACCGCAGTCGTCGACACAATGCCAGCGTCCGCCGACCGCGATGCGATCGACCACGTGAGCCGCCCAGAGCACGATGTCACGCTGCGCCAGCGCCTCGGCCAGCGCATCGCACACCCGCCGGTACTCGTCACTACATCCCGGACACCGCGCTCCGTCGGCGTCGACGATCACCGCGATCGCGGCCTCGGGGTCCGCCGCGGCGGCCACCTCCGCGAGCTGCTCCACGCGGTCGGCAAGCTGCTCCGACACGTCGACGCGCATCACCGATCCCAGTTCACCCTCGTCCACCGAGACCAGGACTAGCGATTTTTCCGGCACGAACCCGAGGATGGCCGGCAGCGCGGCGATCAGGGCGCCAGGGCGATTCAGTTCAAAGTCAGGTCGATGCTTCGTCATAGGTATCAACGCTGACGACCGGCACCGTCAGCCGGTGCGCACATCCGGCACCTGGGCCCCTATCCTGTGGACGAAGTCGCCACTGTGCGTTCTACTGTCTATCTCATGGGGTCGATGCGCGAGTACGACATGGTGGTTCTCGGCTCTGGGCCTGGCGGCCAGAAGGCGGCCATTGCCTCGGCCAAGTTGGGCAAATCCGTTGCGATCGTCGAGCGTGGCCGAATGCTGGGCGGCGTCTGCGTCAACACCGGCACCATCCCATCGAAGACGTTGCGCGAGGCGGTGCTCTACCTCACCGGCATGAATCAGCGCGAACTCTACGGGGCGAGCTACCGTGTCAAGGACCGGATCACCCCGGCCGATCTGCTGGCCCGGACCCAGCATGTGATCGGCAAGGAAGTCGACGTGGTACGCAATCAGTTGATGCGCAACCGGGTCGACCTGCTGGTGGGGCACGGCCGGTTCATCGATCCGCACACCATCATGGTCGAAGACCAGACGCGCCGCGAAAAGACCACTGTCACAGGCGATTACATCGTGATCGCCACCGGCACCAGGCCGGCCCGGCCGTCCGGCGTCGAATTCGACGAAGAGAGGGTCCTGGACTCCGACGGGATTCTGGACCTCAAGTCGCTCCCGGCCTCGATGGTCGTGGTCGGTGCCGGCGTGATCGGCATCGAGTATGCCTCGATGTTCGCCGCGCTGGGCACCAAGGTGACTGTCGTCGAGAAGCGGGAAGACATGCTGGATTTCTGCGACCCCGAGGTCGTCGAGGCGCTGAAATTCCACCTGCGCGACCTGGCGGTGACATTCCGGTTCGGCGAAGAGGTCACCGCGGTCGACGTCGGCTCGGCGGGCACCGTCACGACCCTGGCCAGCGGCAAACAGATTCCCGCCGAGACGGTGATGTACTCCGCTGGACGCCAGGGCCAAACCGACCACCTCGACCTGTCCAATGCCGGCCTGGAGGTCGAACGCCGCGGGCGAATATGGGTGGACGAACAGTTCAAGACCAAGGTGGACCATATCTACGCCGTCGGCGATGTCATCGGCTTTCCGGCCTTGGCCGCGACCTCGATGGAGCAGGGCCGGCTGGCCGCCTACCACGCGTTCGGGGAACCGACCGACGGCATCACCGACCTGCAGCCGATCGGCATCTATTCGATCCCCGAGATCTCCTACGTCGGCTCCACCGAGGTGGAACTGACCAAGGAATCCGTTCCCTACGAGGTGGGCGTGGCGCGCTACCGTGAACTGGCCCGCGGCCAGATCGCCGGCGACTCCTACGGCATGCTCAAACTGCTGGTGTCCACCGACGATCTCAAGCTGCTCGGAGTACACATCTTCGGCACCAGTGCCACCGAGATGGTGCACATCGGACAGGCCGTCATGGGGTGCGGAGGCACCGTCGAGTACCTGGTCGACGCGGTTTTCAACTATCCGACATTCTCCGAGGCCTACAAGGTGGCAGCGCTCGACGTGATGAACAAGGTGCGGGCGCTCAATCAGTTTCGCCGGTAACGCCTCACGAGGCCGTATCGTCGGAATCGGTCGGCCTAGGATCGCCCTAGCAGCACCCGGGCGCCGACCTGGGCCGGTAGTGCAGGACGGTGCTCGTCGAACGACGGGCGGCGGTTTGGTTGTCGACTGGGGCGTCCACCGTCGCCCGTCGCGGTTCGCTGCGAATACGGCGTGGAGCTTTTCGCGTTATGAAGATGTGCGCATAAGTGAGATGTTCGTTTATGGGGGCCCGTTGATTTGAGAGACACTGATCAGGGCACCCCGGTTAGACCCCCGAGAGGAGGCAACACCCATGACGCACGATCAAGACCGGGATGAGGCGCAGGACTACCAGCCCGGGCAACCGGGCATGTACGACCTCGAGTTGCCGGCGCCGCAATTGTCGACATCGGATGGCCGTGGTCCAGTGTTGGTGCACGCTTTGGAGGGCTTTTCCGACGCGGGCCACGCAATTCGGCTAGCCGCTGCCCACCTGAAGGGGTCACTGGACACCGAGCTGGTCGCGTCGTTTGCGATCGACGAATTACTGGATTATCGCTCCCGGCGGCCGCTGATGACCTTCAAGACCGACCACTTCACCAGCTACGACGACCCCGAGCTCAGCCTGTATGCACTGCGCGACAGCGTCGGCACTCCGTTTCTGCTGCTGGCCGGTTTGGAGCCGGACCTGAAATGGGAGCGATTCATCACCGCCGTGCGACTGCTGGCCGAACGCCTGGGGGTCCGGCAGACCATCGGCCTGGGCACCGTTCCCATGGCCGTACCACATACCCGCCCGATCACGATGACCGCCCACTCCAACAATCCGGAACTGATCGCCGACTTCCAGCCGTGGATCTCCGAAATCCAAGTTCCGGCAAGCGCGTCCAACCTGTTGGAATACCGAATGGCGCAGCATGGTCATGAGGTCGTCGGGTTCACCGTGCACGTCCCGCACTACCTGACGCAGACCGACTACCCCGCGGCCGCGCAGTCCCTGCTCGAGCAAGTCGCCAGGACGGGATCGTTGGAACTGCCATTGGCGGCGCTGGCAGAAGCCGCGGCGGAGATCCGGGCCAAGATCGACGAACAAGTCCAGGCAAGCACAGAAGTCGCCCAAGTGGTGGCCGCCCTCGAGCGCCAGTACGATGCCTTCATCGACGCTCAGGAAAACAGATCATTACTCACGCGTGACGAGGATCTGCCTAGCGGCGACGAGTTGGGTGCGGAATTCGAGCGATTCCTGGCCCAGCAGGCAGAGAAGAAGCGCGACGACGACGACCAGGTTTGATGCCTCCGACGCCGTCCCCGAGAATGCCGTAGGCGGCCCGACAACGAGGTTGGCGAATGACCGAGCGGAAGCGCAATCTTCGCCCAGTGCGCGAAATTACGGCGCCTTCGCTGCAGTTCCGCACAATTCACGGTTACAAGCGCGCGTTCCGGATCGCCGGATCCGGGCCGGCGATCCTGCTGGTCCACGGCATCGGGGACAATTCGACGACCTGGACCGGCATCCACGCCAAGCTTGCGCAGCGGTTCACCGTGATTGCTCCCGACCTGTTGGGTCATGGAAAGTCCGATAAGCCGCGCGCCGACTACTCGGTGGCCGCCTATGCGAACGGCATGCGCGACCTGCTCAGCGTGCTCGACGTCGAGCGGGTGACCGTCATCGGTCATTCGCTCGGCGGCGGCGTGGCGATGCAATTCGCCTACCAGTTTCCCCAGCTGGTCGACCGGCTGATCCTGGTCGGTGCCGGTGGCGTCACCAAGGACGTCAACGTGGTGTTCCGGTTGGCCTCGCTGCCGTTGGGCGCCGAGGCGCTGGCATTGCTGCGGTTGCCGATGGTGCGGCCGACCGTTCAGGTGGTCGGGCGGGTACTGGGGCTGGCGATCGGCTCAACCGCCCTAGGCCGCGACCTGCCCAATGTGCTGCGAATCCTGGACGACCTACCCGAGCCGACGGCCTCGTCGGCGTTCACGCGCACACTGCGCGCCGTGGTGGACTGGCGCGGGCAGATCGTCACCATGCTGGACCGATGCTATTTGACCCAGGCCATCCCGGTGCAGATCATCTGGGGCAGCCGCGACGTCGTGGTCCCCGTCCACCACGCCCGGCTGGCACACGCCGCGATGCCCGGCTCGCACCTGGAAATCTTCGAGGGCTCCGGGCATTTCCCGTTCCATGACGATCCCGCCCGCTTCATCGACACCGTGCAACGCTTCATCGACAGCACCGAACCGGCCGAATACGATCAGGCCGCGCTTCGGGAATTGCTTCGTAGCGGCGGTGGCGAAGGAGCTGTTTCCGGCCCGGCCGATACCCGCATCGCTGTGCTCAGTGCGATGGGTTCCGACGAACGCAGCGCCACCTGATCAACCCGGCCGTCATCGATTCGCGCGGCGTCGTACAGTCGGGCCATGGGCATCGAGGTAACGGTGTTGCGGGTGTTCACCGACTCCGAGGGGAACTTCGGCAATCCGCTCGGCGTAGTCGACGCGAGCCGGGTCCAACCCCGCGACCGACAGCACCTGGCAAACCAATTGGGCTACAGCGAGACCATTTTCGTCGACCTCCCGGCCGCCGGCTCGCACACCGCCCACGCCACCATCCACACTCCCCGCACCAGCCTTCCGTTCGCCGGACATCCGATCGTGGGTGTGTCGTGGTGGCTGCGTGAGCGCGGAATGCCGATCAAGACGCTGCACGTGCCGGCCGGTCTGGTGCAGGTCAGCTATGACAACGACCTGACCGCCATCAGCGCACGGGCCGAATGGGCACCCGAATTGGCCATCCATCATCTCGACTCACTCGATGCCCTGGCGGCCGCGGACCCCGACGACTTCTCCGACGACACCTCGCATTACCTGTGGACCTGGACCGACGAGCCCGCCGGCGCCCTACGGGCCCGGATGTTCGCGTCTAACCTGGGGGTCGAGGAAGACGAAGCGACCGGTTCGGCGGCCATGCGGATCACCGACTATCTAAGCCGCGACCTGACCATCACGCAGGGCAAGGGATCGGTGCTCAAGACGACGTGGAGCGCCGAGGGCTGGGTCACGGTTGCCGGATTGGTCGCCGATGACGGTGTGATGCAACTGGTTTGACGTCAGCACTGGCGGTGCAACAAGGCGGCGACGTGGTGCTGTAAGGGTTGCCCGACAGCGGCCATCCGCAACGAGTGCGAGAGCTCGTCGCCGGCGACGCTGAAGGAACGGGTGATCGCCGTAACCTCTTTTGCAGTGGGCGTCAATCCGATGGTTGTGGTGGCCAACTCGAGGTGCACGGCGTCGTCGCCCACCGAATACGTGCCTAACTCGATTTCGGCGATGCCGCTGGGATGCGCCAAGACCAACTCCGCGTGGCCCGGTTGGGGAACACGCAGGTAACCCGCCTCGGCATGCAATGGCCTGCCGTCATCCGCCGCGCGGGTCTTGTGCCCGTAGACGAGAAACGGCTTGCCGACATGTGAGAACTCGACCTCTTCGAAATACTCGAACGGCTCGATCGTGGGATATTCACCGGCACCCCGACCGACCCATGTGCCCAGCAATGGCTCCAAAGGTCGAAGATCGGGGTGCAGCTCGGGAGGCATGACAGGGATCCTAACGGCGTGGCGCCCGAATCAGCGCGAAGTCGGTACCTTGCGGTGCGCGCGCAGGGCCTCGATCTCCCGCTCGAAATCCTCGGCCGACGAAAACGACCGGTATACCGACGCGAAACGCAGATAGGCAACCTCATCGAGTTCGCGAAGCGGCCCCAGGATGGCCAGGCCGACGTCGTGACTGGGCACCTCGGGCGACCCCGCCGCCCGCACGGTGTCTTCCACCTGCTGGGCGAGCAGATTCAGCGCGTCATCGTCGACGTGGCGGCCCTGACACGCCCGGCGCACCCCGCTGATGACCTTTTCCCGGCTGAACGGTTCGGAGACCCCGCTGCGCTTGACCACAGCCAGGACCGCCGTCTCCACCGTGGTGAAACGCCGCCCGCATTCCGGGCACGACCGGCGCCGCCGGATTGCCTGGCCCTCATCGGTTTCCCGTGAGTCGATCACCCGCGAGTCGGGATGCCGGCAGAACGGACAATGCATGGCCGCTCCTTCGCCGTCGTGGCATCCCGGTGTTTCAGACCTCTCCGAGACTACCTGCGCGCTCCCGCGCACTGCCAACGCCGTTGCCATCCACGCATGCTCGATTCCGCGGCATCTCGGAAACGTTGGTGCGCAGCGATTTTCGCTGCCATCCTGCATGGTGTCGTCAGCCGACCGGCGCGATCAACGTCTGCCCGGCGACAGGCATCGACGAATCCAGGTCATTGAGTTCTCGGATCCGTTCGACAACCTGACGGACCGGCATATCGGGCGCGACCCGGGCCGCCACGTCCTGCAACGACTCACCGGCCGCTACTCGCACCACGGCAAGCCGGTCTGGCACGGGAGCCGGCGAATCCGCGTAATTGCTGTTGACCAGCTCCCCGAAATGCGCCATCAGGCCCAGCCATAGCGTGATCATCCCGGCAAGGACCGCCAGACCCACCGTGGTCGCCACCGAGACGGGACGCCTGCGATGCGGAGCCGTCGAGATCGCTAGGCCAGTGCTCTGGTAGCGCAGCGCCGCGCCACCCGGCCGGCACGGCCCCGGCCGCCGCCGCGGCGCCGTCCCGCCCCGGGCCCCAACCGGCTCACCAGCAGGCCTGTTGACCGGCCTGTTGACCGGCAGGGGCACGCCACGGGTACGCGTCGGGAATGCCTGCATGAGTGTCATGTTCGTTTCCTCCGCCCGAGAATTCGTCGCTCGTGTGTTCGACACCATAGTCGATTGTATGTTCGACTGCCGAACATTTGATCGAAGCGTGTCGCGCGAACAAAACGCTAGACCGTGCCACCGACAAGGCCGGTCGGTCGCCATCGCCGTCATGAGGCACGGATACCCGAACCCGCGAATAATTACGCTTTTGTAATTCAGCACCTCAGCGGGTCAGCCGGGCGCGGACGGACTACGAACGGGCTGGGACTGGGCTGGGACTGGGCTGGGCCAGCCGTCAAAACCGCCTCCGACACACCGGTCGAACACATGTTTGATTCTCGGGCGTCGTCGGGTTACATTCAGTGCCATGAGCGACAGCAACGCCCCCTCAGTCAGCTCCGTGGACTCCACACTCACCGAGCGACAGCGCACCATCTTGAACGTCATCCGCACCTCGGTCACCAACCGCGGATATCCCCCCAGCATCCGCGAGATCGGCGACGCCGTCGGTTTGACGTCGACATCGTCGGTAGCCCACCAACTGCGTGTTCTGGAGCGCAAGGGCTATCTGCGGCGTGACCCGAACCGCCCGCGTGCGGTCGACGTCCGCGGGGTCGAAGACGTCGTGACACCGGCGGCGGTCACCGAGGTCGCCGGCTCGGATGCCCTGCCCGAGCCCACCTTTGTCCCGGTCCTCGGGCGCATCGCTGCCGGCGGCCCGATACTTGCCGAGGAAGCGGTCGAAGACGTGTTCCCGTTGCCGCGCGAGCTCGTCGGCGAGGGGACGCTTTTCCTGCTCAAGGTTGTCGGCGACTCGATGGTCGAAGCCGCGATCTGCGACGGCGACTGGGTGGTCGTGCGACAGCAGAACGTTGCCGACAACGGCGACATCGTCGCGGCAATGATCGACGGCGAGGCCACCGTCAAGACCTTCAAACGCGCAGGCGGTCAGGTGTGGCTGATGCCCCACAATCCGTCCTTCGACCCGATACCCGGCAACGACGCAACAGTGCTGGGCAAGGTCGTCACTGTGATCCGCAAGATATAGGGCCGAACGCTACCCGGCAGACATCGCCGGGAGCCGGATTCCTAGTCCGCTTTGATGAAACCGTTGGCTTGGGCCGCTTCCTCGCTGGCGAACCAGATCTCGGCGAGCGTGTCGTAATAGAGCGCACTGCTGGGCGTGTAATACAAGCCGAATCGGGCACTGGCTTTGATCGGATATCCCTCTGGCGCCTGGTATGGGTCGTGGTCCAGGGGCATGTGGATGGTCGGGCGCACAGCCGGGCTGGGCCCGGAAGCAACCGTGGGCGTGAGAGCCGATTCCGGCGCTTGCGGCTCATCACCAGGCTCTGCGGCAGCGTGGCGCCCCGTCCTCCCCTGCGGAGCTGAAAACTCCGGGAAGACTTCCGGGAATGCCTCCGGGGCGACCTCCGCGTAGCCGGGCCCGGCATCGGCGGAGGCAGCGCGCGGGGCGAAAGCATCCGGGAAGGCGGCATCGGCAACCGCGGTCTCCGGCACGGCCACTTCGGGAGCCGCTGCTTCTGGAACCGCCGCTTCCGGCGCGAATGGTGCTGGTACCACGGGTTCCCCGGTCACGGTTTCTGGAACGTCGGGCTCGGGAACCGCCGCCTCTGCGAGGTCGGCGCGGGTCACGATGGGCGTCGGCGTGGTATCCACCGCGTCAGGATTTTCGTCGTCAAACTCGAAGCCCATATCCGACGCGCGCAGGGCATCGCCGCCGTATTCGCCACTGCTAGAGGCATATTCGTCGACAGCAGCGCCGGCCGCGGCGCCCCGTGGCCAGCTGACCCGCGACGCCGCCCCGGTCTCCGGACCGCGATGTTCCTGCAGGTGCTGGTCGTCAGCCGGGAAGTCTTCGGAGCCGAAATCGATGTCGTCGTGCGGCCAGCGCCCACCGGCGCCGTCGTAGCCGGCCTCCACATCGCGATCCTGCTCGTGCTCGTAGGCCTCGTAGGCGTCGGGTTGGCCGGTGCGCCGCCGGCGCACGCCCAACGCGACCAACACGAACATCACGATGAGCAGGACGACGGGCACCACGGCCACCAGCCACCACCAGTGCCAGGTGAACTTCTTGCCGTGCGATGGAGCCGCCGACGTACTGGGCTGATTCTGCCCGGACACCTGCAGCCCGGACAGCAGCGGCGCCAGGTTCGCCGGGTCGGTCGTGAAGGTGTTGCTCGCACGGTTCCAGGACACCTTGCCGCCGGTGAACTTCTGCGACACCACGTCGCCGTCAACGGTCTGGTCGGCGACCGGCGCCCCCAGTTTGCCGGTGGCACCTTTGAGCTTGTCCCAGGCCGCCTTCATCGCTCCGCGCACCACAAAGGCGCCGTGATCAGGGGTCCAGAAGATCACCGGCTTGTCCGCGGCGGAGAACGCCGCGATCCGGCTGGCCGGCGTGATGCCGCCGTCGGACTCGTTGGCGATGGGGAAGCCAAGGTCGCTGCTGACCGGACCGCCCAACGACTCGTATTTGGCCAGGATCGCGCCCTCCACGGCGTTCGCACCGGTGGCCGGACTGAAGAAGATCTTGCCGCCGACGAAGTCCTGGGCGATACCGTCACCGCCGATCGGGTACGGCGCGCCCTTCTTGGCACCCAACGGTCCGGCGGCGCCGCCGGCGGCGCGCCAGGCCATGTTGATGGCGGCGGTGGGGTCGAGCGCCACCTGCAAGCCCTTCAGCTGATCAGCCAATACCGCCGGGTTGGTGGTGAAATCTTTGGTCTTCTTGTTCCAGGAGACTTCGCCGCCGGTGAACTTCTGGGACACGACGTCGCCGTCGTAGGTTTCATCGGCGACCGGGGCACCCAGCACGCCCCCAGAGCTGCCGAGCTTGTCCCACGCAGCGTTCATCGCGCCGCGCACCACGAAGGCGCCGTGGTCGGGCGTCCAGAAAATCACCGGGTTGTCGCTGGCAGAGAAGGTGCTCACCCGACTGTCGGGGCCGGCGAGGCCGGGAACCTCGTTGATGGTGGGAAATCCCAAATCGCTGTCGGCCGGCCCGCCCAGCGCCTCATATTTTGCCAGGACCGGGCCGTACAGATATTTGGCGCCCGTATCCGTGGTGTAGAACATCTTGCCGCCGTCGAAGTCCAGGCCGAACCCATCCGCGACGGGATAGACGTCACCTTTGCGCGCGCCGAGCGTCGATGTCTCGCCCCCCGCCTTCTCCCACGCGGCCATCATCGCGGCTTCCGCATCACCTATCGGAGACGCTGCCGCAGTAGGCGCCAGCAGCCCGACAGCCAGCACCGTAGCCGCCAAGCTGAGCCACGCACGCCCGACCAGCCTGCTCAATTGACCTCTCTGCCCGTTCACCAAGCCTCCCAGCCGATGCCCTGCCCGCGCCGCGAGCTGGCGGATTTCCCACCTGTGGGCCGTCCCCCAGCTACGTTCCGCATCGTCGCCGGGCCCGCATAACTTTGCTCTAGCGAACGACAAATGCGAAGTCAAATCGTAAATATTCCGAAAACGGATACCCAGCTGATTCCGAAATGATGCCGGATCGCCTGCGTGTCGCGAGGAACTGCAACTCGGCCCGCACCGGTTGTACGCTACCGTGCCCGAGAGCCCAGCTCGACTGACCCCACGAGAGGATACCCAGCTGACATGGGTGTTTCCGTAGTTGTCTGGGTCCTCACGATCGTCATGATCACGGCCCTCATGCTGGTGGATTACCTCTTCCACGTACGACATACGCACGGCCCGACGCTACGGGAATCCGCGCTGTGGTCGGCGATGTTCATCGGTATCGCCGTGCTGTTCGGTATCGCGGTGGCCGTCTTCGGCAGCGCTGCCATGGGAATCGAGTACTTGGCGAGCTACCTGAGCAACGAGGCACTATCCGTCGACAACCTGTTCGTGTTTCTGGTGATCATCAGCAGCTTCGGGGTTCCGCGGGTCGCTCAGCAGAAGGTGCTGTTGTTCGGTATTGCGTTCGCGCTCGTCGCACGCACCGGATTCATCCTGCTGGGGGCAGCGCTCATCGACAACTTCAACTGGACGTTCTACGCGTTCGGCTTGGGTCTGCTGGTCATGGCGGGTAACCTCGCCAAACCGGAACAGCCCGAAACCCGCAATGACAACCTGATCCTGCGGCTGGCCAACCGGTTCCTGCGCACATCCCCGGACTACAACCGCGACCGATTGTTCGTCATCGAAAACGGCAAGCGGGTGATGACGCCGCTGCTGCTGGTCATGATCGCCATCGGCGGCAGTGACGTGCTGTTCGCGTTCGATTCCGTGCCGGCGCTGTTCGGACTGACCCAGAATGTCTACCTGGTGTTCGCCGCAACCGCCTTCTCGCTGTTGGGGCTGCGCCAGTTGTACTTCCTGATCGACAATCTGCTGGACCGGCTGATCTACCTGTCCTACGGACTGGCCGCGATCCTGGGCTTCATCGGCGTGAAGTTGATGCTGGAAGCGTTGCACGACAACAATGTTCCCTTCATCAACGACGGCAAGCCGGTGCCGATCGTAGAGATCACGACGGCGACGTCGTTGACGGTGATCGTCGCCGTCCTGTTCATCACCACCGTGGCGTCAGTGTTCTCGGCCCGCGGACGCAGGCAAAACGCCGTCGCCCGGGCACGCCGCCACGCCCTGGAATATCTCGACCTGCATTACGAGGCGGATCCGGCCGAACGCGAGAAGATCTTCGCGGCGCTGCTGGCCGCCGAACACGAGATCGACTCGCTCTCAACAAGGTATCGCGCACCGACCAAGCAGGAAGAAGAGCTGACGGCGCTGTTGCGCAGCGCCCACGACGCACACGAAGCGCACGGATGAGCCGCCAGGGCGGCTAGACACCCAGACCGCGGCCGATGATCTCCTTCATGATTTCGGTCGTGCCGCCGTAAATGGTCTGCACCCGCGCATCGAGATAGGCGCGGGCGACCGGGTATTCGCGCATGTAGCCGTAACCGCCGTGCAACTGCAGACAACGGTCGTTCAAGTACACCTGCTTCTCGGTGGAATACCACTTGGCCATGGCGGCCTGCTCGACCGTCAGCTTGCCTTCCAGGTGCAGGGCGATGAACTCGTCGACCATGATCCGCACCACGGTGGCCTCGGTGGCCAGCTCGGCGAGCACGAACCGGTTGTTCTGGAAGCTGCCGATCGGCTTGCCGAAAGCCTTGCGTTCCCTGACGTATTGCAGTGTCTGCTCCAGCACGGCCTCCATTCCGGCGGCCGCCATGATGGCGATCGAGATACGTTCCTGCGGCAGGTTCTGCATCAGATAGATGAATCCCATGCCTTCTTCGCCGAGAAGATTTTCGGCCGGAACCTTCACATCGGTGAACGACAGTTCGGCGGTGTCTTGCGCGTCCAGCCCGATCTTGTCCAGGTGGCGGCCGCGTTCGAACCCCTGCATCCCGCGCTCGACCACGAGCAGCGAAAAGCCCTGCGCGCCCTTCTCGGGGTCGGTCTGGGCGACCACGATCACCAGGTCGGAGTTGATCCCGTTGGTGATGAATGTCTTCGAGCCGTTCAGCACGTAGTGATCACCGTGCTTGACCGCGCGAGTCTTGATGCCCTGCAAGTCACTGCCGGTTCCCGGCTCGGTCATCGCGATCGCCGTGATCAACTCGCCGCTGCAGAACTTCGGCAACCAGCGCTGCTTCTGCTCTTCGGTCGTCAGCGCCAGCAGATAGGGCGCCACGACGTCGTTGTGCAGCCCGAAGCCGATGCCGCTGTAGCGCCCGGCGCTGGTCTCCTCGGTGATGATCGTGTTGTACCGGAAGTCGGGGTTACCGCCGCCGCCGTACTCCTCGGGCACCGCCATGCCGAGGAAACCCTGCTTGCCGGCCTCCTGCCACACCCCACGGTCGACGATCTTGGCCTTTTCCCATTCATCGTGGTACGGCGCCACGTGGCGGTCCAGAAAGGCCCGGTAGGACTCGCGAAACAAGTCGTGCTCGGGTTCGAACAGCGTGCGCTGGTACTTGATGGCACTGCCCATGAAAACCTCCGGCGAAGCGAACTCTGCTGCCCAACATATACCAACCAGCCGGTTGGTCGGCAGCCGCCGACTGTCTGGTGCCTCAATCGGCGCGTCAGGTCAGTGATCCGTTCGCGCGACCTGGCCACCGCGGATGCGACACGCCGGGGCCAGTCTCGGCGCAACTCAGCGGACCGTGAACTCCTGCAGGCGCCCGGCCAACGTCACCGGAACCCGCGCCTTGATCCGGGTGCCGTGGACGCTGTGCTCCTCGTGCTGGACGCGCCCGTCGGAGTGCAGGCGGGCCACCAGGTCGCCACGGTCGTAGGGAATCACGACGTCCACGGCGGCGTCGGTGGGAGCTACCAGCTCGGCCATCCGCCGCCGCAGCGCGTCGACACCGTCTCCGGTGCGGGCCGACACGAATACCGCGCCAGGCAGCGCGTGACGCAGTTTGGCCAACGCCAGGTCGCTGGCGGCGTCGATCTTGTTGACCACCAGCAGTTCCTGCGGCGCCTCCCCGCCGTCAGCCCCGCGGTCGGCGATCACTTCGGAGATCACCTGACGCACCGCGTTGATCTGGGCCAGCGGGTTCGCGTCAGCGCCGTCGACGACATGCACCAGCAGATCCGCGTCGACGACCTCTTCCAAGGTGGAGCGGAACGCTTCCACCAGCTGGGTGGGTAGATGCCGGACGAAGCCGACGGTGTCGGTGAGCAGGAAACGGCCCGGCCGGCCCGAGCCGTCGTCGAACTCCGCGCGCCGGGTGGTGGGTTCCAGCGTCGCGAACAGCGCGTCCTGCACCAGCACCCCGGCCCCGGTCAGCGCGTTGAGCAGGCTGGACTTGCCGGCATTGGTGTAGCCCACGATGGCGATCGACGGCAGGTCGCTGTGCACCCGACGGCTGCGCCGGGTGTCGCGGGCCTGCTTCATGTCCTTGATCTCGCGTCGCAGCTTGGCCATCCGCTCGCGGATGCGGCGGCGGTCGGTCTCGATCTTGGTTTCACCGGGACCGCGCAGACCCACTCCGCCGCCGCTGCCGCCGGCGCGGCCGCCGGCCTGTCGCGACATCGACTCGCCCCAGCCCCGCAGCCGCGGCAGCATGTACTCCATCTGGGCCAACGACACCTGGGCCTTGCCCTCCCGGCTCGTGGCGTGCTGGGCGAAGATGTCGAGGATCAGCGCGGTGCGGTCGATTACCTTGACCTTGACGGCCTTCTCCAGCGCGGTCAGCTGGGCTGGAGAGAGCTCTCCGTCGCAGATGACGGTATCGGCGCCGGTCGCCACGACGATCTCGCGGAGTTCGGCCGCCTTGCCGGAGCCGATGTAGGTCGACGGGTCCGGCCGGTCGCGGCGCTGGATGATCCCTTCCAGTACCTGGGAGCCGGCGGTTTCTGCAAGCGCCGCCAATTCCGCCATGCTGGCCTCGGTGTCGGCGGCGCTGCCCTCGGTCCAGACGCCTACCAACACCACGCGCTCCAGGCGCAGCTGGCGGTACTCGACCTCGGAGATGTCGGCCAATTCGGTCGACAACCCTGCGACCCGGCGCAGCGCCGACCGGTCCTCGAGGGCAAGCTCGCCGGTGCTGGGCTCCAGCGGATCTTGGTGGGGAAATTCGGGATATGTCATAGGCAATTAGCAATAGTGCACGCTGAATCGGTGTCGTGCACCTCAATTAACGCTGTTGGGCGCGCCACCATTCCCCGCTGACTTCACCCGTGGCCACCAGCACCGACGGCCCACGCAGGAAGCTGGTGGCATCGGTGACGGTAACGGCTACATCACCGCCGGGCACCCTCACGGTGAGCGTGCCGGTCTCGGCCCCGGCGCCGGCCAGCGCGGCGACGGCGGCGGCGACCGTCCCGGTGCCGCAGGAACGGGTCTCACCCACTCCTCGCTCATGGACCCGCATGCTCACCACGCCGTCGACCGGAGCCGTCAGCACCTCGATGTTGACCCCGTCGGGGAATTGCTCCGGGTCGAAGCTCACCGGCGCAGCAACGTCCAAAGCCGCCAGGTCCGCAACGGTCAACCGGGGATCGAGGCATGCCAGGTGCGGGTTGCCCACGTCGACGGCCAGTCCGGGAAACCGCCGACCCCCGACGACAGCGGTCCCCGTGCCGATCCGGTTGGCCTTGCCCATATCGACGGTGACGTCGGCGTTGCTCGCATCGACGCTGTGTACGGTGACCGGCCGCGGGCCGGCCAGTGATCCGACGACGAACTCGTCCCGGCGCTCCAGACCGCTGGCACGCAGGTAGTGCGCGAACACCCGCACGCCGTTGCCGCACATCTGCGCTACCGACCCGTCCGCGTTGCGGTAGTCCATGTACCAGTCGGCCGCACCGACGCCGTCAGGTAGCCGGTCGAGCACACCGGCGGCCGCCGCGGCTTCGGCGGTGGTGACCCGCAGCACCCCGTCGGCGCCCAGTCCCCGGCGGCGGTCACACAAGGCGGCGATCTGGGCAGTGCCGAGCGACAGCTGCGCCTTGATGTCGGGCAACAGCACGAAGTCGTTCTCGGTGCCGTGGCCCTTGGCGAACATCACCAGATCAGGATACGTCCCGCCAGGCGCGGATCGCGTGGTCGACCAGGCTGTCGGCCGAGCTGACATCCAGCCAGCGCACCCGGTGGTCGCGGCGGAACCAGGACCGCTGCCGTCGCACGTAGCGACGGGTGCCCACGTAGGTCTGCTCGTGCGCGTCACGCAGCTGGGCAGCGGTCCCGCCGGCGTCCAGCGCCGCGATCACCTGGGCATAACCCAGCGCCCGTGCGGCGGTGACGCCGTCCCGCAGGCCCTCACCGAGCAGCGCGCGAACTTCGGCAACCAGGCCCTGTTCGAACATCGCGTCGGTTCGGCGCTGTAATCTTTCATCGAGAATTATTGTGGCACAGTCTAATCCGACTATAACCGTGCCCCACCGGGGCTCCCGGATGCGCGGTGCGGACGCGGCGAACGGGCGCCCGGTGAGTTCGATCACCTCGAGCGCCCGCACGGTTCGGCGCCCATCGGTCGGCAGGATCACCGCGGCCGCGGCCGGGTCGCGGCGAGCCAACTCGGCGTGCAACTCGCCCACCCCGACTTCGGCAAGCCGCTGTTCCCATCGCGCGCGCACCGAGGGGTCGGTGGCCGGAAACGTCCAGTCGTCGAGGAGCGACTGGACATAGAGCATCGAGCCGCCCACCACGATCGGCAGCGCTCCCCTGCCCAGGATTTCCGCGATGTCGGCTGCGGCGGCCTGTTGGTAGCGCGCGACGGTCGCCGTTTGGGTGACGTCGAGGACGTCGAGTTGGTGATGCGGGATGCCGCGGCGGTCTTCGACGGACAGCTTCGCGGTCCCGATGTCCATGCCGCGGTAGAGCTGCATAGCGTCGGCGTTGACGATTTCCGCGCCCACCTCGCCGGTGAGCCGGTCGGCGATATCGAGCGCCAGTTGCGATTTGCCGGTACCCGTCGGCCCGATGATCGCCAGTGGCCTCATGGCAGCCATACGCCGACGAAGTAGCCCACCCCGTAAGGCGCCCCGCGGTACAGCTCCTTGGCCGATTGCGGCCCGGCTCCGGTCAGGCCCGCCAATACCTGAAACGCCGCCCGCCCGAGGACCCGCGGTGGCAACGTGCTCAGCGTCGCCACGTCGCCGGCTGCCAGCGCGTCGTCGAGGGCCAGCTGGACATCGGCGCCGCCGGGGTCGTAACCGCCCGGGGCCTGGGGCGTCAGGGTGTTGACGCCGTCGGCGACCACCAGCACGCCGATCGGATCGGGCAGTCGGTCGATCTCGGCGCGCAGGTCTCTGCCGCGCGCCAGCGCCGCGTCGACATCGTGGTCGCCGGCATAGACGCGGACCTGTGCGGCGGCCTCCGGCCGTGCCCGGCCCCGCACCCACGCCGTCATCAGCGCGCACAGCGGCAGGTCGGCCGGCGATCCAGGCTCGTCGGCGCCCAGCGGCGAGAGCCGGACGCGGACGTCGGTGCCGAAACCCGCGAACGTACCGACGGCATCGCGGTCCACAACCCCGTCGGCGGGGCCTATCCCAACGGCAACCCACCGCGGCGGCAACATGGCCGCCGCCGCGGTCACCGCCGCACGGATGTCGGCCACCTCGTCAGCCGCGGTCCCGGCGAGTTCGGTAACAAGCACCGGCGCGGACGGAACGATCGCGATGGCGCCCAGCACGCCACCAAACTAACGCGCCCAGCGGACGGACCAGGCGGGCGCGGGCACGTGGCAACCTCACCGCGGTGACTACACGGAGGACGATCCCCAAATCGGACCGTCGACCACCACGACGGGATCGGCGATCTGACCGGCGCCGGCATCGCGCTTGGCCGACGACGTCGGCGGCGTTGTCGGTGTCCTGTCGCGCCCTGCCTGAGCAACCATGGTCGCGGCCTCACCACGGGCCAGCGCCACGGTCGCCGCGATCACCGCCGCTACCGCGAGCACCAGCACAATCGCCTCCGGGCCGCTGGCTTTCAACGTCTCGCCGAGCACGGTGACGCCCAGAACCGCCGCCACCACGGGCTTGGCGACGGTGATCGCAGGTAGCGAGGCGGTCAGCGCACCAGCGCGAAAAGCGGACTGCTGGAAAATCATGCCGGCCAATGCCGCCAAGAGCCACGGATAGAACTCCGGTGCACGCAGCACCGCGCCCAGGCCGTCTTCGGCAACCTCCACCACACCCTTGGTCAGTACGGCGAACAACGCCAGCGATGCACCCGACACCACCGCCAGCAACACCGCCGCTTGGGGGCGACCGACGCATAACCGGACCGCAAGAACGCACGACACCAAGATCGGGCCCAGGACCACACCGACGATGACCCAGGTGTGCAGCGGGGCGCGCTGGTGGCCGGCCGCCGGGTCCCCGACAATGATGACCACCGCCAACGCGGCCGCCAAGGCCACCGCCCACATCCACTCCCAGCGGGTGATCCGGTGATGCGCGAACCGCGCATAGATAGGCAGGGCGAACAGCAACGCGGTGACCTGCAACGCGGTCACCAGCATCACCGACGCCCACGCCAGTGCCAATGCCTGCAGGCTGTAATTGAGAACCGCCGCCGCGCCGCCCAGCCACCACCGGCCGTCGCGCAGAGACAGGCCGAAAAGCCTCAGGTGACCTACCTGCTTGTCGGTAATCTCCTGGGCGGATCGTTGGCGAATAACGTCGCCCACCGCCGATGCCAGCGCCGCGCACAATGCGATCAGCGCGGCAACCTCAACCTTGGACATGGCCGACCCTCCACCTCTTCGCTCGGCTACCAGCGTTCCCCCGGTCAGCTGCACGTACACCCGGTGTTCGCTAGCAGTTCACTGAAAATCCTATGGCGCCGCTCACATTTCCTGGTGCTGGTTGCTTGTTGCTCGCCTCCGCATACTTCCGCAACGACCTATGCACGACCTGTCATCAGCTATGCGGCAGCTGTGAAACGCCATGATCGAAGGCACCCGATATCTCCGGCCCCGCGCGTTGGCGCCGTACGTGGCGCCGCCCATACCCCGCCGCTGACACTGCTGGTCCGGCAAAGGCGGCCCCCATGCCGCCAATTCGCCGATGTTCTGCGCCACGTTACCGGCCATGGGAGGGTCGGCACGGGTACCCGCCCAACGGCAACCGAACTGTTACCGGCCTCCTGGCCGGCGACGTGAAAATCGGGGTGGCAAAAGCCTTTACGAGACCGCAAGCCTGCCTGGCACGTTCAGATCGCCGACCGGTGCGGCCATCATGGCCGCCTCGTCGCGGGCCAGGGCCACCGTCGCGACAACCACCACCGCCACCGCCACCACCAGCGTGAACAGCTGCCCTTCACCCGAGTGGACCACCTCGTCGAGCACGGTGATTCCCAGCACTGACGCGATCACCGGTCTGGCCACCGTGATCGTCGGCAGTGATGCTGTCAACGAACCCGCCCGCAGGGACGATTGTTGGAGCATCAGCCCGATCGGCAGGACCAACATCCAGCCATAGAACTCGGGAGTCCGAAACATCGCCTCGAACCCGTGCGCCAGTTCGGCCACGACTCCCTTGGTCAGCACGGTGAACACCGCCAAGACCGCCGACGACGCCAGCGCCAGCAACACCGCCGCCGCCGGACCCGGCCAGATACGCGCGCCGACCACACACAGCAGCACCACCGGAACGATCACGATCGCGACCACTGCCCAGTCCCACAGCGGAGCACGGGCGTGGCCGGCCGTCGGATCGCCCGCCAGGACAATGACGGCAACCGCCCCGGCCAGCAAAACCGCCCACATCCACTCCCTGGCGGTGCACCGGTGGTGGGCCATGCGAGCGTCGATCGGCAAGGCGAACAGCAGCGCCGTAGCCTGCAGGGACTGCACCAACACCACCGACCCCATGGTCAGTGCCACCGCCTGCAGACCGAAACTGCCCAGGGCGGCCAGGCTGCCCAGCCACCACAGGGTGTGGCGCAGCGAGAGATGGAACAACGTGAAGTGGCCGACTTCCTCGTCGGTGACCTGCTGAGCGGACCGCTGAAGGGTCACATACCCGACGCCGGCCAGTAACGCAGCGCCCAGCGCGAGCACCGTCGCGAACTCGACGTTGGCCAAGGTGACCTCCCTGCGAACGGCCGGAAGCGCTCAGACGAACGTCTGCTACACAGTTGTTCAATAATGACTCTTGTGCGCCGGTTAAGCATCACAACGGGACTTTCTGTTCGCAATAGGTCATTTGCCGCCGGCGTCGCACTTTGCGGACCACAAGGCACCGATGTTCGCGACGGCGCGAATCACGGTGCCGTCATTTCCCGCCTCGCTTCGCGGCCCAAAATCCGACGCGGACAGCAAAGCGACCTGCGGTCAGCGCCGCCGGTGAGCAACGCCGCTGACAGCAACGATCCGGGCCCCTCGCCGATTACCGTCGAACACCACAAATCGGGCGTCAGTCGTGCTGTGCGCACACACCGCACGGTCGGGTTGTGGCACCGACGTGGCCGATCACCCCTGCCCATCCGCTACCACCGCAGCGCACCCCAGCTAACGGAACGATTGCAGCTGTGGGACGGATGCTTCATTTTTGGTGCGCCCGCTATAGCAAGCAATTACCGTCATGGTTGCTAGGCCGGGGTGTGCGGTCAGCAGGTCGGCCGGTGAGTATGGCTTGCTGGTGCGATTACCCGTTGGTTTGAGGAGTCGGCGATGAGTGCCTCCGCGCGAGGTTCGCGAGTGGGTACCCGGTTCGGGCCCTACTACCTCAAGCGACTGCTGGGTACCGGCGGGATGGGCGAGGTCTACGAGGCCGTCGACACCGTCAGGCAGCGGGTAGTGGCGCTGAAGCTGATGTCGGAGTCGCTGAGCCACGATCCGGTGTTCCGCATGAGGATGCAACGCGAAGCCCGCAACGCGGGCAGGCTGCAGGAACCGCACGTGGTGCCCATCCACGATTACGGCGAAATCGACGGGCAACTGTACTTGGACATGCGCTTGATCGAGGGCACCCACCTGGCGCTGTTGTTGGAACGGTTCGGCCCGGTCACACCCCCGTGGGCGGTGGCCCTGGTGCATCAGGTGGCTGCGGCGTTGGACGCCGCCCATGCGGCCGGGGTGATGCACCGCGACGTCAAGCCGGAGAACATCCTGGTCACCCGCGACGACTTCGTATACCTGGTGGATTTCGGGATCGCCAGCGCCGCAACGGACGAGAAGCTGACCCAACTCGGCAGTGCGGTAGGGACCTGGCGGTATATGGCCCCGGAACGATTTTCCGATGCCGAGGTGACGCACCGCGCCGACATCTATTCCTTGACCTGCGTGCTGCACGAGTGTTTGACCGGGACGCCGCCGTATCGGGCTGACAGCGCCGGGATGCTGATCACCGCCCACCTGATGGCACCGATTCCGCGCCCCAGTCAATTGCGCCCCGGGATACCCGCCGCTTTCGACGCGGTGATCGCACGAGGGATGGCCAAACGGCCGGAGGACCGCTACGCAAGCGCGGGCGACTTGGCGCTGGCAGCTCATCAAGCACTCAGTGGGCCACACCAGGCCCAGGAGTTTCGCATCCTCAAGCGCAGTGAGGAGGCTGGCGGCCTGTACGGCGACGTCCTGGCTGAAGGCGACATTACCGGCGTCACCTACGCGGGGCTTTCGACCGGCACACCATCGGCGGCCACCCCGGTAGCGGCGACAGCGCACCCGGACTTCAACGTGTCCGGGCCGCAAGCACTTCCGTCACTTCCGACGTCGGAGGTGAACGTTTCGTCGTCCAATCCGGAGGCCAGCTCCTGGCCCGGCGTGGCCGGCACCCCACCACCGCAACCGCCGCCGCCGCCGCAGCCACCACCGCAAAAGACGGATGCCACACCACCTTCCGGGCGGCGCGCGCCCTCATTGTCCGGACGGCTGCGCAACCCGTGGATACTGCTGGCGGCCGCAGCTCTGGCGGTATTGCTGGTGTTCGCGGCGCAGGGGATCTGGGTCACCGTCCGGCCGAACACGGCGTCGGGTCCCCGGACGGTCACCGCCTCACCGTCACCGACGTCTCCCGCTTCGACGGCATCCGCAGACGCGTTGGCCCGACTGCTCAGCCTGCTGCCGCTGGGGTACGCACCAGGCACCTGCAGGCCTTTCCTGCCGCCCAAAGACGCACTGGCCAGCGTCATCTGCGACAAGAACGTCGACGCCGGCGGACCATCCCGGGCGATTTACACGCTATTCGGGGAAACCGCCACCTTACGCCAATTCTTCGACGGACTGCTGCGAACCGACATCATGGTCAATTGTCCCGGGGAATCCAAGTCGCCGACGGGTTGGCACCGCCCCGAGAGCCCACAAGTGGGCGGCATGGTCTTCTGCGCGGTCCAGGAAAGCAGCCCGACCGTGGTATGGACCAACGAGGCCCAACTGATGATCTTCCTCGCCCAGGGGGATCCCGAGGGACCCAACCTCGACCAGCTCTATGCCTGGTGGAAAAAGCACTGGTGAACGGACCGCCCGTACCGCGACACCGAATAAGGTGGCGGCGCACGGCACGGCAAGCTGCTTCAATACTGTTGGAACCGGTCGGAAACCCTGGTGACGCATAGGGGCCCATCAGACTTGCCGGCCGTAAGGTGCCGCTTCGCGCGGCCGATGCGCGGGTATCCAACGCGCGAAAGGGTGCAAAGGGTAGGTGACGAGCACATGACGGCAGACGAGCCCCGCAGCAGCGATCCGCACCCGCCGGTGCCGGGGCCGGTTTCGAGGCCCGTTCCAGGCCCCGTGCCGCGTCCGGGACCGCGCCCGGGTCCGATGTCGCGGCCCGTCCGCCACCCGGTGGCAGCACCCCCGCACAGCGATCCGCACCGCTTCGGGCGTGTCGACGACGACGGTACGGTGTGGCTGATCACGTCGGCCGGCGAGCGTGTTGTCGGCACCTGGCAGGCGGGCGATCCCGAAGCTGCATTTGCGCATTTCGGCAGGCGGTTCGACGACCTGAGCACCGAGGTCACGCTGATGGAAGAGCGGCTGGCCTCGGGCACCGGCGATGCCCGCAAAATCCGGGCCAACGCCGTGGCGGTGGCCGAGACCTTGCCCACGGCAAGCGTGTTGGGCGATGTCGACGCGCTTGCGGAAAGGCTGAACTCCCTTCGGGAGCGGGCCGAGGCCGTCGTCGCGGCGGACCGCTCCAGACGCGATGAGCACCGTGCCACACAGACCGCGCGCAAGGAGGCACTGGCCACCGAAGCCGAGGATTTGGCGGCTAACTCCACCCAGTGGAAGGCCGCCGGTGATCGGATGCGGGCGATCCTCGACGAATGGAAGACGATCACCGGGCTGGATCGCAAGGTCGACGACGCACTGTGGAAGCGGTATTCGGCGGCGCGCGAGACGTTCAACCGCCGGCGCGGATCCCACTTCGCCGAACTCGACCGGGAGCGTTCCGGTGTCCGTCAAACCAAGGAAGGGCTCTGCGTGCGCGCCGAGGAGTTGTCCGGCTCGACGGACTGGACCGCTACCAGTGCGGAATTCCGCAAGCTGCTCACCGAATGGAAAGCTGCCGGACGGGCCAGCAAGGACGTCGATGACGCATTGTGGCGCCGTTTCAAGGCCGCCCAGGATGCGTTCTTCACCGCCCGCAACGCCGCGACGGCGGAAAAAGATGCCGAGCTGCAAGCCAATGCTAAAGCCAAAGAAGGACTGCTGGCCCAAGCCGAAAAGCTCGACACCAGCAACCTTGACGCGGCCCGGGCGGCGCTGCGGACCATTACCGACAAATGGGACGCGATCGGCCGAGTACCGCGTGAGCGATCAGCCGAGTTGGAGCGCCGCTTGCGCGCGGTGGAGAAAAAGGTGCGCGACGCCGGCGAATCGGATTGGGCGGACCCGCAGGCCCAGGCACGCGCCGAACAATTCCGCGCCCGCGCCGAGCAGTTCGAACAGCAGGCCGCAAAAGCTGCCGCCGCTGGCAGGACCAAGGAAGCCGAAGAGGCCAAGGCGAACGCCGAACAGTGGCGGCAGTGGGCCGAAGCTGCCGCCGACGCGCTGAGCCGCAGGTCCTAGCGGTCTCGGCCGTTGGCACCGGTTCCATCGCTGGGCTGGTCGGGCTCATCCAGGGTGTCCAACAGCGTCTTGGATTGTTGCTGTGCCGCCGAGCGGCGGCGCTGTTCCTCGGCGGCGAGTTGCACGATGGTGCGCTGCCATACCACCCGTGCCCAGTAAAACGTCAGAAGCATCACGATGATCCACGACACGATCAGCCCGATACCCGGCCCGGGGTGACCCGCGGCGACTGTCTGGCGCGACCACACCGCCAACAGGCCGGTGGCACTGGCCAGTGCCGACCCCACGAGCGCGATCCAGGCGAGCGCCCAGCGCCTCGTCATCAAGGCGAGCATCGAGAAGCCCACCCCGAAAACCAACGCCAACCAGGCAAAGACCCGTGACGGTAACGCCACCGCAGCGGCGGCGGCGCCGTGGCTGCTGAACAGCACGTCCCATCCCCGCACGCTGCCGGTGTGCGGCAAGATGAATGATCCCACCAACACGAACACGAGGATCGCGACCACGAAACCCCTTGCACCAGGCTCGATCTCACCTGCGACCCGGCGTTCTGCCGCCTCGATTTCGGACCGGTAGGCGTCAAAATCTGCCACGTCAACTTCTCCGTTCATCGCAAAGCCCCTTACCTGGATCGACCGCCGGACCGCACCCGGAGCCGCAACCCCCAGGATCGGCGGCCACGGGCCGTCCGACGCCGGGCATGCCGAGCCCGACGCCGGGTGATCGCTGTCCGGCGGCGTAGGCGTCGCCGGCGCGCTGTCCGGCGGCGTAGGCGTCGCCGGCGCGGGTGCGGCGGTGACTAATGACGCCCGCGTCGGCGATGAGATGGTGCGGGGCGGCGCCGGTGATCTGTGTGGTGATGAGGTCGCCGGGACGCACATGCTGATCGCCCGCTCGGAAATGGACCAGTCGTCCGTCGCGTGCCCGCCCGCTCATACGGGAGGTGCGGCTGTCCTTGCGTCCTTCACCGGTGGCGACCAACACCTCGACGCTCTGCCCGACGAGCTCTCTGTTGCCCTCGAGCGAGATCTGCTCCTGCAACTCGATGAGCCGCTCATAGCGTTGCCGCACAATGTCTTTCGGTAGTTGTTCGTCGAAGTCGGCGGCCGGAGTGCCGGGGCGTTTGGAGTACTGGAAGGTAAACGCCGCCGCGAATCGGGCCTGACGCACCACGTCGAGGGTGGCCGCGAAGTCCTCCTCGGTCTCACCGGGAAAGCCCACGATCAGGTCGGTGGTGATGGCGGCGTGCGGCATCGCGGCACGAACCCGTTCAATGATGCCCAGATAGCGGTCGGCTCGGTAGGACCGTCGCATCGCCCGCAACACCGGGTCCGACCCGGACTGCAGCGGCATGTGCAGCGCGGGGCAGACATTGGGTGTCTGCGCCATCGCCTCGATCACGTCGTCGGTGAACTCGGCGGGATGCGGGGAGGTGAACCGGACGCGCTCCAAACCCGGTATACGGCCGCAAGCGCGCAGCAATTCGGCGAACGCGCCCCGGTTGCGCGGCAATGCGGGGTCGGCGAACGAGACGCCGTAGGCGTTGACATTTTGTCCAAGAAGGGTGATTTCGAGCACACCGGTGTCCACCAGCGACTGCACCTCGGCCAGGACGTCCGCGGGGCTGCGGTCGATTTCCTTGCCGCGCAGCGACGGCACGATGCAAAACGTGCAGCTGTTGTTGCATCCTACGGAGATGGAAACCCAAGCAGCATAAGCGGATTCGCGAGCGCTCGGTAGCGACGACGGGAACTGCTGCAGCGCTTCGGCGATTTCGACTTGGGCGACCTTGTTGTGCCGGGCCCGGTCGAGCAATGTCGGCAGCGATCCGATGTTGTGGGTACCGAAGACGACGTCGACCCACGGCGCCCTGCGCAGCACCACGTCGCGATCTTTCTGGGCCAGGCAACCGCCGACCGCGATCTGCATGTCCGGATTGGTGCGCTTGCGCGGGGCCAGGTGGCTGAGGTTGCCGTACAGCTTGTTGTCGGCGTTCTCGCGAACGGCGCAGGTGTTGAACACCACGACGTCGGCGTCTCCAAAATCTGAGCCGTCGGCTGCACGCCGGTAGCCCGCAGCTTCGAGAAGTCCCGCCAAACGCTCGGAGTCGTGGACGTTCATCTGACAGCCGTAGGTGCGGACCTGGTAGGTGCGCCCGGCAGCGGGCGCACCGTTGCCCGCTGCATTCGCAGCATCGGCCCGCTGCGCCACCGTCGAAGTCACGGGGCCATGGTACGGCGACCGGACGGTTCGCGTCGGGTCACCTAGACCCGGCGCCGCTCCCGTTCGGCGGCCAGCTCGGCGATGACCACCTCGCAGGCCACGGTCTGGCTGTAGCCGCGGCGGGCCAGCATCGCCACCAGCCGGCGGCTCACCCGCGCTTCGTCCCTGTTGTCCTCGCCCAGTGTCTCCCGTCGCAGCCGGGCCCGTACCAGTTGCTCAGCCCGCGCCCGCTCGGCGCCGGCATCGATCCCGGCCAGCACCGTGGTGATCACGTCGTTGTCCACACCCTTGGTATGCAGCTCAGCAGCCAAGGCGCGCTTGCTTTTTCCCGTGTTGGCTCGCCGGTACTGCACCCACTGTTCGGCGAAGTCGGTGTCATCCACCAAACCAACAGCGGCCAGCCGATCCAACACCCGGTTGCTGATGTCGTCTGGATATCCACGCTTGGCTAGCTGGCCGGATAACTCGGCCCGGGTCCGTGATCGCGCGGTGAGCAGGCGCAGGCACAGCGCCCGCGCCTGCTCTTCGCGAGATGGCTCAGAAGTCGACGGGGGCGGGCAAGACGTCATTTGAGGGGTCATCGGTCACCACTGCGCCAATGCCAAGCTTTTCCTTGATCTTCTTCTCGATCTCGTTGGCCACGTCGGCGTTCTCCATCAGGAAGTTGCGGGCATTTTCCTTGCCCTGGCCGAGCTGCTCACCCTCGTAGGTGAACCAGGCCCCGGACTTGCGGATAAAACCCTGGTCCACACCCATATCGATCAGGGAGCCCTCTCTGCTGATGCCCTTGCCGTAGAGGATGTCGAACTCGGCCTGCTTGAACGGCGGCGACACCTTGTTCTTGACGATCTTGACCCGGGTGCGGTTGCCGACCGCATTGGTGCCGTCCTTGAGCGTCTCGATCCGTCGCACGTCCATGCGCACCGACGCGTAGAACTTCAGCGCCTTTCCGCCGGTGGTCGTTTCGGGCGATCCGAACATGACCCCGATCTTGTCGCGGAGCTGGTTGATGAAGATCGCCGTGGTTCCCGAATTGTTCAGCGCGCCAGTCATTTTCCGCAGTGCCTGGCTCATCAGCCGGGCCTGCAGGCCGACATGGCTATCCCCCATCTCACCTTCGAGTTCCGCGCGCGGTACCAGCGCCGCCACCGAGTCGATGACCACGATGTCGAGCGCGCCCGAGCGGATCAGCATGTCGGCGATCTCGAGTGCCTGTTCACCGGTGTCCGGCTGGCTGACCAGCAGCGAATCAGTGTCGACGCCGAGCTTCTTCGCATACTCGGGATCCAGCGCGTGCTCCGCGTCGATGAATGCCGCGACGCCGCCGGCGGCCTGCGCGTTGGCCACCGCGTGCAAGGCCACGGTGGTCTTGCCCGAGGACTCCGGGCCGTATATCTCCACCACCCGGCCACGCGGCAGGCCGCCGATGCCCAGGGCGACGTCCAGGGCGATGGATCCGGTCGGAATGACAGATATCGGTTGACGCACCTCGTCGCCGAGGCGCATCACCGAGCCTTTGCCATAACTCTTCTCGATCTGGGCCATCGCCAGTTCGAGAGCTTTCTCACGGTCGGGGGCTTGCGCCATGGTGCCTCTCCTATAGTCGGTGTTCGGTTGACCGGTATCGGTCGGTTGGCCGTGACACTAGAGAAGGCCACCGACAAGTTGACTCTTCGCCAATGTTCACCACAGTAGCCGAACACCTGTTCGAATCAAGCGGACACGCCGAACATGGCGATATCAGCCGTTGACGACGACATGAACATCTCCGCGGAGCTCGCCGAAATCGCTACGTATGGCGGCTTTTTCGCATTGAGCACGGGCCGGGACGATGCCGGATGGCATCCCGTCGTCCAGTCTTACTCCGACGGGTTCGCCGACTTGGTCAAGGCAACCGCCCAGCGCTACCACACCGCGGAACTCAGGATCGGCGCCTCGCTGGTTCACCTCGGCCACGCCGCCCGGCTGTGGTCGCCGGTGCTGGCCTGCGCGCTGGCCCACGGCGTGCTGCCGGACCTGAGCGACCTGCAACGCGCCGACGACACCGCGCAACTCAGACTTCCCGAGCCCGTGGGCGAGCCTGTTCCGGCTCCCCCGGAGCTCCCGGACACGTTGTACCGCGTTGTCGTGCGCGACCACATGGAACAGTTCGCGGCCGGCCTTGAGGTCAAGCTGGCCTCCGGCCTGCTATGCGGCAATATCGCGTCCGCACTCGTCGGAACGTCCCGCGTGCTGCTGTCGCTACGGCCCGACTTGCGGATGCCGATCGTCGAAACCACCACTTCCCTGCTGCGCATCGGCAGGATGGCCGCCACCGGCGTGCTCACCGGCCCCGACCTCGGCTTCAAGCGGCGCAGCTGCTGCCTGTTCTATCGGGTGCCGGGTGGCGGCACATGCGGCGATTGCCCCCTTGAGCGTGGCGAGTCTGCCTCCAGTGCATCGAACCTGCGGTGAGCGCGCGCTGTCAGGCCCACTCGGGCGCGCTGAACGCAGACTCGAAACCCAGAAACTCACCACTGGTCGCGGGGGACGTCGAAATCGGCACACAGCGCCCGCCACACGTCGCGGGGTTCGACACCGTCCTCGATCGCCTGGGCCGCGGTACGACCCCCGAAGCCGGTCAGCACGTGGTCCACCAATACGGATGCCCCATAGGCGGCGCCGAATCGCAGGGTGACCCGCTCGTGGAACTCCGTCAACCGCACGCCAGTCAAGATACCCAGCGGATCGCCGCACTAAAGCGCCTCATGGCACACCCTGACCGGATCGGCGACCTCTGCGGCACCGGCGGCGGCCTGCTGCGCGGCCCCGCGGTAGCCGGGCGACGACAGCACCTCGTTCACCGCGGCCACCAGCGCCTCGGCGGTCAACGGCCGGACCAATCGGCCGCTGCCCTGACGCACCACCCGGTTAGCGATCTCCCACTGGTCCCCGCCGCCGGGTACCACCACCAGGGGAACCCCGGCGAGCAGCGTCTTGGCCACCATCCCATGACCGCCGCCGCAGATCACCAGGTCGGCATGCGTCAATAGCTCGGCCTGGTTTCCCAGCCCGACCACCGCCCAAGCCGGCACCGGCAGATCCCCGCCACCCAGCCGGGAGACCACCACCCGCGAACCCTCCGGCAGCGTGTCACCCGGCGTCAGGCAGCCCAGCGCGACCTCGACCAGTCCGGCCGTCCCGGTCACCGCGGTGGACGGCGCGACGACCACCACCGGCCCGGAGCCCGGGGGTATCGCCAGCACCCGATCGGTCGGCTCGAAATGCAACGGGCCCACCACGACGGCCTCGGCCGGCCAGTCCGGGCGAGGCACCTCCAACGCGGGAAGCGTCGCGATCAGCCGCCGCAGCGGCCCGGGATCGGGTGCCGGCAACCCGATCTGGACCCGGACGGTGGCGCGCTGTCGCAGACCCGCACGCCAGGATCGTCCCGTCAGCGCCCGCATGGTGGCATCGCGCAGCCGGCCGCGGATTCCGGTGCCCGGTGCCAGCCCACTGCCGATCGGCGGCAGACCTTTCGAGGGCAGGTACAGCGGATGCGGGTTGAGTTCGATCCAGGGAATGCCCACCAGCTCGGCGGCCAGGCCCCCGCAGGCGGTGATCACATCAGAGACCACCAGATCGGGCGCCAGCTCGCGCAACGCCGGCGCATTCAGCACCGCCATCTCTGCGGCTCTTCGATGAATCCTGGCCCCGGCGTCCAGATCCTCGTCGGTGGCCGTCAATCCGTCCAATTCGACGGCGTCGATCCCGACCGCGCTGGCGGTTCCCAGCCATTCCACCCCGGTGAACAAGGTGGGCCTGTCACCGGACGCTTGAAAGCGTTGGCATAGCGCAATCGCGGGAAACGAGTGCCCGGGATCCGGCCCGGCGACCACGGCGACGCGCATCGGCCCTACCCTGCCACAGCACCCGGCCACGCGCTCGTCCATGCGCGTCCATGCTCGCCTAGGCTGGCAACCATGACCGAGCTGACCCAGACCACCCCCGAAACCGCAGCCAACGTCCGCACGGTCGAGGGTTTCCTGAACGCCCTACAGAACGAGGACTTCGGCGCCGTAGCAGCGGCGTTCGACGACAACCTCGTCTATGAGAATGTCGGATTTTCCAGGATCCGCGGCGGCCGCCGGACGGTGAAGCTGCTCCGCAGGATGGAAGGGCGCCTCGGGTTCGAGGTCAAGGTCCACCGCATTGCCGCCGACGGCGCGGCGGTACTCACCGAACGGACCGACGCATTGATCCTCGGGCCGCTGCGGCTGCAATTCTGGGTCTGCGGCGTGTTCGAAGTGCACGACGGCAAGATCACCCTTTGGCGGGACTACGTGGATGTCTACGACATGACGAAGGCGCTGCTGCGCGGTCTGGCCGCACTGGTGATCCCACAGCTCAGGACGACGTTGTAGGCAGCGGCGAGCGCTACCGGCGGGGCAGCCCGCCGAGTTCGTCGAACGCCTGTGCCCAACCGACCAGACGATCGGTGGCACCGGCCAGCTCCTCGCGGTAGCGCTGTTGCGATCCCGGCTCACCCACCGCACCACCATTGGCCGATGAGACCAATTGCGCTGCGGCGGTGACCATTTCGTTGTACTGACGGACGCCGGCGCTGAGCTGCGCGGTGAACGCGTTGATGGTGGGCACCAGATGCGACCGCGACGATTCCGAATAGTGCGCCGCCCGCTCCATCGACACCACTTCGGCCGCCGTCGCCGCCATCGCCGCCGAGGTCTGGTTGGCAGCGGCCGTCAAGTCAGCGATCTCGTCGGCCGGCAGCATCGCGCCCCGCTCGATCACACCCAACAACGAGAAGAATCCGCGCTCGGAGGCACCCAACGCCGACATCGCGGGCCGGGCCGCCGAACCGGGCGGGGGTAACCGGCGGGTGTTAGCCGGCCGCGGCGTCGGCAGCGGCTCCGCGCGCAACCAGCGATAGCGGAAGAACAGCAGCGTCGCGGGGATGACCTGAACCACCGCGATCGCTCCGGTGATCTGCAGCAGCAGCGCGAACCAGCCCCAGGCCGCCAGCACCGCCGTCACCGCAGCCCAGAACACGCATCCGGCGCTGAATATCAACGCCCAGCGCAGCGCACGGCGGCGGCGGCGAAGCAATCGGGCCCGCGGATCGGTGGCGGCGCTGATCTTCCGCGCGGCGAGGTCGAAGATCTCGGCGATCATGTCGAGCCAGCGCTGCAGCAACGCACGCCGCCGCCCGCGCTGAGCCGATTTGACCGCCATCAGATGCCCTTACTGGCCGAACGGTTTCTCGGTAATCTGTCCGCCGCCCTCGGCGGCGGGTGTGGCCGGGGTGGCTCCGGGACCGGCGGTACCGCCGGCCGGCAGGGCTTCTCCGCGCATCGACGCCCGGATCTGCTCCAGCCGGGAATGACCGGCCATCTGGATGCCGGCTTGCTGGACCTCGAGCATGCGGCCCTGCACCGACGATTGCGCAAGCTCGGCCTGACCAAGCGCGGTGGCGTAGCGGCGTTCGATCTTGTCGCGTACCTCGTCGAGGCTGGGCACATTGCCCGGGGCGGCGAGCTCGCTCATCGACCGCAGCGATGCGCTGACCTGCTCCTGCATCTTCGCCTGCTCGAGCTGGCTGAGCAGCTTGGTGCGTTCGGCGATCTTCTGCTGCAACACCATGGAATTCTGCTCGACGGCCTTCTTGGCCTGAGCGGCCGCGTTGAGCGCCTGGTCATGCAGGGTCTTGAGGTCTTCGACGCTCTGCTCGGCGGTCACCAGCTGTGCGGCGAACGCCTCGGCGGCATTGTTGTACTCGGCCGCCTTGGCTGCGTCGCCGGCCGCGGTGGCCTGGTCGGCCAGCGTCAGCGCCTGACGGACGTTGACCTGAAGCTTTTCGATGTCGGCCAGCTGCCGGTTGAGCCGCATCTCCAGCTGGCGCTGGTTGCCGATCACCTGCGCCGCCTGCTGAGTCAGCGCTTGATGAGTGCGCTGCGCTTCCTCGATGGCCTGCTGGATCTGCACTTTGGGGTCGGCGTACTCGTCAATCTTGGAGCTGAACAGCGCCATCAGGTACTTCCACGCCTTGACGAACGGATTGGCCATCGGTTAGCTCCGCCTTCGCTTTCTTGTGTGCCGGATGGACCCTGCATCGCCCACCGGTTACCCTGCCGCTCAATTTATCGGGTCAGGCCCGATCTCCCCACCCGTGGTTGCATAACTGGCCGGCACCAACTTCCGCCCAGGTGATGCTCAGGCCACCGCCAGCGACGCGACCGCAGGAATGACCACCTTGGTGCTGACGTCGATGCTGGCACCGGCCACCGAGGGGGCACGTGCCGCACGCTCCTCGCCGGCCAACCGCTCGCCGGCGACGATGAGGACCTCCGAGAGCGGGACCTCCAACGCCTCGCAAATGGCGTTGAGCAGCTCGCTGGAAGGCTCCTTGCGGCCGCGTTCGACTTCCGACAGGTACCCGAGGCTCACCCGTGCTGAATCGGACACCTCCCGCAGCGTCCGGCCCTGCGAAGTCCGAGCCCCGCGCAACACGTCGCCAATGACCTCGCGTACCAATGACGCCATCGTGGTCTCCTTCATCCGGTCACGCCCCGATATCTCAACCACATCCGATCGCAACCCGATCGCAATGGTCCCTTGGTCAACGCCGAGCAGGCTGATGCGGTTCCCGGGGGCGGAGGAGTACGGTCGCCGGAAATATCCCGAAGTACCTGATAACGCCGGTTACTTAGTCCCGGGGCCGCCCGCGCGAATCTCCCTGACTGTGGATGCCACGTAATCGACACCGGTCACCACGGTCAGCACGATGGCAGCGGCCATCACCACCACAGCCGCCGTGTGCAGCGCGCCCGAAAGCGGCAACACGAACAAGCCGATCGCCACCGCCTGGACCACGGTCTTGAGTTTGCCGCCCCAACTGGCGGGAATGACACCGCGGCGAATCACAGCCAGCCGCAGCACCGTCACCCCGATCTCGCGGGCCAGGATCAACACCGTGACCCACCAGGGCAGGTCGCCCAACATCGACAGGCCGATCAGCGCGGCCCCGATCAGGGTCTTGTCGGCAATGGGATCGACGAATGCGCCGAATTCGGTCGCCATGCCGTAGTTGCGGGCCAGCAAGCCATCAAACCGGTCGGTAATGCTGGCGACGGCAAATATCGCCCATGCCGCGACTCGGGCAGGCGTTTGATGGCCGCCGTCGTAGAACAGTGCGTACAAGAAAATCGGCACCAGCACCAGCCGCAGGCCGGTCAGAATATTGGCGAGGTTGGCAATACGGGCGGTTCCTGGCATCTGACCTGTTTGCGGCTGCCCGGGCACGGCAACAGAATAACGGTTGACCAGCTCACCCGTCTTCGATGTCGATACTGTTCTCCCGTGACCGAAAGTCGACGGGATTTCCAACCGGTAGTCCGACGCGCCCGCACGTCGGATGTGCCTTCGATCAAGAAACTCGTCGACACCTATGCGGGAAAGATCCTGCTGGAAAAGAACCTGGTAACGCTTTACGAAGCGGTGCAGGAATTCTGGGTGGCCGAACACCCCAGCGACCCAGGCAACCCGAAAAAGATAGTCGGTTGTGGGGCGCTCCACGTGTTGTGGGCCGATCTCGGGGAAATCCGTACCGTCGCGGTCGACCCCGCCATGACGGGTCGCGGCATCGGCCACGCCATCGTCGACCGGTTGCTCGAGGTTGCCCGCGAACTTCAGCTGGAGCGGCTGTTCGTGTTGACTTTCGAGACCGAATTCTTTGCCCGGCACGGATTTACCGAGATCGAGGGCACGCCGGTCACCGCCGAGGTGTTCGAGGAGATGTGCCGGTCCTATGACATCGGGGTCGCCGAATTCTTGGACCTGAGCTACGTCAAGCCCAACATCCTGGGCAACTCCCGGATGCTGCTCGTCTTGTGAGCTCGCGACCAGACACAGAATGGCACTCCCGAGGCCGGCGGAGTGCGATTCTGTGTCTGCTCGGCGTTACTCGGGGTCGCCGTCGGCGCCGCTGCCGCCCCGGATCAATGCCAGCGTTCCCGCCAGCTCGTCGGGCTTGACCAGCACCTCACGCGCCTTGGAACCCTCGCTGGGCCCGACGATGCCGCGAGTCTCCATCAGGTCCATCAACCGGCCGGCCTTTGCGAAACCCACCCGCAGCTTGCGCTGCAGCATCGACGTCGAACCGAACTGGCTGGACACCACCAGCTCCACGGCCTGCAGGAAGACGTCCATGTCGTCGCCGATATCCGGGTCCCGACCATCCGAGTCGGTGCGCTCGGCGGCGGGCTTGGCGGTGGTGACGCCCTCGGTGTATTCGGGTTCGGCCTGGTCCTTGCAGGCGGTGACGACGGCGTGGATCTCCTCGTCGGTGATGTAGGCGCCCTGCAGCCGGATCGGCTTGCTGGCGCCCATCGGCAGGAACAGGCCATCGCCCATGCCGATCAGCTTTTCCGCGCCCGCCTGGTCCAGGATCACCCGGCTGTCGGTGAGCGACGACGTCGCAAACGCCAGCCGGGACGGCACATTGGTCTTGATCAGGCCGGTGACCACGTCGACCGACGGGCGCTGGGTGGCCAATACCAGATGAATGCCAGCTGCCCGCGCCTTCTGGGTGATCCGCACGATGGCGTCCTCGACGTCACGCGGGGCGGTCATCATCAGGTCGGCCAGCTCGTCGACGATCGCCACGACGTAGGGGTACGGCCGGTACACCCGCTGGCTGCCCAGCGGCGCGGTGATCGCGCCGGATCGCACCTTGTCGTTGAAGTCGTCAATGTGGCGCACCCGCGACGCCTGCATGTCCTGGTAGCGCTGCTCCATCTCCTCGACCAACCACGCCAGCGCGGCCGCGGCCTTCTTCGGCTGAGTGATGATCGGTGTAATCAGATGCGGGATGCCTTCATACGGTGTCAGTTCCACCATCTTCGGGTCGATCAGGATCATCCTGACCTCTTCCGGAGTGGCCCGCGTCAACAGCGATATCAGCATGGAGTTGACGAAGCTGGACTTGCCGGAGCCGGTGGAGCCGGCGACCAGCAGGTGCGGCATCTTGGCCAGGTTGGCCGAGATGAAGTCACCTTCGATGTCCTTGCCCAGCCCGATCACCAGCGGATGGTGGTCGCGACGGGTCGACGGCGCCGTCAGCACGTCGGCCAGCCGCACCATCTCCCGGTCGGTATTGGGCACCTCGATACCGACGGCCGACTTGCCCGGGATCGGGGCCAGCATCCGCACACTCTCGGTCGCCACGGCGTAGGCGATGTTCTTCTGCAACGCGGTGATCTTCTCGACCTTGACGCCGGGCCCCAGTTCGACCTCGTACCGGGTGACGGTGGGCCCGCGGGTGCAGCCGGTAACGGCCGCGTCCACCTTGAACTGAGTGAGCACTTCGCCGATGGCGGCGGCCATGTGGTTGTTGGCCGCACTTCGTTTCTTGGGCGGATCGCCGGCCACCAGCAGGTCCAGCGAGGGCAATGTGTAGGGACCTTCGACGACGCGGTCCAGTACTTGGGTGTCCTGCTTCTTGGGGCTGCGCTTGCGGCCGCGCCCGACCGCCGGTTCGGGAACGGTCGGTACATCGTCGTCAGCCGGCGGGCAGCTCTCGGGCCCCAGCGGGACCTCGTCGTAGTAGCCGTCGGAGAAGTCCTCGCGCGCGACCTCGACGGTGTCCGCATCGTCGCCCGCGAAGTCGTCACAGCCCTGGTCGTATTCGTGGTCTTCGAGGTAGTCACGCTGGAATAGCCGCGTGCCGAAGATGTGCCGCAGGGCGTCGGGCACCTCGCGGACCGTGGTTCCGGTGAGCAGTAGCAGCCCGAACAGCGCACCGATGAACAACAGTGGCGCGGCGATCCACGCGGTCAGCCCGTCCGACAACGGCCCGCCGATCGCAAAACCGATGAACCCGGCCGCGTGCCCGCGCAACGCCGGGGTTTCCGGCGAACCGGCCCACAAGTGCCGTAATCCCAGGAAAGACGATGCGATCAGGCTGGATCCCAGGATCAGCCGCGGGCGGGTGTCGGGATTGGGCTGGGTCCGCATCAGCACGATTGCCGTGGCGACGAGGACGATGGGCAGCAGCACGACGGCCGAGCCGATGAGTATCCGCAGCACCACGTCGACCCACACCCCGACGGGCCGGGCGGCGTGGAACCAGGAACCGGCGGCGACGACCACGGCAAGGCCCAGCAGGACCAGTGCCACACCGTCGCGGCGATGTCCGGGTTCGATGTCACGCGCGCGCCCGATCGACCGTGCCGCGCCCCCGGTGCCCCTGGCCGCCATCAGCCAGGTCGCGCGCAGGGCCCGGCCGCAGGCCAGCCCGGTCGATGCCAGCAGGGATTGGTTGCGCCGCCGCGGGGGCCGGCTCACCCGCTTGACCGGCCTGGTCGGGCTCTTCCGGCCCGTCCTAGGCGCAGCCGACCGCGCGGTGCGCGTCGCCCCTCGCGAAGTGGCTTTTGACCTGCTCGTTCTGCCTCCGGAGCGGGCAACGGTCCGATTCGCCATGCCGGCAAGCCTAGTCGCAAATACATCTTCTGCACCACATGCCACACTGGTAACGCTCGCTTCGCCAACCCGTGCTCGCGTTGTGACCGGCGGGCGTGAGTAGGGTGGCCAGAGGTGACAATGGTCATCCGCGGTCATGCCGCGTCACGCCGCCGATAATCCGCCACAGTTCCCAGGAGGCCCCAGCATGCCCGTCGTCGTCGTCGCCACGCTGACCGTCAAGCCCGAGTCGGTCGACACCGTCCGCGACATCTTGACCACCGCGGTCGAAGAGGTGCACGGCGAACCCGGCTGCGAGCTGTACTCCCTGCACCAAACGGGTGCGACATTCGTCTTCGTCGAGCAATGGGCCGACGCCGACGCGCTCAAAGTCCACAGCACCGCTCCCGCGGTGGCCAAGATGTTCCAGGCGGCCGGTGACCACTTGGTCGGTGCCCCCGACATCAAGATGTTGCAGCCCATCCCGGCGGGCGATCCGGGCAAAGGGCAGCTTCGGCCCTGATGGCACGGTCGTCACAGGGGCCGCTGAGCGGCCGGGTCGCCTTCGTCACCGGAGCCGCGCGCGGTCAGGGTCGCGCCCACGCGATTCAGCTGGCGGCCGACGGCGCAAACGTGATCGCGATCGATCTGTGCGAGCAGATCGCCAGCGTGCCCTACCCGCTGGGCACCGCCGACGACCTGGCACACACCGTCAAACTCGTCGAGGAGACCGGCGCGCGCATCGTGGCACAACGAGCTGACGTCCGCGATCGTGCGTCGCTGGCCGCCGCGCTACGGGCGGGTCTCGACGAGTTCGGCCGGGTCGATATCGTCGTCGCCAATGCCGGGATCGCCCCGATGCAGTCGGGCGCCGACGGCTGGCGCGACGTCATCGACGTCAACCTCACCGGTGTCTACCACACCGTGGATGTCGCGATACCCGCCATGATCTCCCAAGGGGCTGGGGGCTCGATCGTGCTGATCAGTTCGGCGGCGGGACTGGCCGGCTTCGGCAGCGCCGATGCCGGCTCCATCGGCTATACCGCCGCCAAACACGGACTGGTGGGGTTGATGCGGCTATACGCCAATTTGCTTGCTCCCCATAATATTCGAGTTAACTCCGTGCATCCGTCGGCGGTCGGCACCCCGATGATCGACAACGAGTTCACCGCGCAGTGGCTTGCCGACATGGCCGCTCAGACCGGCTCGGCGTCGGGCGCGGGCAACGCGTTGCCGGTAAAGATTCTGCAGGCAGAGGACGTCGCCAATGCCGTGGCATGGCTGGTGTCCGACGAAGCCCGATACATCACCGGCGTGGCGTTGCCGGTCGACGCGGGTTGTGTGAACAAGAGGTAGCTGATGGCCCGAAATCCCGCTGCACAGACTGCATTCGGCCCCATGGTCTTATCGGCCGTCGAACAAAACGAGCCACCCGAGCACCGGCTGGTGGATGACGACCTCGCGGAACTGTTCTTGCCCAGGCCGCTGCGCTGGCTCGTCAGCGCCACCCGGCCGACGACACTGCGGCGCCTGTTCATCGCGGGGTCGGAGTGGTCGGGCCGCGGGCTGTGGGCGAACCTGGTGTGCCGCAAGCGATTCATCGGCGACAAACTCGCCGCGGCGCTCGACGACATCGACGCGGTCGTCATCCTGGGCGCCGGATTGGACACGCGCGCCTATCGATTGACCCGCCAGGTTCGCATCCCGGTCTTCGAAGTGGACCTGCCGGTCAACATCGCTCGCAAGGCCAAGACGGTCCGGCGGGTGCTGGGCGAGTTGCCGCTCTCAGTCCGGTTGGTAGCCTTGGATTTCGAGCGCGACGATTTGCTCACCGCGCTGGCCGAGCACGGATATCGCACCGACTACCGGGTCTTCTTCATCTGCGAAGGTGTCACCCAATACCTCACCGAACGCGCCGTCCGGCGCACGTTGGACGGACTTCGGGCCACCGCACCGGGTAGTCGCTTGGTGTTCACCTACGTGCGCCGCGACTTCATCGACGGGAGTAACCGGTACGGCACCCGGACGCTGTATCGCGCCGTCCGGCAGCGACGTCAGCTGTGGCATTTCGGCTTACTGCCCGAGCAGGTGGCCGATTTTCTCGCCGAGTACGGTTGGCGGCTGGTGGAACAGGCCGGGCCTGATGAACTCGTCCAGCGCTATGTCGAGCCCACCGGCCGCAAACTCAAGGCCTCGCAGATCGAGTGGTCGGCGTATGCGGAGAAGATCTAGACATCTGCCTCGTCAGCAACAGAGCCGGCCGTTAGACGATCGCGACGCTCAGACCGAACTCCGTCAGCGTTTCTGCGGCCAGCTCACGTAGGTCAGACTTGGCATTTAGGTCGAGTTCGTAGACGAGGACGGCGATAGAAACCTTGTCGCCGATGCGGCCGCCCGACACGGCGGTCATGCCACGCACCTGCTCGACGATTTGTCGGGTCACGTGCTGCGTGACCCCTCGCACGAATAATGAATCCGCATCGCTGCCGTCGGGCCGGCCAATCATCGGGTCGATGTCGCCAAGGTAGGAGCAGCCCACTGCCGGAGTCGCCAACAATGTGCCGGTCATTCGTTTTGCCAGCCACTCGGGCGTCAACGGGATCAACGGTTGCAGCTGCGCCGACTCGGCAACTGCCTCCGGCAACGCGGCGAGAGCGTGTTTGATGCTCGTCCGTACACCGGACAAATCCGTTGTGAGGCCACTCGGGTCGACATCGACGTTGGCAAGCGAGAATGCGTTCGCACGCAGGTCGCCCTCGGAGCGGTCATTGACGGTGATACCCACCCGGATCCGGCCGTCGTCGGCACGCCGACATCCCACCCGCTCGGCAAGTTTCGCGGCGAACGCTGTGAACAGCGAGTTACTCGTGCCACCAAGAGCTTTCGCCCGGTGATCCCAATCGTCAAGATCAACAAAGATGACGATAGCCGGTACCGCAACAACGTCACCCGTGCCGGCACCGATGACGAGCGGCCGCGATAACACGGACGGGGCAATATTTCGCTTGCGACGCCGGGCAGGCTTCGTCGCCGCCACCAGTGCCCGGGCAGCTTCGGGTAAGCCCTGCACGGTTTGGCGGGCATCGGACAGCGCTGTAACCAGTCGAGTACCTGAACGCGGCGGCGGGTAGCCGAGATCGCGCACGTTGCCTTCGATCGCATCGGCAATCGCGAGACCGCCGCCGACCCCGTCGACCAAGCAGTGCGAAGCCACCAGGCTGACGCCCGTCGAGCCGTCGGAAAACGATTGCACGCCGAGATGCCAGCCGGGGCCCCATTCCGGATCGACAGGCAGATGCGCCCGTTCATCGGCCCAGTCGATCAACTCCGCACGCGGACGGGAGTGCCCGGCGATATCGATGTCCGGCGAGACCCCCGGTGAGATCCACCGATGCCGGGCAAATGGCAGCGGAGAACGCTCGATCCGCCGTCCCAACAACCCGTGGCCGAGATTGCGCTGAAAACGCCTCAGACCATCCAGGTCTACCTGGCGCTGGTAAACCCACACCCACTGAGCCACCGGTGCCAGACCGGTCGCGCGCAGTGCGAGAAACCTCGCTTGATCATTGAACGCGAGTCGATTGTCTAGCGGCACAGCATTTCATCTGACGTCATGCGCCGCCGCCAACGCCGGCAGATCGATTCCCCTTGCCGCACTCCGGAATCGGACACGGGACGTAGCGAGTGCATGCTTCCCCGTACGCCATGCAATGAAGGCGGTAGCTGCCGGCCGCTAACCGACGGCGTTCCTGCTAACCGATGACCTCAACCACGAAGACGGGGCTCGCATACGCGGTTTCCACTTGCTGGAAGAGTGACTCATGGCAGACGGTGTTGCGGGACATATCTCTCCTCGGCATTGAACTACGGCACGAAAATAGGACGTGAACTGGAAAAGTCTTCCGGCACAAAGTCATCAAGCCGGGAGCCACTACCGTTACCCCTAGCAACAGTAGTCATTGTAGCTTTTTCCTTCTGCCGCATAGTAGGGCAGGCGAGCGGGAAACGCCAATCGACGTCGGGCGTCGTGGAACCCGTCGCCACATCATCGTGCAGGCATCGGCGGGGCGACGGGTGCATTTGCCTGCTCCTCGATCGACTGCGCCTGGGTAAGCCCGGGCAGTTGGGCGCTCGAATGGCCCGCTACGACGAGGTTCGAGGGTCAGACCTCGATCACCGTGGGCACGATCATCGGCTGGCGGCGGTAGGTTTCGCCCACCCACTTGCCGACCGTGCGACGCACGCCCTGCGCGATCCGGGTGGGATCGGTGACGTTGGCGGCGACCAGCGATTCCAGCTCCGCTTCGACCTTGCGCACGGCGGGTTCCAGCGCCTTGGGATCTTCGGAAAAGCCGCGCGAATACAGATGCGGCGCCGCCACCGGGCGCCCGGTGCCACGCTTGACCACCACGGTCACCGCGACAAAACCCGACGACAGGATCAGCCGTTCACCCAGGGTGATTTCGCCGACGTCGCCGGTGATCAGCCCGTCGACGAACATCTTTCCGACCGGCACGGCACCGGCGATCGATGCTCTGCCGCCAACCAGATCGACGCTGACCCCGTTCTCGGCCAACAAGATCGACTCTTCCGGAACTCCGGTGCCGGCCGCGAGCTTGGCGTTGGCGCGCAGCATTCGCCAAGTCCCGTGTACCGGCATCACGTGGCGCGGCCGTACCCCGTTGTACAGAAACAGCAGCTCGCCGCTGTATGCGTGTCCGGAAACATGCACCCGCGCTTGGGCATTGGTGACAACGCGAGCTCCGATCTTGGAGAGCTCGTCGATGACGCCGTAGACCGCCTCCTCGTTTCCGGGGATCAGCGACGACGACAACACGATGAGATCACCCGAAGTCAGAGTGATACGGCGATGTTCGCCGCGCGACATCCGAGACAACGCCGACATCGGTTCGCCCTGCGTGCCGGTGGTGATCAGCACCACCTGTTCGGCCGGCATCATCTCCGCGGCGGCGATGTCGATCAAGTCGGAATCCGCCACCCGCAGGAAACCCAATTCCCTTGCGATGCCCATGTTGCGCACCATCGACCGGCCCACGAATGACACTCGCCGGCCCAAAGCCACTGCGGCGTCGATGATTTGCTGAACCCGGTCCACATTGGAGGCAAAGCATGCCACGATGACCCGGCCCTCGGCGCCCCGGATCAACCGGTGCAGCGTGGGGCCCACTTCGCTTTCCGATGGTCCGACACCGGGGATCTCGGCGTTGGTGGAGTCGCACAAGAACAGGTCCACGCCGGCGTCGCCGAGCCGGGACATGCCGGGCAGGTCGGTGGGACGTCCGTCGAGCGGCAGTTGGTCGAGCTTGATGTCGCCGGTGTGCAGGACGGTGCCCGCACCCGTATAGACCGCGATGGCCAGTGCGTCGGGGATGGAGTGGTTGACCGCGAAATATTCGCACTCGAAGACTCCGTGTCTGCTGCTCTGCCCCTCGGCCACCTCGACGAACACCGGCTTGATCCGATGCTCACGGCATTTGGCGGCGACCAGCGCCAGGGTGAACCTGGAGCCGACGACGGGAATGTCGGGACGCAGCTTGAGCAGGAAGGGAATGGCCCCGATGTGGTCCTCGTGCGCGTGCGTCAACACCAGCGCCTCGATGTCGTCGAGGCGGTCTTCGATATGACGCAGATCGGGCAAGATCAAGTCGACACCCGGCTCGTCATGGGTGGGGAACAGCACCCCGCAGTCGATGATCAGCAGCCGGCCCAGATGCTCGAAAACCGTCATGTTGCGGCCGATTTCGCCGACGCCGCCGAGCGCGGTGACCCGTAGTCCGCCCGCGGCCAACGGAGCTGGCGGCGGAAGGTCTTCGTTCACGGGTGGCTCGCCCTATGACTCACCGAAGCACCGAAACTGCACGCATGTCGGCGGCTAACATGTCGATCTGCTCCGGTGTTGCGGGCATCTGCGGCAGCCGGGGGTCTCCGACGTCGATGCCCTGCAGCCGCAGGCCCGCTTTGGCCATGGTGACGCCGCCCAGACGGCTCATAGCCTTGCACAAGGGGCTTACCGCGACGTTGATCTTGCGAGCGGTGGCGATGTCGCCCGACTGGAAGGCCGAAAGCAACTCGCGAAGCTGCCCTGCCGCCAGATGACCGATCACGCTGATGAACCCGATGGCGCCCATTGCCAGCCAAGGCAGGTTGAGCGCGTCGTCGCCGGAGTAATAGGCCAGTCCGGTGTCGGCGATGATCTGGGCGCCGCTGGGCAGGTCGGCTTTGGCGTCTTTGACCCCGACGATGTTGGGGTGCGACGCCAGCGCACGGATGGTTTCGGGCTCGATCGGTACGCCGGACCTGCCCGGGATGTCGTAGAGCAGCACCGGCAGATCGGTCGCGTCGGCAACGGCGGTGAAGTGTGCCAGCAATCCGCTCTGCGGCGGCTTCGAGTAGTACGGGGTGACCACCAGCAGCCCGTGCGCACCTTCGGCAGCGCAGGACTTGGCCAGCCGGACGCTGTGCGCGGTGTCGTAGGTGCCGGCGCCGGCGATCACCCGGGCCCGGTCACCCACCGCCTCCAGGACCGCACGCAGCAACCCGAGCTTCTCGTCGTCGGTGGTCGTCGGCGACTCACCGGTGGTGCCCGAAACCACCAGGCCATCGCATCCCTGGTCCACCAGGCGATTCGCCAGACGCGCCGCGGCGGCGGTGTCCAGGGACCCATCGGCGCCGAATGGTGTCACCATCGCGGTCAGCAGTGTCCCCAAGCGCGCTGGGACGTCGAATCCGACGGTGCTCACGTTGTCCAAGGTTACCTGGCGCCGCCAAGCTTTTTGGCAGCAGCGTCAGCGCGCGTGCCGGGCCGAAGCTCAGGCTTCTGTGGCTAACGGACTCGTCGCCACCTCGCTGCCGTCGGCCAGGGTTGTGACCTCGAAGTCGGCGAACACCGCGGGTGCGCTGTCGGCGAGTTGACGCAGGCACTCGATGGCCAGCCGCCGGATCTCCACATCGGCGTGCTCGCTGGCCCGCATGGCGATGAAGTGCCGCCACGCCCGGTAGTTGCCGGTGACAACGATGCGGGTCTCGGTGGCGTTGGGCAGCACGGCACGGGCGGCCTGGCGTGCCTGTTTGCGCCGCAGCACGGCGTTGGGCTGGTCGGCGAACTTGGCCTCCAGCTTGGTCAGCAACTCGGTGTAGGTGGCGCGGCCGGCGTCGGCGGCGGCGGTCAGGATCTGCTGCAGTTCGGGGTCGTCCTCCATTCCCGGGGGCACGACGACCTGCGAGTCACCTTCCGGCACGTAGCGCTGCGACAGCTGCGAATAAGAGAAGTGGCGGTGCCGGATCAGCTCATGGGTGCACGACCGCGAAATCCCGGTGATGTAGAAGGACACGCTCGCGTGCTCGAGCACCGAGAAATGACCGACGTCGATGATGTGCTTGAGGTAGCCGGCGTTGGTCGCAGTTCTGGGGTTGGGCTTGGACCAGCTCTGGTAACACGCCCGGCCGGCAAACTCCACCAGCGCCGAGCCGCCGTCGGCGTCGGTGGTCCACGGCACGTCGGGCGGCGTCAAGAACTCGGTCTTGGCGATCAGGTGCACGCGTAGCGGGGCGGTTTGGGCCACGGCGCTCACCCTAGCGGGGCGATCCGGGACATCCCAGCAGACCGCATGACCATTACGGGTCACCTCTTAGTACCAGCCAGGTGGCAATCCGCCCGGAAAACACTCACCGCCGGTGCCGCATGGTGGCCATGCCGGCGGTGCGGGAGGCGGCGATGGGTACGGTTGGCCCGGGGGCGGAGGCGGGGGCGCCGGGCATGGCGAAAACCTGGTACCACCCAAGCCGAAGGGTGGCCACGGTTCCGGGAAGGTGGGAGTCGGTTCACCCGGTGCCGGTGGCGGTTCCCATGGCGGCCAACACCGCGGCGAACACTGACCGCCCATTCCGCACGGTGGCCACGATTGCGGCGGCGGCGAGTCTGATGTCGGGGGTGCATCTGGCAGCGACGGTGTTGGCGTTGCCGGTTCCGATGGCGTTGCCGGTTCCGATGGCGGCGGATCGGCGTGAGCCACGACGCCAATGCCGAGCGCAGCGATACCCAGCGCGCCCGCGAGGCAGAATTTGGCCAATTTCTGCTTCAACTTCAATGCAAAATTCCTTTCACGTCACGCGCAAATTCATCGACCGGTCGTGACAGTTGTGCGAGATTGACCAGCCCACTCGCTTCTCTGCGGGGCTTGCGATCCGCCGCCGTCCGCACTTGCGGCAATCGACAATTCCCGCTGCAGGTAACGCGACGACTTCTGCCGCAATGGGGCGGTTTGCGCAATCGATCCACGGGTACGGTGGTTTAGCCGGCGCAATCCAAAAGCAGCGACCATGCCGACGAGAACCATTACGGTCCAAGGAAGTTCGTGCGCGTTGAAACGACGTGCGGCGCTCATCAGTGATCCGATACCGAGATTGCCGACGAGGACTCCAAGCCCAATGATGGTGCTATAGAACCCGTAGTGGGTCGCCACCAGCCGTTCACCGGAGAGTACGACGACGGCACGCATCTCGAACGGAAACATCACCGTCGAAGCGATGGACAGCAGCAACGTCGACATCAACAACGCCGCCACGGCGGCCGCGGTACCCAGCTCGTGGGCGGTGGGAACGAGCGCGAGCGGCACGAACGATGCAGCCATCACCACCGCCCCGACGAATAGGCTCCGTTGAGCCCCCCAACGGGAGGCCAGCCAGCGGGTGATGTGTTGTTGGCCGACGACCGACAGCAGACCCGATACCGCGAACATGGCTGCTACCAAGAGTGATTGCTGATGCGGAGCCAAGGCCGAGGCCTGAATCGGAAGCGCGAGGTATATCTGGAAAGTCAGCAGGTAGCGGCCGGTCATACAGGCGGCAAACCAGACGAAGGACCGGTTGCTCACGATCATGCGCCAGTCCTGCAGGATGGAACGCTTAACAATGCCCAACTGGGGGCCCAACTCGCGCGGATCGGCACGGTGGTGGGGCAGCGCCAGCAGCTGCGCGACAGTAAGCGCGGCGAAGACACCCGCGGCGCCGAGGACGACGATCCTGAAATTCATCGTCAGCAGCGCAAATCCCACCAACGGACCCAACAAGGCTCCCGACTGGTAGAAGACGCTGTACAGCGCGAACGCCTCAACCCCGCGGTCACCGGAGTCAGCGGCAAGATAGGCGCGCACCGCGGGGGTGAACAGCGCGCCGGCGATACCCGTTCCGGCGGCGGCGATCACCAACATCGGTAACGAATGCGCGACGGCCAACATGGTGTACGCGACGGTCTGCAGCAAGCAACCGGCCGCGATCGGCGGCTTGTAGCCAAGTCGGTCCGCCCACGTGCCACCCACCAAAAACATGCCCTGGTTGGACAAGGTACGGACACCCATCAACAAACCCACGGCCCACGTAGGCAACCCGAGTGGCCCGGTCAAATACCCCACCAAGTACGGCATCAGCATGAAGGAGCCGATGTTGACGCCGAATTGGTTGATCATCAGCACACGACTGGGGTAATTGAAACTCCGGAACTGAGTGAGTAGCCCCATCAGTGCGCAACTCCTGTCAGCTCAACCACCGTGATCGCCGATGTAAGCGACAACCAACAGCAACCTCTGATCTCTGCGGCCGAAGTGATTCATGACACCGAAAACTCTTCGCGATGCGGATCTCGCTGTCCAAGACTTGTTTTCGCTTGATAGATAACCGCCGATTATCACGGCCGGCTTTATGGAGCCCGGATACCGCGGCGGGATCTCGCCCGCTTCACAAACCGTTGACCACGGCGACGAACTCACTCACGCATCGAGCCGCTTCAACTGCTTGCGCAACACCGTCTCCAGACGCGCCGACTCGTCGAGCGCTGTCAACAGGTCCTCGGTCAACCGCGTGATATCGCCGCCGATCGGCTCACCGTCGCACTCGGTTTCGGGTGCGTCCACGTAGCGGCCCGGGGTGAGCGCATAGTTGGCCGCCCTGATCTCCGCCAGCATCACAGATTTGCAGAATCCGCAAACATCTTGGTAAGCAATGCTTTTCGAGCCAGCCGAACGCGTTCCGCGCCACGCGTGGTAGGTATCGCCGATAAGCGTGATCTCTTCGGCGGCCAATGCCCGCTCGGTTCTGTCGACCAGATGGCCGAATTCACGCGCGTCGATGAACAGCACCTGGCCGGAGCGGTCGATCGCGCCTTGACAACCCGCTTTCTTATCCATGGCGAAAAACCACAGACAGACCGGAATCCCGGTGCTGCGAAACAGCTGAGCCGGCAGTGCGACCATGCACGAAACCAGATCTGCGTCCACGATATGGGCGCGGATTATGCCCTCGCCGTTCGAGTTCGACGACATCGAGCCGTTCGCCATCACCACCCCGGCCCTGCCGCCCGGTGCAAGCTTGGACAAGATGTGCTGAATCCACGCGTAATTCGCGTTGTTGGCGGGCGGAACGCCGAAACGCCACCGGGGGTCTTTCTCGTCACGCGCCCAGTCTTTGATGTTGAACGGCGGATTGGCCATCACGTAGTCCATCCGGACGCCCGCATGCTGGTCGCAGACGAACGTGTCACCCCACCTGAGGCCCTTGTTGTCGATACCGTGGACGGCGAGGTTCATCTTCGCCATTCGCCAGGTCTCCTCGACGCTCTCCTGGCCGTAGATGCAAATATCGTTCACGTCGCCACTGTGCTCGTAAGCAAACTTCTCGGCCTGCACGAACATGCCGCCGGAGCCGCAGCACGGGTCATAGACCCGACCGCGTGACGGCTCCAGCACTTCCACGATCACCTTGACCACGCTCGCGGGAGTGAAGAACTCCCCTCCCCTCTTTCCCTCCGCGCGAGCGAAATTGCCGACGAAGTACTCGTACACCTCGCCCATCAGGTCCCGCGCGCGATGCTCACCCTGGCGGCTGAAACGTGCCGTGCTGAACAGTCCGACCAGCTCACCGAGCCGGCGCTGGTCGATGTTGTCCCGGTTGTACATCCGAGGCAGGCTTACGGCAAGCGCCGGATTAGCTTGCATCACGGCGTCCATCGCGTCGTCGATGAGCGCACCGATGCTTTTCGCTGGTTCACCGGCGACCACCGACTTGCCTTCGGCGTGTGCCGCCAGGAGCTCCCAGCGGGCGTTCGGCGGGACTGTGAACGCACCGCGGTCCGTGCCGCCGGCGGACAACGTCGCCCCGATTGCGATGCGCTGCTCGGTATCCGCGTCTGACAAGTACTTGAGGAACAGCAGGCCAAGGATCACGTCTTTGTATTGGCTCGCCCCTATCGACCCCCGCAGCTTGTCGGCGGATTTCCAGAGCGTGTCCTGGAGTTCCTTGAGCGTCGACGGTTCCTGCTTCTTCCCGGGAGGCATCCCTGGGTTCCTCCATCTCGACGTTTCGCCGCAATGCCAGGCCACCGCCGGCCGATTAGTACCTTAATTCCGGCGGGTGCGGCATCCGCGCGGCATCTGTGACATTGACGTCGCCGCACACCAAGAGCGGAAGCAGCGCGTCGCGGCCCGCCGCCAACTGCGCCGATTCGACGCGTCGGACATGGCACAGAGCACCCAGGCCCGATATCGCTGTCGCCTGTGCGGCGGTCAATCGCCGCACATCGCGCACCTGTTCGTGCAGAAGTTCAGCCGGTTGGATTCGTTGGCGGCTTCCCGTCACGCCCGCCACCCGACGCCGGAGCCTGGCCCCGACATCAGATTGTCGCAATGCCGACCACAACGCCGACGTATCGACTCCAACAGGATGCAGCACGACGAATTCCGTGCTCGTCAGCGCCATTTCCACCGGGAGGCTGATGACATTCCAGATTCGCGGGATCCTCGGATTCAGCTTCGAAAACAATACGCACGGCCGCGTCAAAACGAACTTGACGCTCTTGATCGTTCGGCTATTGACGACGGTGGGCTGGGCGCCGTCGTCGAACGCGGGAAAGCTGTAATAAGCGACGCTGCCGTCGAACTCCTGGGGATTGCGACTCGCCGTTGACTTTCTCGCCAGGGTCGAAAGCGGCACCCGATCAGAAATATTGTGGACGATCGCCAGCATCAACGCCTCGGCAGCTTCGATAACGCGCTTGTTGGCGGCGATCTTGTCGTCCAATGCTCCGAGCACTTCCCCAATCCGGGAACGGTCAGGCGCGGCGGCAGCACGCGTGGAAACGTCGCGCAGGATGGTCTGGCTGAGCAACGGCTGGCCCGATCCGGCGCGATACCGATTGAGTCCGCAACCCCGCAGGGCGTAATACCAGTAACGAGTTTCCTCGGGGCGCTTGGCGCGGCAGGCGAGTGCGTTGTCGGTGACCCACACATCGCCATCGTGGTAATGCACGCTCCCGCAATATGAACCAACCCGGCCGATGACGATCAGCGGCCCCCGGGCATTGGGTTGGTCCGCATAACCGATGATCCCGTTGGCGCCACAGACCGGAAAGCCGCCGTCTGACAGCCGCGTCGGCAAAGCACGTCCGTGGGCGAAATCGAGATGATCGCCCAATTTCACGTGTTCGGCGCTCATCAGCCGGCCTGTTTGGCCGCGGTGCGAAGCTGCCCCGCCAGGTCCCCGCGCCCGGACACGCCGACACCGGCCAACCCCAGCCAGGATGCCATCGACGCCAGTTCGCCGGCCAGCGCCGTGGCGACCCGCGTCCGCGTCCGCGGCGAGTCGGGTTCACTGAACGCCCCCACCACGCGCAATGCATCGGCGGCGCGGTCGGCTTTGAGGTCCACCCGCGCGACCAGCTGTCCGTCCAGCAGCAGCGGCCACACGTAGTAGCCGTACTGGCGTTTCGGCGCCGGGGTGTAGATCTCGATGCGGTAGTGAAAACCGAACAGCCGCTTGACTCTTGGCCGGAAGAAGATCAACGGGTCGAACGGACACAGCAGCGCGGTGCCGCGGTCGCGGCGCGGCACCGTCTGGCCGGACCGCAGGTAGGCCGGCGCCGGCCAGCCTTCGACGCTCACCCGCTCGATTTCACCGGTGGCCACCAGGTCGGCGATCGCCGGCTTGATCTGTTGGGCGGTCATCCGGAAATAGTCGCGGATGTCGGCTTCGGTGCTCACGCCCAGCGCGGTAGCCGCTCGCAGCGTCAGTTGGCGTACGGCTTCGTCGTCGTCGACCTCTCGTGCCAGCACCTCTGCCGGCAGCACTCGCTCGACCAGGTCGTAGTGGCGGGCGAACCCGACGCGGGTGGCTGTCGTCAGCACGCCCGAGGCGAACAGCGCCTCGGCGACCCACTTGGTGTCGCTGCGATTCCACCAGGTTCCTTTTCGCATGCGGGGCTCGGCGGCCAGGTGCGCTTCGATCTGACCGGCGGTGCTGGGTCCGAGTTCGGCGACCGCCGCGATGATTTCATCGGCCAGCTGCGGGTTGGCCTTGACGATATGAATACCCCAGCGTCCATGCCGGTACTGCCGCATCCGCCAGCGCAGCAAGGGCCAGTCGTCGACGGCCATCAGCGCGGCTTCGTGTGCCCAATACTCGACCAGCAACCGCGACGAGCGCGGGCCCCATGCGGCGCGGTCCAGCACGTCGCGGTCGTAGGAGCCGAGCCGGCTGAACACCGGTGCGTAGTGTGCCCGCACGGCCACCGACACCGAATCCAGTTGCAGCACTTGGATCCGGGAGATCAGCCGCTTGAGGTGGGCGTGAGTGATCGGGCCGGCCGGTTTGGGCTCGGCGAAGCCTTGTGCCGCGACCGCCACCCGGCGGGCCTGCGCGGCAGTCAAGGTGCTCATCACCGGTAATAGCTGTGGAAGCGGTAGCGCAATCCCGACCGGCTGACCTGCCACTCCCCTACGTCGCCTTGCCACGTCTCGTCGAGCGGCGGAGCCAGGGCGTCGTCGTCGTCGCGAGGTAGGTCGACGTCGACCTCGGTCACCTCGCACCTGATGGCGCGCGGCAGGGCCAGGGTGTAGATCTGCTCCCCGCCGATCACCCAGGTGTCCTCCGGTCCGGTGAGGGCGTCCTCGAGCGAACCGACCACCTCGGCACCTTCCGCCACGAAGCCAGGCTGGCGGCTCAGCACCACATTTCGCCGGCCCGGCAGCGGCCGGGCACTGGCCGGTAGCGAGTCCCAGGTCCGCCGGCCCATCACCACCGTGTGGCCCATGGTGATCCGTTTGAAGTGGCTTAGGTCTTCGGGCACGCGCCAGGGAATGTCACCACCGCGGCCGATGACACCCGACGTTGACTGAGCCCAGATCAGGCCCACTGCAGTCATACGGCTACGGGGGCTTTGATCGCCGGGTGCGGGTGGTAGTTCTCGACGTGGATGTCCTCATAGGCGTAGTCGAAGATCGAATCCCTTTGTACCAGCACTAGTTTCGGGTACGGTCGGGGCTCACGGCGCAATTGTTGGCGGACCTGTTCGACGTGGTTGTCGTAAATGTGGCAATCACCGCCGGTCCAGATGAATTCGCCGACGTCCAGGTCGGACTGTGCGGCCATCATGTGGGTGAGCAACGCGTAACTGGCGATGTTGAAGGGCACGCCGAGAAAGAGGTCGGCGCTGCGCTGGTAGAGCTGGCAGCTCAACCGGCCGTCGGCGACGTAGAACTGGAAGAACGCGTGACACGGCGGCAACGCCATCTGCGGGATATCGCCGACGTTCCAGGCCGACACGATGATCCGCCGGGAATCGGGATCGGTGCGCAGCAAATTCAGAGCGGCACTGATCTGGTCGATGTGTTCACCCGAAGGGGCCGGCCAGGACCGCCATTGCACGCCATAGATAGGTCCGAGATCACCTGTCTCGCTTGCCCATTCGTCCCAGATGGTGACTCCATGCTGGTGTAGCCAGCCGATGTTGGAGTCGCCGCGTAAGAACCACAGCAACTCGTAGGCCACCGACTTGAAATGGACTTTCTTGGTGGTGAGCAGCGGGAAGCCGGCGGACAGGTCATACCTGATCTGCTGGCCGAACAGGCTCCGGGTGCCGGTGCCGGTACGGTCGGATTTGGCCGAACCCGTTTCGAGCACCAGGCGCAGCAGGTCCTCATAGGGAGTCGCAATGGGCACCACGCGGCCAGCTTAGCGGCGATCGCAAGCCCCGCGAAGCGGGGCGCGGCGGGTCGACGCCAATCAATCCAGCGGCGATCGCAAGCCCCGCGAAGCGGGGCGCGGCGGGTCGACGCCAATCAATCCAGCGGCGATCGCAAGCCCCGCGAAGCGGGGCGCGGCGGGTCGACGCCAATCAATCCAGCGGCGATCGCAAGCCCCGCGAAGCGGGGCGCGGCGGGTCGACGCCAATCAATCCAGCGGCGATCGCAAGCCCCGCGAAGCGGGGCGCGGCGGGTCGACGCCAATCAATCCAGCGGCGATCGCAAGCCCCGCGAAGCGGGGCGCGGCGGGTCGACGCCAATCAATCCAGCGGCGATCGCAAGCCCCGCGAAGCGGGGCGCGGCGGGTCGACGCCAATCAATCCAGCGGCGATCGCAAGCCCCGCGAAGCGGGGCGCGGCGGGTCGACGCCAATCAATCCAGCGGCGATCGCAAGCCCCGCGAAGCGGGGCGCGGCGGGTCGACGCCAATCAATCCAGCGGCGATCGCAAGCCCCGCGAAGCGGGGCGCGGCGGGTCGACGCCAATCAATCCAGCGGCGATCGCAAGCCCCGCGAAGCGGGGCGCGGCGGGTCGACGCCAATCAATCCAGCGGCGATCGCAAGCCCCGCGAAGCGGGGCGCGGCGGGTCGACGCCAATCAGCACGCGGCGAGGCCGCAGGAGTACAACGGAGGCCATGCCGAAACTCACCGATACCGTCACCACGCCCGACGGCAGTTGCCCCGTCCACCTGTTCACCCCTGATGGTGCCGAAGGCCCGTGGCCCGGTGTCGTCATGTATCCCGACGCCGGCGGTGTGCGGGAAACCTTCTACCAGATGGCTGCCAAGCTGGCGGGCAACGGCTACGCGGTGCTGCTGCCCGACGTGTACTACCGCGAGGGCGCATGGGCCGCATTCGATATGGCGACCGCGTTCGGCGACGCGAAGGAGCGGGCGCGGATCATGTTCATGATTGGCACCTTGACCCCGGACCGGGTTACCCGCGACTCCGGCGCGTTCTTCGACTACCTGTCCGGCCGCCCGGAGGTGAGGGGCCAGCGCTTCGGTGTGTGCGGCTACTGCATGGGTGGACGGATCTCGCTGGTGGTCGCCGGTCGCCTTGGGGACCGGGTCGCCGCCGCGGCGTCGTTTCACGGCGGCGGCTTGGTCACCGACAGCGCAGACAGCCCGCATCTGCTGGCCGAGCGGATGCGGGCCACGGTCTATGTGGGCGGCGCGAAGAACGACCCGTCGTTCACCGCTGACCACGCCGAACAGCTCGACAAAGCTCTGACCGCGGCGGGTGTCGAGCACACCATCGAGTGGTATCCGGCCGCTCACGGGTTTGCCGTCCCGGACAACCCGCCCTACGACGAGGCTTGCGCGCAGCGGCACTGGACGGCGATGAGGGACGTCTTCGCTGCGGCCCTACCGCGCTGATCCGGCGAGCAGACAGAGAATCCCCCAAATCGTTGGGGCCTCATGCGATTCTGTGTCTGCTCGCCCGATCCTCGTCGAAGTCAGGTGAGCGGCAGGTTGACCAACGTGGCCAGTCGAGCGCGGTGCCGGTAGGCGGTGCCGAGGGCCAACTGGTCGCTCTTGGCCCGCTTCAGGTACAGGTGCGCGGGATACTCCCAGGTCATTCCGATTCCACCGTGCAGCTGCACACATTGCTCGGCGACGTGCACCGCGACCCCGCTGCAGTGGGCCTGCGCAAGAGCCGCCGCAATAGCGGCATCTGCATCGCCCCGGGCACACGTGTCGGCGGCATAGCGGGCCGCTGCCGTCGCCGAACCGACCTCGAACCACAAGTCCGCCAGCCGGTGTTTGATCGCCTGGTAGGAACCGATGGCCCGGCCGAACTGCTTACGCTCCTTGGTGTAGGCCAGTGTGGTGTCAAAGCACCACCGCGCAACCCCCAGCTGCTCGGAGGCGAGCAGCGCCGCTGCGGTCTGCAGCGCCTCGGCCAGTGCCGCGTGGGCCGGCCCGGTACCGATCCGCGACGACGCGGCACCCGAAAACTGCACGTCAGCAAGCGGTCTGGTCATGTCGAAGGTCAATATAGGCGAGACCTCGACACCGGCCGCGTCGCGCGCGACGGTATGCAGCTCCACCCCGTCGGGCCCGGCGACCGGCACCACCAGCACATCGGCTTCCCGGGCGCCCGCCACGCTGGTGATCCGTCCGGTCAGTCCGTCGGCGCCATTGCTCACACCGGTGACCGGATCACCCGGCGCGGTGGACAGAGGCACCACCAGCGCCGCGGTGACGGCACCATTGGCCAGACCCGAGAGCGTTTCGGTCTCGCCGGATAACGACAGCGCGACGGTGGCAAGCACCGCGCTGGACAGGAACGGCACCGGCGCGACGGCCCGGCCGATCTCCTCCATGACCACCGCTACTTCACGGGCACTCGCGCCTGCTCCGCCCAGCGACTCGGGAACCAGTAGCCCGGCCACCCCCAGATCGGCGGCCAGCGTCCGCCACAGTTCCGAAAAGTCTTGCGGCAGAGCATCATAGGACCGCACCACCAGCTCCGGTGGACACCGATCAGCGAACAGTTGCCGAACGCTGTCCCGCAGCGCCTCCTCGGTGTCGGAGTACAGCAGGTCCGCGGCGCTCATCGAGGCAAGTCCTTCCAGGCGACGGTCTTGTCGACCCGATGTTCGCCGGGCAGGCCCAACACCCGCTCGGAGATGGTATTGCGCAAGATCTCCGAGGTGCCACCCTCGATCGAGTTGCCACGAGCCCGCAGGTAGCGATACCCCGGCCCGCGACCGATCAGATCGACGGTCTCCGGCCGGCGCAGTGTCCAGTCGTCGTATCCCATGCCGGACTCCGGGTGCAATTCGAGTTCGAAGCCCGAGATCTGTTGCGCCAGACGGGCAAACGCCACTTTCATACCGGCGCCCTCCGGCCCGGGCTGACCGGTCGCGGCCTGCTGGCGCAATCGTTCGCCGGTGAGCCGCAGCACTTCGGCTTCCACCCACAGCCGCATCATCTCGTCGTGCATCGCGGGATTGCGCAGCGCCGGCTGATCGCGCCAGGCTTCGGTGACCCTTCCGATGTGGCCGCCTTCGCGTGGGATTCCGGTCCGTGCGCCGATCGCGACGCGCTCGTTGTTGAGGGTGGTGGTCGCCACGCGCCAGCCGCCGCCTTCCGGACCGAGCCGGTTCGCGTCGGGCACCCGGACGTCGGTGAGGAATACCTCGTTGAACTCCGCCTCGCCGGTGATCTGGCGCAGCGGCCGGATGTCGATTCCCGGTTGCCTCATGTCGCACAGGAAGTACGTCAGCCCAGCATGTTTGGGCACGTCCGGGTTGGTTCGTGCCACCAGGATGGCCAGCTGTGCATGCTGGGCCATCGACGTCCAAACCTTCTGCCCGTTGACAATCCAGTCATCACCATCGCGCACGGCACGGGTTGCAACCCCGGCGAGATCCGATCCGGCTCCCGGTTCGCTGAACAGCTGGCAATAGAGGTGTTCACCGGTGAACAACGGGCGCAAGAACTTACGTTTCTGGTCTTCGGTTCCGAACGCCGCGATCGTCGGAGCCGCCATGCCGATCCCGATGATGTTTCGCCCGCCGCCGGCCGGCGGCGCTCCGGCTGCGGCCAATTGCGCGTCGACCTGCGCCTGATACGTGTGCGGCAGGTCCAGACCGCCGAATCCCACCGGAAAGTGCACCCAGGCAAGCCCCGCGTCGAACCGCGCGCCGAGAAAGTCCCGCGGCTCGGTGGTGGCCGGGTCATGCTGGTCGAGCATCGACCGCACCCGGGTTCGCAGGTCCTCGCCGATGTTCATCGCGCGCCACCCGGATTGGTGCGAAATCCTTGAGCGTTGCCCAGCAGCAGGCCGCCGTCGATCACCATGGTCTCTCCGGTGATCCAGCTCGCCGCATCCGAGACCAAGAAACCGACGGCTTCGGCCACGTCGACCGGTTCGCCGATGCGCCCCAGCGCGATGGTGGCCGCCAGCGGGTCTTCATGGTCCTTCCAGAGCGCCTCGGCCAGCCGGGTGCGCACCACGCCGGGGCAGATCGCGTTGACCCGCACCCGCGGCGAAAGTTCCAGGGCCAGTTGCTTGGTCACATGTATCAGGGCGGCCTTGGTGGCGTTGTACATCCCCATGGCCGGGGATTGGTGCATTCCGCCGATCGAGGCGGTGTTGATGACGACGCCGCCGTGCTCCCCCATCCATCCCTTGACGGCGAGCGAGGTCCACAGCAACGGGGCCCACAGGTTGACGTCGAAGATCTTGCTGAAGCGGGCGTGGTCCTGCTCGATCAGCGGGCCGAACGCCGGGTTGGTGCCCGCGTTGTTGATCAGGATGTCCACGCTGCCGAAGCGCTCGAGGGCCAGGTCCACACAGCGTCTTGCCGCTTCCTCGTCGACCGCGTGAGCACCGACGCCCAGCGCGCGCTCGCCCACCTCGGCGGCGGCTGCCTCGGCGGTCTCCTGCTTGCGGGCGGTGAGCACCACGTTGGCGCCGGCGGTGGCCAGGCGCTGCGCTGTCGCCAGCCCGATTCCCCTGGAGGCGCCGGTGACTATGGCGGTACGGCCGGTCAGATCCAGTGAGGTCATCGTCGTATGCCTTTGGTGGTCGGTTGGCCGAGCTCTCGGCAACGTTTTGTACACGTGCGTAACGGGTATACGAGGCGCATGTTAGCGAAACTAAACCTCATGAAACCACTAGTCGTGGCCGGGGCTATCGCTACCGCCATCGCCGCCGCGCCAACGGCCTCCGCCGAGGCTTCTGCGGCGGTTCCCACCACGACTGCCACGACCTCCACTCAAATCGTTCCGGTCAACGTGCCCGGCGGTGGGGGCTGCGACGAAAATGGCAACTGCGGCCAGGGCGGCCAGAATGGCGGTCCCGGCGGGGGTCCGGGCGGTAGCGGTTGCGCTCCAGGCGTCGGTTGCGGCTCAGGAGGGGTCAACGCCGGACCTGGCGGAGTCCCCGGCGGCGCCGGCTGCATCCCGGGCGTTGGTTGCGGTTTCGGTCACGCGTAGCAGCCTGCTGATCCAGGTCCGCGACTCCGCAGGATCGATGACGTCGTCCAGTTCGAACGTGGTGGCCGAGCGCAGCGCCTTCCCATGCTGGTAGGCCGCGGCCACCAGCCGCTCGAAAAGCGCTTGGCGTTCAACCTCGTCCGCGGCTGCGGCCAGCTCCTTGCGGAACCCGAGCCGCACCGCCCCTTCCAGCCCCATGCCGCCGATCTCCCCGGTGGGCCAGGCGACCGTGAACTCGGGCGCATGGAAGGAGCCACCGGCCATGGCCATCGCACCCAACCCATAGCCCTTACGCAAGATGATCATTCCGAGCGGCACCGTCAACCGCGCGCCGGCGATGAACATCCGGCCGAAGCGCCGGACCGTGGCTTCCTTTTCCGAGTCCGGACCGACCATGAATCCCGGGGTATCGCACAGCGAGATCACCGGCAGCCGGAACGACTCGCACAGCGTCAGGAAGTCGGCGGCCTTGTCCGACGCCTCGGCGTCGATGGCGCCGCCCAGATGATGGCTGCTGTTGGCGATCAGCCCGTAAGCCGAACCCCCGACGCGGACCAGTGCGGTGACGATGCCTACCCCGTAGTCGGAACGCAACTCCAGCACTGAGCCGACATCGACGATCGACTCGATCGCGCGGTGGACGTCGTAGGCGCGTAATCTGTTCTCCGGCACCACATGCCGTGACAAGCGCGGGTCGGGCTCAGCCCAGTCGCCCACGCTGCCCTGGAAATAGGACAGGTATTGCTTGGCCAGCGAAACGGCGTGCGCCTCGTCGTGGGCGACCAGGCTCACCACGCCGTTGCGCCGCTGTACCTCGATCGGCCCAATCGCCTCCGGCGGATAGACGCCGAGCCCGCCGCCTTCGATCATCGCGGGGCCGCCCATGCCGATGTTGGCGTCCGGGGTCGCGATGATCACGTCGCACACCCCGGCAAGGGCGGCGTTGCCGGCGAAGCACCGACCGGAGACGATGGCCACCAACGGCACCCGGCCGGAGAGACCGGCCAGCACCCGGAATGTCGGCACGTCCAGCCCGGCCCGGCCACCGACGTCGGTGTCGCCGGGCCGGCCCCCACCGCCCTCGGCGAACAGGACCACCGGCAAGCGGTTTCGCACGGCCAGATCGAAGACGCGGTCGGTCTTGGCATGGTTGCGCATGCCCTGGGTCCCGGCAAGCACGGTGTAGTCGTACGACACGACGACCGCTTGTGCGGCGTCCAGGCCGAACCGATCCGCACCGATAGTGGCCACCCCGGCGACCAGGCCGTCGGCCGGGGTGTTGGCGATCAGGTCCGCCTCGGAGCGTCGGCTGCGCTGCGCGGCGATCGCCAGGGCACCGTATTCGACGAAGCTGCCGGGATCGACCAGATCGGCGATGTTCTCTCGTGCGGTGCGCCGGTCTTGCTTGTGCCGTTTGGCCACCGCGGCTTCCCTACCCTCGTCCAGGGTGAGCCGATGACGCTGCCGGACCTCGTCGAGGTCGGCTCGCGGTCGATCCAGATCGATAGTGGCAGTTGATGATTCACCACCGATAACGCTGGTGCGGAGGAAAACCAGCAGCGGGTCGCCGGTGGCGACCACCTGACCGGGCGACACCAGATTGCGGACCGTCCGCAACGCATCCGGAGCGGCCAGGACATGCTGCATCTTCATCGCCTCGAGCACCACCAACTGCCCGTCGGCGCCCAACTCGGTACCTTCGGGCGCGATGTCCACCACCGTGCCGGCCAGTTGGGCACGCAGCGCTTCTTCACCCGGGTAAAGCTCGACCGCGGCCACCCGATGGGCGTGAGGGTGAGACAGTGCGGCCGCAGCCAGGCCGGGCAGCTTTTCGTCGACGAAACTCGTCCTGACGATGCCCGATTGAACCTTGTTGTCCGACAAGAGTTCCTGCAGCAGCGCCAGGTTGGTGGCGACGCCCTCGATGCTGAACTCCGACAGCGCCGTGCGCGCCTTGCGCACCGCCGCAGCGAAGGATGACCCGGATATGTGGGTGATGACCTTGGCCAGCAGCGAGTCATAGCGTGGACTGACCGACAGCCCCACCCGGCCGTAGGTGTCGACCCGGACTCCGGGGCCGCTCGGGGGTGAAAACACCGTCAAGGTGCCCGCTGCGGGTAGGACAGACCCAGCTGCCGCCATGGTTTCAGCGTTGACCCTGGTCTGGATCGCGATGCCCCGTGCCGCGGCGAGATCACCCGTGACTGTGGTTGCCTCGCAGGAAATCCCGGCCGGCAACCCCAGCTCGCCATAGGACGCGCCGCCGGCGATGGCCAGCTGCAAGGCCACCAGGTCCAGCCCGGTCACCTCCTCGGTGACGGTATGTTCAACCTGGATTCGCGGATTGACCTCTAAGAAGACGAATTCCTCAGCGGAGACCAGGAATTCGACGGTGGCCAGCCCACGCAGCCCGACGCCGGCGCAGAGCAAGGTTGCGGCCCGATGTAAGGAACGGCGCAGGTCATCCGAAAGTCCTTGGGCGGGAGCGATTTCGACTAACTTCTGGTAACGCCGCTGGATGCTGCAGTCACGATCGCCCAGCGCCAGCGCATGCGGTGGCTGGCCGACGACCTGCACCTCCAGATGCCGTGCCGTACCCAGATATGCCTCGGCGAATACCGCCGGGTTGCCGAAGGCCAGTTGCGCTTCCGCGGCGCACTGACGGTAGGCATCGTCGATCTGGCCGGCGCCCGTCACCTTGCGCATGCCCCGGCCACCACCGCCGGCAAGCGCCTTGATCATGATCGCGCCGCCGACCTGAGCGGCGAAGAAGTCCCGGATGTCGCCGAGGCTGCTGGGGCCTTGGGTCGCCGCCAGCACCGGCAGCCCGGCGGTGACGGCGGCGGCGCGGGCCGCAGACTTGTTCCCGACCACCTCCAGCACCTCGGCGTCGGGTCCCACGAACGTGTACCCGGCGCCAGTGCAGGCCCGAGCGAATTCGGGGTTCTCGCTGAGGAACCCGTAGCCCGGGTGGACCAGCTCGGCGCCGGACGCTTGGGCCGCGGCCAGGATGGCCGCAGCGTCGAGGTAGGCGTCGATCCCGTTGCCGGGCAGGGCGATTGCCTGGTCGGCCGCGTGCACGTGTGGGCTGTCGGCGTCGTCCGCGGCGTAAACGGCCACCGTGGGGATGTCCAATTCGGTTGCCGTGCGGATGATTCGAAGCGCTATTTCGCCCCGGTTCGCGATCAGCAGGCTCATTCGCACACTCCGGCCATCGTGACGCGCGACCACATACCGGCCACATTACGGCCCGGCCGGTCGGATCAGACGACGACCTGTTTGGGCATCACGGTCGGCCGGAAGCCGTACCGTGGCCCGGCGTAACCACCACCCTTGGACGCGGCGGCCATCCCCGGCCCGCCGGGCATCGCGGTGACCGGTCCGGCCTCCTCGGGTACCGCCCAGCCGCTGCCCTCCAACGCCGTCGTGCCCGAAGGCAACGCCGGAGCGGCACTGGACCAGCTCGCCGGCACCGCCAACTTGCCGACCGCGGACGCCTGGCCCATGCCGGCCAGGACCGAGCCCGCGCCCGCGGGTGCCGCGGCGTTCGTCGTGGCCGCTGCTCCGGCGATGGTCGGAACCAGCTGTGCAGCGGACAGGCCCTCGACATCCAGGGCGTGTCCGAGGAAGACCGCGTTGGGGATGGTGGCCATGACGAACCAGGCCGCGGTGTTGACCGCACCGTTGATGGCGTTCTGCACGAACGTATTGCCGAGCAGGTCATCGATGATTCCGCCCAGGGCCGTCGCGTCGAAAACCGACGCGGCCGGCGACGCGAGCCCCATGACCGTGTTGGGCACGTTGGTGATCAGGTTCGCCAGCCCCACCTGCTGTGCCGTGCCGGTCGCGGCGGCCTGGCCCACCGCGGCCGCCTGCGCGGCCAGCCCCGCCGGGTTGGCGATCCGCGACGGCGTGGTCAACGGGTTCAGCGTCCCGGCGGCCGCCGACGACGCCGCATAGCCGTACATCGCCAATGCGTCCTGCGCCCACATTTCGCCGTAGTGCGCCTCGGTGGCCGCGATGGCGGGTGTGTTCTGGCCCAGGATGTTCGTCGCCACCAGCGCGGCCAGCAGCGCCCTATTGGCCGCAACCTCAGCCGGCGGCACGGTCGCGGCGAAGGCCGCCTCGAAGGCGGCCGCGGACGCGGTGGCCTGCGAGCCCGCATGGGCGGCGGATTCGGCGGTGTAGGTCAGCCAGGCGAGGTAAGGCTGAGCCGCGGCGGCCATCGACATCGACGCCGGACCCAACCACTGCTCGGTGGTCAGTTGGGTGATCACCGATTCGACCGAGGCGGCCGTGGTGCTCAACTCGACGGCCAGCCTGTGCCAGGCTGCGGCGGCGGCCATCATGGGTGCCGCCCCAGCGCCAGCGTACATGCGTGCGGAGTTGATCTCAGGGGGTAAAGCTCCGAAATCCATTGTTATCCCACTCCTTTGGTTTAGTCCGGTTCGTATCGGATGCAGGTGGCCTAGACGGCTTCCGGCTTCGGCATGACGATGGGCTTGACGCCATAGCGCGGGGCGCCGAAGCCGGCGCTGTTTCGAGTCGCCGACGCCAATCCCGGCATGCCGGGAATGACGGCGCGCGGCGCCGCCTGCGGTGCGGCGGCGGTCCAGCCGGCACCTTGCAGCGTGCCGACTTCCGTGCTCGACACCAAGGTGGCCGTCCCCGCCCAGGTCGGCGGTGCGGCTGCGCCGATCGAGGACACCTCGCCTAGGCCGGCGGCCATCGGCGCCCCGCCGATCGCGGCCGCGGCCGCAGCCGCCGGTGCCAGGCCGGCGGCGCCGCCCACGGCTTCGGCGGCGTCGGCTTCGGCGGCCTCCGCGGCAGCCGGCAGAAGCGCACCGCTGCCCAGCGCCAGCAAGTCCGACGCGGCCGACGCCCAGTTGCCGGTCCCGATGTTGAAGATATTGGCGAGATCCGTGATCCATCCGGGAGTCTGGCTGGGCAGCAGCGCCCCGAGGATGTCCGACAAGGGCGAGGCCGCCGCAGAAGAATTGGCCGCCTCGGCGGCCGCATAGGTCCCGGCGCTGACGCCGAGGGTATTCACCAACATCTCGTACATGGCCGCGGCCTCGGCGCTGATCTGCTGGTACAAACTCCCGTAGGCGGTGAACATCGACGCCTGCAGCATCGACACTTCGTCGGCCGCTGCCGGTATCACGCCCGTGGTGGGGACTGCTGCGGCGACGTTCTCGGCTTCCATCGTCGCGCCGATGGTCTGCAGCTTGCCCGCCGCAGCGGCCAGTTCGTCTGGCTGTGTCGTCAGGAATGACATCTGTGCTCCTTGTGTTTCGAGACATGCCGACCGGTTGCGGCGGCCACTTCCTGTGGATTTGCTGGACAGCTTCTGGTTATTTGCTGAACAGTGTCTGTGCGTCGAGGATAAGGCTAGTGATCCACACTCCCGCCGTCGCAATCCAAAGGCGTCAACGATGAGTCCCGTTACGGTTTCTTAACGCAAACGCCGGCAGTGCTAACACTGTCCCGTCGAGCGTGACATCTTCCGGTGACCAGCGGCATCGAAATGAGAGGCGTGGCGCAACATTTCTATGCTGTGCGGCGACGGCGCCAACCGCATCAATGCACCGGCGAACCCCACCGGACCTGTTCGCGGAGCCTGCCCTTGAGCAGTTTGCCGCCGGCGTTGCGCGGCAGCGCTTCGGTCACCACCGTGACGTACTGCGGAACCTTGAAGTCGGCCAGTTGCCGGCGGCAGTGTTCGAGCACCGCCGTCACGTCGATCGGGTCCGCGCCTGCGTACAGCACCGCGCCGACCTTCTCCCCCATGACGTCGTCAGGCACCCCCAGCACACAGGCATCGGCGACGCCGGGCGCCGACAGCAGCGCGGATTCGACCTCAACGCTGGAGACATTCTCGCCGCCCCGGTTGATGATGTCCTTAAGCCGATCGACGATGTGCACCCGGCCCGCGTCATCGACACGTACCACGTCGCCGGTGTGCAACCAGCCGTCGACGATCGTCGCCGCGGTGGCTTGCGGCCGGTTCCAGTAGCCCGCGGTCACATTCGCCCCCCGGACCACCAACTCGCCAACCATCTCGCCCGGGTCGGGGTGATCGCCCCGGAACGGAACCACCCCGAGATCCACCGAGGGAACCGCATACCCGACCGAGTCGGCGTGTTCGGCCGCATCCCAATCAGGCAGCACCGTCATCAGGGAGGCCGACTCGGTCATGCCGTATCCGTTGAACACCGCTGCTTGCGGAAACGCGTCCTTGACCGACCGCACCAACGACGGGGCGATCGGCGCACCTCCGTAAACGACCCAACGCACCGAGGAGACGTCTGTGCCGGGGAAACCCTCGTGCCGCAGCACTAGCGAGTAGACAGCCGGAACCGTCACCATGAGCGAGATGCGCTCGGCGGGAAGTGTCGCGAGCAACTGGTCGAGGTTGAGTGCGGGCATGATCACCGACGCCCCGCCGACGCGGGCGGCTGCCAGCAGCTGCGAGTTGCAACCGGTCGCGTGGAACAACGGCACCGAAATCAGGGTGCGCAGCTCGTCACCGAGATCTAATGACAGCCCGAGACATCTGGCCCCGTTCTCGGTGTTGGTCACGAATGCCTCGTGGGTGGTCGGCACACCTTTGGGATGGCCGGTGGTTCCCGAGGTGTAGAACAGTGCCGCCACATCGGATGGGCCGAGTTGTTCGGTCACGAACGGGTCGCCGTCGGGCAATGCCGTATCCGCGCTCAGGTCGATCCGGGCCCCGGCATCGGACAACACGAAGTCGACCTCCGGCTGGGTGGAGCGGGTGTTCACCGGCACCACAACGCCACCGGCCATCACGGTGCCCCAGAACGCCAGCACCCAGTCGACTCCCGCGGGATACCGCACGCCCACCCGGTCGCCGGCGCTCAGACCACCCGCCCGTAGTCCGCCGGCGACCCGCGAAGCACGATCCCACAGCTGCCGGTAGGTCAGCCGCGCAGCGTCGAGCTCGACCACGGCTTCACTGTCGGGACGACGGTCGACCTGCTCGGCAAGCATGTCCAGCAGGGTGGAGGGGATCTCGTCGTAATGCGGGACGCCGGCACGATCGAGGCGGATCCCCGTCCGCGGGAACGGGTTGTGGTTCCTGGGAATCTCGATTACGTCAGGCACCTGGTCTCTCCACGTCACTCCAGTTCGACGGCGACCGCGGCGCCGACGGCGTCGTTGCTGCAGTGCACCAACACACCGTAGGCACGGCTGACGACGTGGTCCAGGCCCGGGTAATCGCCAACCGCTTCGCCGAAGGTCGCCCGGGCCACCAAGCCCATACACCCGGTGACCCGTCCGGATGTTTCCGTGGGCCCGGATCAGCCGAACACATGTCTGGGCATAACGGTCGGCCTGACTCCGTATCGCGGGCCCACGCCGGCACCTGCGCCGTCGGCGGCTACGACCATTCCGGGCGCAAACGGCGCCGCCGCGATCGCTGCGTCCTCCTCCGGAACAGCCCACCCGGTGCCGACCGAGGCGATGTCGGCGGTCACCGCCGGCGCGGCGGTAGACCAGCTCGCCGGCACCGACAGCCGGCCGACCGAGGACGCAGTGCCCAAACCGGCCACGATCGGTGTTGCGCCGACGCCCGCGGGGGTAACCGTGCGCGCCGATGCGGCTGTCGTGGCGGCAACCGGACCCGCTCCGCTGGCGGTGACCCCGGTAGCGACGTCGGCCCCGTCACTGCTAGTGGTCAAGGCCATATCAAAGTCCGCCAATACGCCCGAGACGCCGTGCCACGCGTGATCGACGAACAACGGATTGGGGTTGGTGAGGAATGACAAGACCGCATTCAGCCCCGACACCTGGGCCTCCGACGGTGCCGGTGAGGCGAGGCTCATAACGGCGTTGGGCAGGTTGCTGATCAGGTTGTTGAGACCGGTCTGCGGCACGGAACCGGCGGCCTGACCAACGGCGGCGGCTTGGCCGGCGATCCCGGCGGGATTGGTGACTGCCGACGGCCCGGTCAGCGGGTTCAACCTTCCCGCTACCGCGGAGGCGGCCGCATAGCCGTACATGGCCGCAGCGTCTTGTGCCCACATTTCCCCGTAGCGTGCCTCGACGGCCGCGATGGCCGGCATGTTTTGCCCGAGGATGTTTGTCGCTACCAGTTCGGCCAACTGGGCTCTGTTGGCCGCAACCTCGCCCGGGGCCACCGTCATCGCACGTCCCGCCTCAAAGGCGGCCGCAGACGCCATGGCTTGTGCCGCCGCGAGCGCCGAGGATTCAGCCGTGTCGGTCAACCAGGCCACGAGGGGCTGCGCGGCGGCGGCCATCGACAGCGAGGCGGGACCCAACCACGGCTCGGTCCTCAGCCGGGTGACGATTGACTCGAAACAGGATGCAGCAGTGCTCAGCTCAACTGCTATGCCGTTCCACGCCGCCGCAGCCGCCACCAGCTCCGCCGCGCCCGCGCCGGCGTACATGCGCGTGGAATTGACCTCCGGAGGCAGAGCTCCAAAATCCACCGAGGCATTCCGTTTCTAGTCGAGTTCCAGGAGCGTGTGGTGCTTCAGTCGCAGCCCTTATTCTTTCATGTTCCGCCAGCGTGCCCCCAGTTTGTAGGCGCGCTCGCGCGCCGCGGCGTCGACGGCAGGCCGAGCCCCGACCCGGTCGCCCGCTTGGCGACGGCCGCTGCGGCGCCGACGGTGTCGTTATTGCCGTGCAGCGACAGACCGTAAGGGCGGCCCAACCACGTTTCTGGGGTGGGAACGATCTGTATGTTTGAGGATCCCGTCGGTGCCGTGATCTACGTGATGGAACCCGAACGGGCACCAGGCGAGTGACCGACGACGGGCCCCCGCCCGATCGGACTCGAACACCCTGAAGCCCGACGCGATATCAGCAATCAGCCCATGAGCTGAGCGGCAACCGTCGCACCGAGGTTCCAGCACCGTTCGATGTCGGCCCTGGTCGGCTTGCCCATCACCACCACCGTCTCGGCAACCTGCGCCCAGCCCAGCCCGGTCGTGATGGCGGCCAGACCCCGCTCCGCTCCCTCGGTGCCCTCGTTGCCGTGAATGTAGACGCCGAACGGTCGCCCCCGCGTCGAGTCGAGGAGCTGGTAGTAGGCGCAGTCGAATGCGTGCTTCATGGCACCGCTGAGATACCCGAGATTTGCCGGCGTGCCCAGCAGGTAGCCGTCGGCCTCCATCATCTCGACCGGCGATACGGTGAGCGCCGGGCGGCGGACGACCTCGACGCCCTCGATATCGGGGTCGGTCGCACCGGCGACAACCGCCTCGAACATCTCCTGGCAGTACGGTGACGGCGTGTGGTGGACGATGAGCAGACGCGGCACTAGCTGGCCTTATCCGTAGTAGTGGGGTATCCGCCCACGTAGTGCTTGAGCGCCCCGCACAGGTAGCCGAAGTCGGCCGTGGTGCCGAACAGGTAGCCGTCGGCGTCGAGCATGTCCGGAAGCGTTGCCGCCAGGGCCGGCCTCGCGATCACGTCGACACCCTCAATCTCGGGGTCGTTGGCCCCGGCCAGCACCGCCTCCAGCAGCTCGCGGGTGGTCGGCGACGGGGTGTGGTGCACGATGAGCAGGGTCTTGGTCATTGCCGTGCCTGCGGCTCCTTTCCAGGCTCAGGGCCGTTTTCATGGCTTCGCGGGCCCGGCGGCGATCCCCCGCATAGTCGTAGCCCCTGGCCAGCCGGTACCAGCGACGCCAGTCGTCGGGGTCGTCTTGCAGTTCGGCGCGCACGATGTCGAACAACGCGTCGGCCGCGGGGCGTTCGATGCGGCCCGACGGCCGCCGCGGCAGCGAGCTGACGTCAAGTTCCATTCCGTCCTCGGCGATCAACCTGGCCAGCTTTTGGTGCGCGAATCCGGCCCTCAGGGTGGCGATCATCGCCCACAGTCCGATGGCGGGCATGAGCAGCAGGGCCAGTCCCAGGCCTATGGCGGCAGCTCGACCCGAGCCGATCAGGGCGACGGCGATGCGGCCCAGCAGGACGAAGTACACCAGCATGGCCGCACACAGGAAAGCGATCAGCAGCTGAATGCGCATGGTGCGCGCCATGCCCGTCATCGCCTCGTCACTGTCTCGTCACTGCCGCGTCATTGCCCGGTCATTGCAGGTCGAGCAACGGCTCGATGCCTACGGTGAGGCCAGGGCGTTCCCCGATGCGGCGCAGCGCCAACAGCACCCCGGGCACAAACGAGGTGCGGTCGAGGCTGTCGTGCCGAATAGTCAGCGTCTCTCCTTGGGTGCCGAACAGCACCTCTTGGTGAGCGACCAGCCCGGCCAGCCGCACCGCGTGCACCGGGATGCCGTCGACGTCGGCGCCACGGGCTCCGGGCAGGCTGGTGCTGGTGGCATCGGGATTGGGCGGCAAGCCTTTTCGAGCCTCGGCAATCAGCTTGGCAGTACGCGTCGCCGTACCCGACGGGGCATCGGCCTTGTTCGGGTGATGCAACTCGATGACCTCAGCCGAGTCGAAGAACCGAGCGGCCTGCTTGGCGAAATGCATGCACAGCACCGCCCCGATCGCGAAGTTCGGCGCGATCAGCACCGACGTCTCGGGCTTGTCGGCCAGCCACGACTCCACCTGCCGCAGCCGCTCCGCGGTGAAGCCGGTGGTCCCGACCACGGCATGAATCCCGTTGGCAATCAAGAACTCCAGATTGCCCATCACGACGTCGGGGTGGGTGAAGTCGATGACCGCCTCGGTGTTGCCGTCGGTCAGCAGACTCAGCGGATCACCGGCGTCCACCTCGGCCGAGAGGGTCAGATCTTCGGCGGCCCGCACCGCTGCCACCATCGTCGCTCCGACTTGGCCCTTGGCTCCCAGCACACCTATCCGCATTTGGTGAAGCCTACTGCGGCCGGCATTGCCACGAACGTGCGTGTTCGTCCCCCGAATCGCCGTACGCAGCGCGTCAACGGGAAGCCGATCGACGCGCTCTCCCGCGAAGGGCCAACGCCGACCACGCCTCGGACGGCCAGGCAGGTGAGTACTTTCTCCGCTGGTATCGAGTCAGGGTTGCAGCCTGTCCAGCCGGCCATCGATGATGCGGATCCGGTTGTGCAACCGGTTCTCACGGCCCTGCCAGAATTCGACCACGTCGGGGGCGATACGGTAGCCACCCCACTGCGGTGGCACCGGAATCTGGTCCTGGTCGGCGAAGCGACGCGTCACCTCCGCGAGCTGCTCGTCGAGTTCGGCGCGGGAACCGACGGGGCGCGACTGCTGCGATGCCCACGCACCCAGCTGGGCACCGCGGGGGCGCTTGGACCAATACTCGAAAGTCTCCTCGGCGCTTACCTTGGTGACCGCACCGCGCACGTGGGCCTGGCGGCCCAACTCGTACCAGGGGAAGGTTGCCGACGCATATGGTGTCGCAGCGAGCTGCTGACCCTTCTCCGACGCGTAACTGGTAAAGAAAACCACACCCGACTCATCCAGTAATTTGCAGAGCACCGAACGGCTCACCGGCTTTCCGTCGGCCACAGTGGCCACCACCATCGCATTAGGCTCAATGACGCCGGCGCGTTGCGCATCGCTCATCCACCGGCGGAGCAGCACGTGCCAGCCGACGTCGAGCCAGTGGAAGTCCAAATCGTCGCAACCGTCCTTTTCCGGACCGTATTCGCCACGCATCCTTGCCAACTCGTCGTCGTTAAGTTCGACGACCTGGGAGTTGTCGTCCATCCCGACCTCCGGCGCTCCGCGAGCTTATCCCGCAATGGTCACATAAGATTCTTTGCTACCGACCGTGCTGCTGGTAAGCCGAACGGCGCTCATTGGATTGCATAATCGATAACACGGAATTCCTATCATATTATGATTTGATGCAGTCGCCGAAGGCACCGGATTTGTGTTACTGCTGCACAGTGTTGTGGGTTGTTCGGTAACGGTTTCGCCGCCGTTTGCACTGGCTGCATGTCGGTAGCGACACGAGCGCGCGATGGCAGTCGTAGTGGAGATTGGAGACACCATGGATGGTGCAGGTAGCCCGGCGACCGGTACGGCGCGGGTCAAGCGTGGTATGGCCGAGATGCTCAAGGGCGGCGTGATTATGGACGTCGTCACCGCGGAGCAGGCTCGCATCGCCGAGGGCGCCGGCGCGGTCGCGGTGATGGCGTTGGAACGGGTGCCCGCTGACATCCGCGCTCACGGCGGGGTGTCGCGGATGAGCGACCCCGAAATGATCGAGGGCATCATCTCCGCGGTCACCATCCCGGTGATGGCCAAGGTGCGCATCGGTCATTTCGTGGAGGCGCAGATCCTGCAGAGCCTGGGCGTGGACTACATCGACGAGTCAGAGGTGCTGACTCCGGCCGATTACACCCATCACATCGACAAGTGGAAGTTCACCGTGCCGTTCGTGTGTGGGGCGACCAACCTCGGTGAAGCGCTGCGTCGGATCGGCGAGGGCGCGGCCATGATCCGCTCCAAAGGGGAGGCCGGCACCGGTGATGTCTCCAATGCCACCAGCCACATGCGGGCGATCAGCGGCGAGATCCGCCGGCTGACGTCGCTGTCGCAGGACGAATTGTATGTGGCGGCAAAGGATTTGCAGGCGCCCTATGAACTCGTCGCCGAGGTGGCCCGCTCCGGCAAGCTGCCGGTGACGATGTTCACCGCCGGCGGGATCGCCACCCCGGCCGATGCGGCGATGATGATGCAGCTCGGCGCTGAAGGCGTGTTCGTCGGCTCGGGCATCTTCAAGTCCGGCGCCCCCGAACACCGCGCCGCCGCGATCGTCAAAGCCACCACCTTCTACGACGACCCCGACATGCTGGCCAAGGTGTCGCGAGGGCTGGGCGAGGCGATGGTTGGCATCAACGTCGAACAGATCGCCCAGCCGCACCGGCTCGCCGAGCGCGGCTGGTGACAACCATCGGCGCACCCTAACCGGCCTACTTTGTGAATCGACCGGCAAACCCGCGCAATGGAATGTCGGCGCTGGTGATCAGGCCGGGCGGCGCCGCGACCACCGACCTGATTGAGTTGAGCGCCGGCATTCCGGTGACCGTCATGCCGATGGAGGCGAAGTTGTCCGGGTTGGACAAATCGACGCCGGGCTTGGGGAAAATCATGTGCTTGTTATAGACACACGGATCACCCTGGATCCGAGTGATGTAGCAGCCCTTGATCTTCCAGCTCGGGTCGGTGTGCGGCGTCATCTGCCACTCCAGGTGTGTCTCGACCCGCGCCACTCCGTCGACCATGCCCCGGTACTTGATGTAACTGCCGCCCACCGAGCCTTTCGGCAGCGTGTACCAGCCCAGATCGACGTCTCTGGTGCAGGCTCCCAGTTCGTAGCTGAACGTAACCTCGTCAAGCGCCAGGTCGAAGCAGTCGGCCATCATCAGCACGCTGTCGGCAAAGACGCAGGTGTACTTTTCCAGCTTCGCCGGGATTTCCGGGTCGTCGACAGGTTGGCCATAGCCGACTTCGATCCAGGTCTCCTTGGAGTGATGGCAGGACACGTCGACGGACTCGATGGTGGTGATGTTCTCGATCTCGGCGACGTCGGCCGAACACACCACGCCGAGGATTTGGTTCAGGCCAGGGTTCATGCCGGTGCCGTAGAACGTCGCACCGCCCTTCTCGCAGGCCTCCGCCAACAGCCGGGTCACCGGCTTGCCGGACGGATGCGGATGGTTATGGTCACGGTGCCACCCGGTGATCCAGTCGGCGGTGGTGACGACATTGATCCCGGCCGCGAGCACTTGCACGTACAGGTCCTCGTCGGGAAACACACCGTGGAAGGTCAGCACGTCCGGCTTGGCCGCGAAGATGTCCTCGACGCTGCCGGTTGCCGTGACGCCGATGGGCCCGATACCGGCCAGTTCTCCGGCGTCGGTGCCGACCTTGTCGGCCGAGTAGCAATGCACTCCGACCAGTTCCAGGTCTGGCCGCGTCTGCAGTCGCCTGATCATCTCGCGGCCGACGTTGCCGGTGGCGACCTGAAAGACGCGGATCGGGCGAACCGTGGTGTTCATTGGCGTCCCCCTGTCCGCGATGCCGCGTGCTCGTCGGCAGCGCTGCCGCCAAGACCGTTTGGATAGAACTGCTTGGCCCAGGCGCGAATTGCAGTGAAGCCGCGGAGTTCGTCGGGGGTCAGTGCGGGTCGGTCGGAGTAGCGCTGGTGAGCCCAGATGTCGATGTCCTGCTCGAACTGCCGGATCACTTCCTGTCCGAACTCGCGTGCCTTGAGCTCGGCGCGGGCCGGATCCTTGGCCGCCGTCCTGCCGATGTAGACCATGAACCGGACATCGGAGGTGGATTCGTCCACCGGCGTGATCGCGGAGATGGTGCGGTTGTCGACCATGCCCCAGCTCTTGGTCACCGCAACTCCCAAGCCGCCGTTGACGGCCTGCACGCCGCTGTTGACGTCCTCGATCTGCTGGCCGTCGTCACCTTCGAAGGTGATGGTGAAGTCGACGAAGGACACCGGGGCAGCGAAGTCGTGGCGGGTGAATACCGGCACGATGGGGGTGTTGTGCACGTACTTGAAATGCGCGAAATCCACCCCGTTTTCGAGCACGTACTGCGGATGGAGCTCCAGACCCGGCCGGTACAACCGCTGCTGCGGGTAGTAGTCCGCGGCAGCACCGTCGTCGAAGCTGGCGAACACATCCGGTGCGTCGAAAAACGGTTCGCGGCCCTGGACGTCGTGCCAGATGTACACCGACTCGTTGCGCTCAACCACCGGATAGGTGGTGATGCGCCGCCCCCGGTTGGGCCGGTCCTGATACGGGATGCACACGTTGCGGCCCTGGTGACTCCACTGCCAGCCGTGGAAGGGACACTGCAGCACCTCGCCGACGACTTTGCCGCCGTGACCCAGGTGAGCACCGAGGTGTTCGCAGTAGGCGTTCATCACGGTCAGGCGACCGGACGCGGCGCGCCAGGCGACCATCTCCTGATCGAAGTACTTCATCCGGAGGACTTCACCGACCGCGATTTCGTCGCACCAGGCGACCTGGAACCATCCGGTCGGCTTCATCGACAGCGGCGGCTTGGCCATCTGAGCGGTCCTCCTTGGGTACGAATGATAGGCGGCGGCCGCGGAAAAAGCACAGTCCCCTCTACGAAAACTTGACGCACCGCATGCCGGGAACGCCTCAGACGTCGATGACCACGCGGCGGCTCTCAGCCCGGGACACGCACACCAGCATCTCGTCGTCGGCTTCAGCTGCGCGGCCGCGGTGATCCACTTGTCCGGCAAGGACTTTGACCTTGCACGTGCCACAGAAGCCCTGCTGACAGGAGTATGCGGTGGTCGGGTCGTCGTCGCGCATGACATCCAACGCCGTCCGGTTCGCCGGAACGTTCAGCACTCTTCCCGACCGCCCGAGTTCCAGCTCGAACGGAAGTCCGTCGACAACCGGCGGCGGGCTGAACCGCTCATAGTGCAACGGTGCGTGGGCATGCCGGGCGCGGGCCGCGCGCACGGCCTCCAGCATGGGGGTCGGCCCGCACACGTAAACGGCCGTCGTCGGACCGGCGCCGCCCAGGAGGTCATCGACGGAGGGGATGCGGCCGCGCTCGTCGTCGGCCCACACCGTCACGCGCTCCGGTGCCACCGACACGACCTCGTCGAGCAACGGCATGTGGTCTCGGCTTCGGCCGGCATAGACGGCCCGCCAATGGGTTCCGCGCTGCTGAGCCGCCTGGATCATCGGCAGGATCGGTGTCACTCCGATGCCGCCGATAACGAAAAGCGGGTCGGGCTCGGCCGTTCCTAGATAGAACGCGTTGTGAGGCCCTTCGAAAACCAGCGGGTCACCGACGTCGTAGGCCTCGTGCATCTCTACCGAACCACCGCCACCGTCGGCGATGCGCCGGATTGCGATGCGGTAGTCCGTGCGGCGCCCGGGCCGCCCGCACAGCGAGTACTGCCGGCGCCGGCCCGAGAGCAGGTGCACGTCGATGTGACCGCCGGGTGTCCAGGACGGCAGCAATCCGCCGTCCGGGTCGGCCAGGGTCAGCGCCACCACGTCGGGTGCCACGAGTTCGCGTCCGACGACGGTCGCCAGATGTGTCCGTCGCACCGGGCTGACCCGCGACGGGTCCCATCGCGAGGCCGACGCAAACCCGCCGAACAGCGTGCGGACACTCCACAACGCGGTGGCAAAACGATCCCGCCGGCTACTGTCGTACAAGTCAGCGGGCCTGCTTGCCCAAATACTTTCCGGCACACCGGGATTCGACTCTGCGCGGATTCGAATCACCGTCGGTCCACCATCCGATCAGCGCGACGCCCGGGCAGCGGGTGAGACGGCCAGGTAATCGACCGCCCGCTCCAGTCCACCCAGCTGCGACGGGTGAAAACCCGGCCGATAGTAGTGGCCGACGACCCGCAGCAATCGCCACGGACCCGGCAACAAGCCCCGGCGCGCCGAATCGAGGTAGTCGCGCCAACGCGGCTTGACGCCCGGTGGTAGGTAGGGATCCACCGAGTACATGAACCGCACTCCGCGGATCCACAACAGCAACAGCACCGGGGTGACGGCCAGCTGGGCACGCGCCTGCCGCCAATATCCGGCGCGTAGATGCTTCATGGTGTCGAAGGCCACCGCCTTGTGCTCGACCTCTTCTGCGCCATGCCACCGGAGCATGTCCATCATCACCGGATCGGCTCCGACGGCATCGAGCTGCGGGGAGTCCAGAATCCACGCGCCCAAGACAGCGGTGTAGTGCTCAATCGCCGCGATGAACGAGACCTGCTCCAGCAACCAGTTGTGCTGTCTGCGTAAGCTTTTCCGGGGTTTGTCGGCCAACAGCTTCTCGAACAGCCAGCTGATCTGTTCGGTGAACGGCGTCACGTCCACGCCTCGGGCATCGAAGTGGGCCAACACGCCGGAATGTGCTTGCGAATGCATCGCCTCTTGCCCGATGAACCCCTGTACATCCCGCCGCAGTTGATCGTCTTTGATCAGCGGCAGCGTCTTCTTGAACACCTTGACGAAGAACTCCTCGCCGGCCGGCAGCAGCAGGTGCAGGACATTAATGAAGTGCGTGGCCAACGGCTCGTTCGGCACATAGTGGAATGGCAAACGCGCCCAGTCGAACTCGACGTCGCGTGCCTCCAGGACGAGATGCTCGTGGTCGGGGGGACCCGGCTTGCCAGAATGCAATCCCGCTGGCCGCTCATCGACAGAGAACATCAGGCCCCCTTGCCTAGCCGTTTACATCAGCACGGAAAATGTCATCCCCTTGGACACCATGTGCCGGTAAGTATAGGCGCTGCGTCCGCTACTCGGCCTCAGCGCGTTGCTTCAGGCGCCGCAGGGTGAGCTGGATGTGCTCGGCGTTGGCCGCCGCCCGGTCGCCAACCCCGGTTGCCATGCCGGCGATCTTGCGGAACCAGCGCGGCCGCCGGTCCCAGGTGCTCTCGGTGACCCGGCAGCCGCCACCGGACGCGACGATGTCGTATTGCCACCGCGCCACCGGAATGACAGCACTGCGCACGTCGAATGCGAAGGTGCGGCCCGGCTCGGCATCGGTGACGGTGCACGTCGTATTCCACCGACGGCTGCCATTTTCGTTGTGGCCGACGAACACGGCCCCTTTGCGGATTCCGTCGCCCTTGCGCAATTCCATCGACACCGCCTCCTCGGCCAGCGAGGCCAGTGTCGACAGATCGGTGATCAGCCCATACACCCGCTGCGGACTGGCATTGATCTGGACAGTGGCCGACACCGAAGGCTCAGTCATGGGCTGATCATAGCCACCCCGGGGCACCGGCAGCAGTACCCGCTGCCCGTCGGGTCCGCAGCAGATGCCGACGTCGTCGATGCTGCGGGAGCGGCGCCGCCGCGTGGGCCACGAAGGTCGAGCACCTCGTGAACGCGTCGAATACCTACGCGCACAACCTGTTACGTGACAGCGCTACAGCATTCGCAAGTCGGGAGCCAACGACGCGACGATGTCGGCCGCCGGACCCGGGCGGGCCTGCCGGTAGGCGGTGCCCGCCCAGAGGTTGGTCCCATGCGGGTCGTCCGCCGCGACCGCTGCCGCGCGTATCGGCTTGGTCATCTGGTTGACCTCGGGATAGCCCAGCGGCGCGACGTGATCGAGCAGTCGGGTGAAGTTGTTCGCCAGCCCGCGGGCGTACCGGCCGGAGAATGCCCGCGTGACCAGGGTGGAGTCGAACTCCGGGTTCTTCAGCGCAACCCGGTGCGCCGGGTTGGTCCCCGCTTCGTCGGCGAGCATCAGCGCGGTGCCGACCTGGGCGGCGACCGCTCCCCTGCGCAGGACGGCAGCGACGTCCTCGACGGTGCCCAAACCGCCCGCGGCGATCAGCGGCACGTCGTGTGCGCTGCCGATCCGGTCGAGCAGCTGATGCAACGACTCCTCCCCCGGTTCCATGTCCGGCGCGAACGTGCCGCGATGCCCGCCGGCTCCCGGGCCCTGCACCACCAGGCTGTCGGCACCGGCCGCGATGGCCACCCCGGCCTCATAGGACGACGTCACGGTGACCGACACCAGCAATCCCAGCGCGCTCAGCCGGCGAATGACATCCGGCGGCGGCGCGCCGAAAGTGAAGGACACCACCTCGGGGCGGACGTCGGCCACCACTTCGAGTTTGCGGGCCCAATCGTCGTCGTCACCGTGTATCGGCTGGCCGACCTCACAGCGGTAGTACTCGGCGACCTCTTCGAGTTCTTCCGCGTAGTACTCCAGCTGCATCCAGTCGGCGACGCTGGGCTGGGGCACAAACAGGTTCGCCCCGATCGGGCCCGTGGTGGCGGCGCGCGCGGCGGCGATGTCGTCGGCAAACTTGTCCGCGCTGATGTAGCCACCGGCGACGAAGCCCAGCCCGCCCGCATTTGACACTGCCGCGGCCAGGGCCGGTGTGCCCGGCCCGCCGGCCATCGGCGCACCAACGATGGGTATCGCGATGTCCCAGAAGCCCAGCACCATCGGGTTAATTTACCATCGCTCGAAGTTGTTGCGGCAGCTGTCGTTTCGAGCCGTAGGGACCGAGAACGGCAGCGCCGTAGCGGTTGCCGAGCAGCCGGCGGGCCACCATGTTGACCTCCTCGACGGTGACCCGCTCGATTTGCTGCAGGGTGTGCTCGATGCTGCGGTGCTTGCCGTAGTTCAATTCGCTGCGACCGATGCGGCTCATCCGTGAGCTGGAATCTTCCAGGCCCAGCACCAGGCCGCCGCGTAACGAGCCTTTGGCGATCCGGCATTCGGCCTCGGTGATGCCGTCGCGTGCCACCGATTCCAGCACGTCGGCGGTCACTCGCATCACCTCGGCGAAACGTTCGGGCAGGCAGGCCGCATACACCGACAGTGCGCCGCTGTCGGCGAAAATGTCCAGCGCGGAGCACACCGAGTAGGCCAACCCGCGGGCCTCGCGGATCTCCTGGAACAGCCGCGAGCTCAGCCCGCCGCCCAACGCGGTGTGCAGCACCGACAGCGCCCAGCGGTGCTGCCAGCCGCGCCCGGGCGTGCGGATGCCCAGCGAGACGTGCGTCTGCTCGGCGTCGCGCTCGGCCAGCGTCAACCCGGGCATCCCGTTCACCCGGCCGGCACCCTTGCGTGGTGCGACGGGCCGGCGCCCGCGGACCAACCGCGGCCCGAAGTGCTCCCGCACCAATGCGACCACCTCGCCGTGATCGACGTTGCCGGCCACCGCCACGACCATGCGCTCCGGTGTGTAGCGCCGCAGGTGAAACGACTGCAGCTGGGCTCGGGTCATCGCCGATACGGATTGCACGGTGCCAATCACCGGCCGGCCCACCGGATGGTTGCCGAACAGCGCCGAGAGGAACAGGTCCGCCAGCGCGTCCTCGGGATCGTCGTCGCGCATCGCGATCTCCTCGAGGACGACGTCGCGTTCCAGCTCGACATCGTCGGCGGCGCAGCGCCCGTTGAGTACCACATCGGAGACCAGATCCATGGCCAGCGCCAGGTCAGCGTCGAGCACATGCGCGTAGTAACAGGTGTGTTCCTTGGCGGTGAACGCGTTCAGCTCGCCACCCACGGCGTCCATTGCCTGCGCGATGTCCACGGCGGTGCGGGTGGGCGTCGATTTGAACAGCAGGTGCTCGAGGAAGTGCGCAGCGCCGGCCACTGTGACGCCCTCGTCGCGCGATCCCACGCCGATCCAGAGCCCGACCGAGGCCGAACGCACCGACGGCAAGTATTCGGTAACGACGCGCAGACCGCCCGGCAGCGTAGTGCGGCGCACCGCCTGGGCCGCCGCTGGCTCAGCTGCTGGCCGTCGCGGCATCGGCTGGCGCTGCGGTGCCGGAAGGCGCGTTGGCGGAGCTTTCCTCCTCAGCCACCAAGACGAGCGAGATCTTGCCGCGCTTGTCGATATCGGCGATCTCCACCCGCAGCTTGTCGCCGACGTTGACCACGTCCTCGACCTTCGCGATGCGCTTGCCCTTGCCGAGCTTGGAGATGTGTACGAGGCCGTCCCGCCCGGGCAGCAGTGAGACGAAGGCACCGAAATCGGTTGTCTTGACCACTGTTCCGAGGAACCGCTCCCCTACCGTCGGCAACTGGGGATTGGCGATGGCGTTGATCCGGTCGATCGCGGCCTGCGCCGAGGGCCCGTCGGTGGCGCCGACGAACACGGTTCCGTCGTCCTCGATGGAGATCTGTGCACCGGTTTCTTCGGTGATGGCGTTGATGACCTTGCCTTTGGGGCCGATGACCTCGCCGATCTTGTCCACCGGAACCTTGATGGTGGTGACGCGCGGCGCATACGGGCTCATCTCGTCGGGCCGGTCGATGGCCTCGGCCATGACCTCCAAGATGGTCAGCCGGGCGTCGCGGGCCTGCTCCAGCGCGCCCGCGAGCACCTGCGACGGAATGCCGTCGAGCTTGGTGTCCAGCTGCAAAGCGGTGACGAAGTCCTTGGTTCCGGCGACCTTGAAGTCCATGTCACCGAAGGCGTCTTCGGCGCCCAGGATGTCGGTCAGGGTGACGAAGCGCCGCTCGGTGCGTTTTCCGTCGTCACCCTCTACCTCTATGTCGTCGGACACCAGGCCCATCGCGATGCCGGCCACCGGCGCCTTGAGCGGCACCCCGGCGTTCAGCAGCGCCAGCGTGGACGCGCACACCGACCCCATCGACGTCGAGCCGTTGGAGCCCAGCGCCTCCGACACCTGGCGGATGGCGTACGGGAACTCCTCGACACCGGGCAGCACCGGCACCAGCGCACGTTCGGCTAGCGCGCCGTGGCCGATCTCGCGGCGCTTGGGCGAGCCGACCCGGCCCGTCTCGCCGGTGGAGAACGGCGGGAAGTTGTAGTGATGCATGTAGCGCTTGGTCGTCTCCGGCCCCAACGAGTCGATCTGCTGGGCCATCTTGACCATGTCGAGGGTCGTCACACCGAGGATCTGGGTCTCACCGCGCTCGAACAGCGCGCTGCCGTGTGCCCGCGGTACCACCGCGACCTCGGCCGACAAGGCGCGGATGTCGGTGATGCCGCGGCCGTCGATGCGGAAGTGGTCGGTGACGATGCGCTGCCGCACCAGCTTCTTGGTCAGCGCGCGGAACGCGGCCCCGATCTCCTTCTCCCGGCCCGGGTAGGTGTCGGCGAGCCGTTCAAGCACCTGGGTCTTGATTTCGTCGGTGCGCTGATTGCGTTCCGCCTTACCGGCGATGGTCAGCGCGGCGGCCAACTCGTCGGTGGCCACCGAGGACACCGCGTAGTACACGTCGTCGCCGTAGTCGGGGAACACCGGGAAGTCGCCGGCCGTCCCGGCCGAAGCCCCACACGCGTCGGCAAGTTCCTGCTGCGCGGTGCACAGTGCGGCGATGAACGGCTTGGCTGCCTCCAGCCCCTGGGCCACCACGCTTTCCGTCGGCGCCGCGGCACCGCCCTCGAGGAGATCGATGACGTTTTCGGTGGCCTCCGCTTCGACCATCATGATTGCGACGTCCGGCTTGCCCGCATCGTCGGTACCGACGATGCGGCCGGCGACCACCATGTCGAACACCGCACGTCCGATCTGTTCGACGGTCGGAAACGCAACCCAGGTGCCGTCGATCAGCGCCACCCGCACCGCGCCGATGGGACCGGAGAAGGGCAGTCCGCCCAGTTGAGTGGACGCCGACGCGGCGTTGATCGCCAGCACGTCGTACAGGTCGTTGGGGTCCAGGCTCAGGATCGTCACCACGATCTGGATCTCGTTGCGCAGACCGTCGACGAACGACGGGCGCAGCGGCCGGTCGATGAGTCGGCAGGTCAGGATGGCGTCGGTGGAGGGTCGTCCCTCACGACGGAAAAACGAACCGGGGATGCGGCCGGCCGCATACATCCGCTCCTCGACATCGACGGTCAGCGGGAAGAAGTCGAAATGCTCCTTGGGATTCTTGCTGGCAGTGGTCGCCGACAGGAGCATGTTCTCCTCGTCGAGGTAGGCGACCACCGCGCCGGCCGCCTGCAAGGCCAGCCGGCCGGTCTCGAACCGGATGGTGCGGGTGCCGAAGCTCCCGTTGTCGATGGTGGCGGTCGCTTCGAACACGCCTTCTTCAATTTCAGCTACAGACATGACGTCCGCGCGCCCTCTCTGGATTGTTCATCTGTTTCGCGTTGTCACGTACAACCCGAGGGTTCGCAGAGCCAACTCGCGGGCCCGGACGGACCTGCGAGCCGCCCTGGGAGCGTCCCTTATGAAAGAGAGCCTGAATGCGGCTACGGCCATCGATCGAAGCGGCCGACCTCCCCAGATCCGGGGAGCCCGGCAGCCACTACCGAAGACCGCCCGATACAGGCCGGGCTGCTCCCTCGGACATACCTAGTGACTCGCTGGAGCGGTACACGCGGATCTACGTGGACCGCACCATGTGCTCGGGCCGAACCGGCCCAGAACGTCATTACTGTACACCGGCTAACTGCGGGGACCGGGAAGACCCGGATGCCCGATATGTCCGACCACTATGTCCGCGGTCCGTTGGTGACGTCCTCGACGCACACGGCGAACCGCCGCTGGGTGTAGGTGTAGCCCACGCCGCTGGCACATTGGTCGGCGGTGACGGGCGGCTCCAAGTTTTCCAGGATCTGCGTGGCCCGCTGCCGATGCGGCGCCGACGCGTCGTTGCAGTCCACCCGGAACGGTTCGGTTTTGTGCGCCGGGTCGACGCTCATGCAGCCGCCGACGACCCAATCGACGTCCAGGCATAGGGTGCTGTTCTCGCCGCTTAACGAGTTATGCATGGAATATGAGGAGTCGACGTCGGCCGGGCATTGCGTGCGCTCGCCCCCGGGCTTCACCACAGCGACGACCTTGAAATTAGAGTCCGGGCTGCCGCACGCCGCCTTGGTGGCCTGTGGTCGGTCGGGTGTGCCGCCGAGCTTGAGACAATCCCCCACCTTGAGGTCGACCAGGTTGGTCGCTGACGAGCACCCCAGCACTATCCCGGACGCCGCCACGACCACGGACGCGAGGGCGCGCATGCCGCCAGGTGTCAGCGACGCAGACCCAGCCGCTCGATGAGCGAGCGGTAGCGCTCGACATCGATCTGGGAGATGTACTTGATCAGCCGTCGCCGGCGGCCCACCAGCAGCAGCAGCCCCCGGCGCGAGTGGTGGTCATGCTTGTGCACCTTCAGGTGCTCGGTCAGGTCGGCGATCCGCTTGGTCAGCAGCGCGATCTGCGCTTCGGGGGATCCGGTGTCGGTCTCATGCAGACCGTAGGTCTTGAGAATTTCCTTTTTCTGCTCGGCAGTCAGCGCCACGAAACATCTCCATCAATTGGTCCGCGATCAAGGAATTTTTCGGGCACGGCCACCGCGAACCGCAGCACGCACCGAGTAACGACGGGCAGTCTAGCAGCGGTTCAGCCCGGCGGCATAACCGTCAGCCCCCGGTCAGCAACGCCCGGGTGCGCTCGGTGTCGGCGGCAATCTCGGCGACGAGGTCACGAACCGATTCGAACTTCTTCTGGCCACGGATCCGAGCAACGAAGTCCAGGGCCACATGTTGGCCGTACAGGTCTGCGGTGGTGTCCAGCACGAAGGCCTCGACGGTACGGGTACGCCCGGAGAACGTCGGATTGGTCCCGATCGACACCGCGGCCTGGTAGCGCTCACCGGGAATCACCGCCCCGGTTGCCGGGCCATGGCCCAAAACCGTGAACCAGGCCGCGTACACACCGTCGGCGGGGATGGCCGAATACATCGGGGGTGCGATGTTAGCGGTGGGAAAACCGAGCTCGGCCCCCCGCCCGTAGCCGCGGACCACGACGCCTTCGACGCGGTGGGGGCGGCCTAGTGCTTCGGTGGCCGCCATCACGTCACCCGCGTCCACGCAGGACCGGATGTAGGTGGACGAGAACGTCACGGTCTCGTGGCTGTGGTGCTCGGACACCAGCGACATCGCCTCCACCGCGAACCCGAACCGCTCGCCGGCCCGCCGCAGGGTGTGCACATTGCCGGCCGCCTTCTTACCGAAGGTGAAGTTCTCACCCACGACGACCTCAACCACGTGCAGGTGCTCGACCAGCAACTCGTGGATGTAGCGGTCCGGGGTGAGCTTCATGAAGTCGGTGGTGAACGGCATCACCAGGAATACGTCGATGCCCAGCTCTTCGACCAGCTCAGCGCGGCGAGTCAGCGTCGTCAGCTGCGCCGGATGACTGCCGGGGTACACCACTTCCATGGGATGTGGATCGAATGTCATCAGCACGGTCGGCACGCCGCGGGTACGGCCGGCTTTCACCGCGTGCGCGATCAACTCCGCGTGCCCGCGATGCACGCCGTCGAACACCCCGACCGTCAGTACGCATCTACCCCAGTCCGTGGGGATCTCGTCTTGGCCGCGCCACCGCTGCACAAAGGCAAGCCTACGGTGCCGGTTGAGCTGTGGCGGGCAAGTTACGCGGGTTGCGGCGGCTCATTTGCGGTTCGAGACTGCGCTGACCGCGCTGAGACTGCGTCCACAGCGTCGATCGCGGTTGGCTAGGCGCGCTCACCGCAGACTCGACGGCGGTACCGGCCATCCGAGGTGATCGCAGCCCCGGTTTCAGCTCAGATCCGCCTAAACTTTCAGGTTGTGAGGGCTGACGAAGAGCCTGGCGGCCTTACCACGGTTGCCCAGGACTACCTGAAGGTGATTTGGAAGGCCCAGGAGTGGTCGTTGGAAAAGGTCAGTACCAAGATGCTGGCCGAGAAGATCGGGGTCTCGGCCAGCACGGCCTCGGAGTCGATCCGCAGACTCGCCGAGCAGGGTCTGGTCGACCACGAAAAATACGGCGCGGTGACGTTGACCGAAGTCGGCCGCCGCGCGGCGCTGGCGATGGTGCGCCGACACCGGCTTCTGGAAACTTTCCTTGTCAATGAACTCGGCTACGGCTGGGACGAAGTGCACGACGAGGCCGAGGTGCTCGAACACGCCGTATCGGATCGGCTGGTGGCCCGGATCGACGCCAAGCTGGGCTTTCCGCAGCGCGATCCGCACGGCGATCCGATTCCGGCCTCCGACGGGCAAGTGCCCACGCCGCCGGCCCGGCAATTGTGGGAGTGTCGCGACGGCGACACCGGCACGGTGGCCCGCATTTCCGATGCCGACCCGGAAATGCTGCGGTACTTCGACAGTGTCGGAATCAGCCTGGACTCGCGGCTGCGGGTTGTAACGCGGCGCGAATTCGCGGGCATGATCTCGGTGACGATCGAGTCCGGTGACGGCGCACCGACGCCCGTCGACTTGGGCAGCCCGGCGGCACGAGCGATCTGGGTGGTGGCCTAGCGTCAGGCCAGCAGTCCCTTGGCGATATGAGTCACCTGAACCTCGTTGCTGCCGGCATAGATCATCAGCGATTTTGCGTCGCGGGCAAGCTGTTCCACCCGATACTCGGCCATATAGCCGTTGCCGCCGAACAACTGCACGGCTTCCATCGCGACGTCGGTGGCGGCCTCCGACGAATAAAGCTTGATCGCCGATGCTTCTGCCAGCGACGGGAGCTTGCCGGCCTTGAGCCGTTCCAAAATTTGAAACACCATGTTCTGCACGTTGATTCGAGCAATTTCCATTTTGGCAAGCTTGAGCTGGATCAGCTGGAACTGTCCGATGTTCTTGCCCCAGAGGGTGCGGGTCTTCGCATACGCCACACACAGCCGGTGACATTCGTTGATGATGCCCAGCGCCATCAACGCAACCCCGAGGCGTTCCGCGGCGAAATTGGCGCGGGCGCTGTCGCGCCCGTCGCCGTTTGTGTGTTGTTCCTGCTCCCCCAGCAGACGGTCCGGAGTCAGTCGCACGTTGTCGAAGAAAAGTTCGCCGGTAGGCGACGACATCATGCCCATCTTCTTGAACGGCTTGCCCTGCGTCAGGCCCGGCATTCCGGCATCCAAAACGAAGGTGAGCACCGGCCGGTTGCGCCGGTCCGCATCGGAGTCGCCAACCGGGCCGTCGTCGAGTTTGGCGTAGACCACCAGCACGTCGGCGTCGGGACCGTTGGTGATGAAGGTCTTCTGCCCGTTGAGAATGTAGTCCGCGCCGTCGCGCTTGACGTGGGTTTTCATGCCGCCGAACGCATCCGAGCCCGAGTCAGGCTCGGTGATTGCCCACGCCGCGACCTTTTCCAGCGTCATCAGCTCAGGCAACCAGCGCTCCTTCTGGGCCAGCGTGCCGCGGCTCATGATGGTCGCCGCCCCCAACCCGATGCTGACCGCGACCGTGCTGATCAATCCGATGCTCACCCCCGCGAGTTCGGACACCATGACCGCGACCATCGACGCCTGGGCACCGAGGACACCGAAACTGCTTGAGCTGCTGGCGCTTTCGCTCTTCCCCAGCTGCTCACCCCGCTCCCGGTCCAGCATCGACTTGACCGATTCGGCGGCCACCGCGTCGAGGCCGAACTGGCTGAACAGCTTGCGCACGATCGGATATGGCGACAGCGCACCGGTTTCCAGTTCGTCCAGATTCGGCCGGATTTCTTTGTCGATGAATTGGCGAACCGCGTCGCGCATCATCAGATCGGTCTCGGACCACTCGATCACGGCGCGCGCCCGATTTCAGCGCTCGGCGCGCTGGTAGGCGGTGACGACGGCGGCGCCGCCCAGCCCGATGTTGTGTTGCAAAGCGGCGGTGACGTTGTCGACCTGCCGCTTGTCTGCGGTGCCGCGCAGCTGCCAGGTCAATTCGGAGCACTGCGCCAAGCCCGTCGCGCCCAGCGGATGCCCCTTGGAGATGAGACCGCCGGAAGGGTTGACCACCCAGCGTCCGCCATAGGTGGTGTCGCCGTTGTCGATCAGCTTGGGCGCCTCGCCCGGGCCGCACAGGCCCAGCGCCTCGTACAGCAAGAGCTCGTTGGCCGAAAAGCAGTCGTGCAACTCGATCACCTGGAAGTCCTGGGGACCGAGCCCCGATTGCTGATAAACACGTTGTGCCGCCTGGACATTCATGTCGTAGCCGATGAGGTTCTTGGCGCTGCCGTCGAAGGTGGACGCGAAATCGGTTGTCATGGCCTGGCCGACGATCTCCACCGCCTGGCCGGCCAGCCCGTGACTGTCGACGAACGACTCCGATGCCAGGATCGCCGCAGCCGAACCGTCGGAGGTCGGCGAACATTGCAGCTTGGTCAGCGGGTCGAAGATCATCCGCGACGCCAGGATGTCGTCGAGGGTGTAGGACTCCTGGAACTGCGCGTAGGGGTTGTTGACCGAGTGTTTGTGATTCTTGTAGCCGATCTTGGCGAAATGCTCTGCTGTGGTGCCATATTGCTTCATGTGCTCCCGGCCGGCGGCGCCGAACATCCACGGGGCCACCGGCATGGCGAACTCGTCGATCTGGGCCAGCGCCTTGACGTGTCTGGCCATCGGCGATTCGCGGTCTTGCGCACCACCGCTCAACGAACCGGGTTGCATCTTCTCGAAGCCGAGCGCGATCGTGCAGTCGGCGATTCCGCCGCGGATGGCCTGGGCCGCCAAGAACAGCGCCGTCGAGCCGGTCGAGCAGTTGTTGTTGACGTTGACGATCGGGATCCCGGTCATGCCGAGCTCGTAGAGCGCCCGCTGCCCGGACGTCGAATCGCCGGCGACATAGCCGACGTAGCCTTGCTCGACGTCGTTGTAGTCGACGCCGGCATCGCGCAGCGCGTTGGTTCCCGATTCCCGCGCCATGTCGGGATAGTCCCAGCCTTCGCGGCGGCCCGGCTTCTCGAACTTGGTCATGCCCACGCCGACGACGAAAACCTTGCTAGGCATCTTGGGAGACATGCACGCCCCTTCCATTCGAGCAGCGGCCGCCCGGCGAGCGCCGTTGGCCTGCCTCCCAGTGTGCAACCTGGATACCGACGGACAACAGCCCGGGTGCCCCTACAACGTTGCCGGACGAATTACGACCACGGATCTGGTCCGTGGACCGTCGTCGCGCAGCAGCGCAATCACCCGCCCGTCGGCGTCGGCGGCGGCGTATATGCCGTCGATACCGGCCGGCGCGAGGGGCCGGCCGTTGGCGGTGGCCTCGGCCTCCCCGGCGGTGAGGTCGCGGCGGGGGAACATCAGCAGACATGCGTCGTCCAGGCTCAGGCTGAGTTGCGGATGCTGCGCCAGCTCGTCGAGCGAGCACGCCTGGTCCAGGCCGAAGCGGCCCACCCGGGTGCGTCGCAACGACGTCAGGTGGCCACCCACGCCAAGGGCATCACCGAGATCACGGGCCAACGCGCGAATGTAGGTGCCCGACGAGCAGTCGACTTCCACGTCGAGGTCGACGACGCCGTCGCCGCCGCGTCGCGCGGCCAGAACGTCGAACCGGTCGACCCGTACCGGCCGAGCTTGCAGCGCGACGTCATGGCCCTGGCGGGCGAGCTCATAGGCGCGACGGCCGCCGACCTTGATTGCACTTACCGCCGAGGGCACCTGACTGATGTCGCCACACAGCCCGGCGATTTCGCTGGCGATCTGCTCATCCGTGACATGCGCGGCGGAAACGGTTTGCAACACTTCGCCTTCGGCGTCGTCGGTGGACGTGGACCGGCCCAGGCGGATGGTGGCGGCATACGACTTCGACGTCGCGGTCAGCAGGCCCAGGATCTTGGTGGCGCGTTCGATTCCGATGACCAGCACGCCGGTGGCCATCGGGTCCAGCGTCCCTGCATGGCCTACCTTGCGGGTGGCGAAGATGCGGCGGCACCGCCCCACCACGTCGTGACTGGTCATTCCGGCCGGCTTGTCGACCACCACAAGGCCTGGGCCGGTGCGGCTTTGGCTCATAGCACGATAGCGGTGAGCACCAGGCCACGTTCGACCGACCATCGGCCGCTCAGCGTCGTCAGCGGCGGACCCGATAGAGCCGACGGGTCGATCAGGATGCGCGACCTGAAGCGGCCCGTCATACCGGAGGCGTCGGCGTCGAACGTGATGTGGGCGTCTTCGAAACCCAGCCATCTCTCGGTCAGCGGGAACCACGCCTTGTACGTTGCCTCCTTGGCGCAGAATAAGATTCGGTCCCAGTGCAGGCCGGCCGGCATGCTGCGGGACAGTTCGGCGCGTTCGGCAGGCAGGCTGATCGCGTCGAGCACGCCGTTGGGCAGCACGTCGTGCGGTTCGGCGTCGATGCCCACCGAACGCACCGCCCCGCTGCGCCCGACCACCGCGCCCCGATAACCGGTGCAGTGGGTCAGACTGCCGACGACGCCGTCGGGCCAGCAGGGTTGTCCCTTGTCGCCCTTGAGAATCGGCACCGGCGGCACGCCGAGCTCACGCAGCGCGACGCGGGCGCAATGCCGGGCGGTGATGAATTCGTTGCGGCGCTTGTCTACCGACCTGGCAATCAACGGCTCCTCGTCCGGCAAGGGCGCCAGACCGGGCGGGTCGGAGTACATCTCGGCGTACGCCAGATCCTCGACCACCGCGCCGGGCAACACCGACGACACCAGCATGCTCGTCGTCACCGCCGTAATTGCCGCTGCCGCAATCGTTCCCGGAATTGGGCGGCTTGGGCACGCATCTCGGGAGTGATGACAAAGTGGCCGCCGAAGTCGTTGAGATAACCCGGCGCGTACTGCGGGTCGGGCAGGACTTGGCGCAGCCAGCTGTACGGCTTGCGACGACGCCATTCCCGCGGGTAGCCCACCGACACCTCTTCGAAGCGCACCTCGTCATGCCAGGTGGTGCGGGGAATGTGGAGATGGCCGTATACCGAGCACACGGCGTTGTAGCGGGTGTGCCAGTCGGCGGTCTTGGTGGTTCCGCACCACAGCGAGAATTCCGGGTAGAACAGCGCTTCGCAGGGCTCGCGCAGCAGGGGAAAGTGGTTGACGAGCACGGTCGGTTGCATCCAATCGAGCTGTTCAAGACGCGCGCGCGTGCTGGCCACCCGTTCGTGGCACCAGGCGGTTCGGGTGGAGTACGGCTCGGGTGAGAGCAGGAATTCGTCGGTGGCCACCACGTTGCGTTGCTTGGCGATCGCCATGCCCTCGGCTTTGCTGGTCGCGCCGTGCGGCAGAAAGGAGTAGTCGTAGAGCAGGAACATCGGAACGATGGTGGCCGGGCCGCCGCGTTCGGTCCACACCGGAAACGGGTGCTCGGGGGTCACGACGCCCAGTTCGTCGCACATATTGACCAGGTAGTCGTAACGCGCTTTGCCGAAGATCTGCGCGGGGTCGCGGTTGGTGGTCCACAACTCGTGGTTACCGGGCACCCAGATGACCTTGGCGAACCGCCGCCGCAGCAAGTCCAGTGTCCAGCGGATCTCGTCGGTGCGTTCGGCGACGTCGCCGGCGACGATCAGCCAGTCGTCCGGCGACGAGGGGTGCAGCGACTCGGCGACGGGCTTGTTGCCCAGGTGACCGGTGTGCAGGTCGGAGACAGCCCACAGCGTCGGCTGTCCGCCGGTCGACTCGCGCCCTGTCACGATCAACCACCCTAATGAACTGGCGAGGTGGAGACGAATTGTTCCTTGTCACACGCTTTGCTGCGGCGCGCTACGGGGTGGGCGTGGGTTTGGGCGTGTCGGTCTGGCTGATGCGGCAGTCCGATTGCGCGGTGAGCGATGACGCAACCTGGGTGCCGAGCTTGAATATGCCGCCAGCTCCGGAAATGTATATGTCGTGGTCACCCGGCTTGTCTTTCATGACACCAAAGTTGGTCACGCCGAATTGTTTTGCCCCGTCCTTAACGATCTGAACGGCCTGCGGCCAGTTGTCGTCGGGGATTGGTCCACTAAACCCGACCATGAAATAGGCCGCTTTGGCCCTGGTCCACTCGTAGTCACCGCCGCAGCCAGTCCAGGTATCCATGTCCATCGACCAAGTCAACCCAGGCACCAGGGCCGTTATCGCGTTGGCCATCTGAGTCACCGCGGCCCGGTACTGATCCTTGGCGGCCTCTAGCGGCGGCTTAGCCCGCAGCGGGTTCTCCAATTCGGCCACCTTCTCCGGGCTCAACGGGCCTTCCTCTCCACGACCGGTTCGATGACCGATGCGACCGCAGCCTAAGCCCATCACAAGAATTAGGACCATCAGCCACGCCATGGGCAATCGCATCAATGTCCTCTCCGGCGGCTAGGAGGTTGGCGGTGGTTTCGGGGTGTCGGTTTCGCTGATCCGGCAATCTGACTGTGCCGTGAGGACCGCCGCTTTCTGAGTGGATAGCTTGAACTCGACTCCGCCATGGCCCGCGATGTAGACATCGTGATCGCCAGGCTTGTTTTTCATCACCCCGAAGTTGGTGGCGCCGAATTGTTTACCACGGTCTTTGACGATCTGCACGGCCTGCGGCCACTTGTCGTCCGGGATTGGTCCACTGAAGACCACCATGAGGTAAGCCATCTTGGCGTCGGTCCATACATATTCGCCTTCACAGTGGTTCCAGCTGTCCATATCGGTTCGCCAAGTCAACCCCGGCACCAAGCCTGTGATCGAATTGGCCATCTGCGTCACCGCGGCGCGATACTCCTCCCTGGCGGCCTCCAATGAAGGCTTGGCCCGCAGCGGGTTCTCCAATTCGGCCACCTTTTCGGGGCTCAACGGCCCCTCCTCACCACGACCGGTTCCATGACCGATGCGACCACAGCCCAGCACCATCACACAAACCACGGCCAGCCAGGCCACAAGCCATCGCATGTCGGGAACCTGCGTCACTAGTCTTTTGCCACGGTCCGAACCGCTACGCGCTGGGGGAGGGTTTCGGCGTATCGGTTTGGCTGATGCGGCAGTCCGACTGTGCGGTGAGCGATGACGCGACCTGGGTGCCGAGCTTGAATTCGATACCGCCGGCTCCGGAAATGTACACGTCGTGGTCTCCCGGTTTATCCTTCATGACACCAAAGTTGGTTGCGCCGAACTGTTTTGCCCCGTCCTTAACGATCTGCACGGCCTGCGGCCACTTGTCGTCCGGGATTGGTCCGCTGAATCCGGCCATGAAATACGCCATCTTGGCGTCGGTCCATACATATTCGCCTCCACAGTGATTCCAGCTGTCCATATCCATCGACCAAGTCAACCCAGGCACCAGGGCCGTTATCGCATTGGCCATCTGAGTCACCGCGGCCCGGTACTGATCCTTGGCGGCCTCTAGCGGCGGCTTGGCCCGCAGCGGGTTCTCCAATTCGGCCACCTTTTCGGGGCTCAACGGCCCCTCCTCGCCACGACCGGTTCCATGACCGATGCGACCACAGCCCAGCACCATCACACAAACCACGGCCAGCCAGGCCACAAGCCATCGCATGTTGGGAACCTGCGTCACTAGTCTTTTGCCACGGTCCGAACCGCTACGCGCTGGGCGAGGGTTTCGGCGTATCGGTTTGGCTGATGCGGCAGTCCGATTGCGCGGTGAGCACCGCCGCCTTCTGAGTGGATAGCTTGAACTCGACTCCGCCATGGCCCGCGATGTAGACATCGTGATCGCCAGGCTTGTTTTTCATCACCCCGAAGTTGGTGGCGCCGAATTGTTTACCACGGTCTTTGACGATCTGCACGGCCTGCGGCCACTTGTCGTCCGGGATTGGTCCACTGAAGACCACCATGAAATACGCGGCTTTTGCCCTGGTCCATTCATAATCGCCACCGCAGCCCGTCCAGGTATCCATGTCGGTCCTCCATGTCAACCCGGGCACCAATGCTGTGATTGCATTTGCCATTTCGGCCGCCACAGCCCGGTACTCGTCCTTCGCTGCTTCCAGCGCCGGCTTGGCGCGCAATGCGTTCTCAAGTTCGGCGACCTTCTCCGGGCTCAACGGCCCCTCCTCTCCACTACCGGTCCCATGACCGCTGCGACCGCAGCCCAGCACCATCACACAGACCACGGTCAGCAGCCACGCCATCGGCCACCGCATCAGTGCCCCCCTTCCGGTACCGGGCCCGGCGCGCCGGGCATGCCACCGCCCAGAACCGGCGGAAGCAACGGCGCCTCCACCTTGTTGCCGGGCAGCCCGGCGGCGATCGCCGCGAAGTTGTAGCCGGACATCCGCAGCTGCGGCTGGCCAGCGGCGTCTTGGAAGACGCGAGGATAGTCGCCATGGGCATACACCCCGTCACGCCAAATGCCGCTCCGATCGAAGCCGGCCTGTGACGAGAGTTCGGTCAACCCGGGGGTCAGGTAGGGGTCCGGACCCCAGCCGTGCAGTGGTGCCACCGGGGCCACGAGATCTGTGATGAGGTCGTGCGGAGCCTGCATGACGTAGGCCTGCCCGTGGTCGAGCCCGAGCTGCGCCGGGCTGTACAGTTCCAGGCCGGGCGAGCCGTAGAACACCACATCGTTAACCGGGTGGGAACCGTGGGCGTTGAGGTCCTGCAAGGCCAGCGACGCGGTTAGCGACCCGTAGGAGTGTCCCAACACCGTCAGGTGGCCATTGGGGTTGTTTGCTCGGACCTGCTGCAGATACTTTGATAAGTCCGCAGCGCCGGCTCGTGCCTGCTCGTCGGTCATGGTCTGCCACAAATCGCCCGCGCTCCCGGTGTCGAGCGGGTTGGGCGGCGGCGTGTAGCCCATCCAAGCGATCGTGGCAACTGACGCGGGCTTGCCGGCGGCATTGAGTTGCCGAATTTCTTCTCTCTGCAAGTTGCGGGCCTCGGTCACCATCCCGGGCAAAGTACCTCGAGTTGTGGAACCCACCCCAGGCACGGTCACCGACACGTTGGCCGCGGTATCCGGATTGCCGACGGCCACGGCCGCCAGCACCTGCTGGTGCGGGTCGTCGGGAATCCGGAGTTGGGCGAGGTAAGTCTCCGGGGCATTGCGCAGCGCCTGATCGACGGCGTCAAGGTCGGCCAGCCGACCCTTGGCGGCACTGAGCTGACCATCAAGGGCGGCAAGCTGGCCCAACGCGTCGCTGTTCAGGATGCCGTTGTTGTAATCTCTGGCAGCCTGTGCCGCAAGGTCGTCGTATCGTCCCTGCAACTGTCCGATACGGGCTTGCAGCTTGGCGCGCTCCTCGCGCAGCCGCTCCTCGTTGGCGTCGCTGGCAAGCTGTGTCGGTGTCAGGCCTTCGGGACCGACCGGCGGACCGGACTCCGCCGGGATGGGCGCATCTCCGTCAGCCATGTTGACCGCTGAGGCCAATTGCTCGTCGACGGCGTTGGCCTCGGCAACGATCACATCGAGCTCGGCCTGCAGCTCCGCTTGCTTGGCCAGCATCCGCGCCCACTCGGCCTCGGTATACCGCAGTCCGGGGACCGGCACCACCTTGTTGCTGAGCGCGTCGACCGTCAGCTCGGCGGCCGCGGCGGCTTTGCGTAGTGCGGCCAGGTCCGATTGAACCTTCACAATGCCGTCCGCGGCCCTGTCAGCCGCGCGGGCAACGGCCAACGCCTCGTAACCGTGGGCGTCGAGATCGCGGCGAAGCCCCTCGTTTTGGTGTGCCGCCGCCTCAGCGGTCTTGCCGCCGGAGCTCGCAAATATCGACAACGTCGCCAACTGACGGGACACCTCCAACGTCACCTCGGCTCGGGACTTGGCGGCGTGAAACACCTCCCGGACCGCTTGCGCGTTCCACCGATCGATATCGGCCACCGTCAAGGACACCGATCACACCTGACGCGTCGTACCGACGGCAGAAGCGCCGACCCGCGCTAACGCATGTGCCCTTTCCTCCTCCGCCGCCGCGTGCCGGACAGCGGCCTCGTGCAGGCCGCGTGCGTGGTCACCGACCCGGGTCAGCAGCGCCCTGGACACCTCCAACCAGTCGCCCAGTTTGGCATCGAACGCCGTCGCCGAGGCGCCTTGCCAGCCCACCTGCGCCGACTGAAGCCGATAGTCGGACGTCAAATGCGCGGTCGCCAACCCCTCACCCTGACCGGTCACGTGCACCGCCGAGGACATCCACTCCTCCGGGCTGAGCTGAAACATCCCAACCTCCTGATGCCATGTGGAGACCCCAGCATGCCAAGCGCCTCATGGGTGCACAACTCAGCGAACCTCTGTGACGGCGCGGAGGCGACTTGTACACTCCCGGCAAAGGGACCGCCAAAGGCAGGGGGTGTCGTGTTCGCCAAGGTGCGTCTGGCCGGAGCGCTCGGTGCGCTGGTCACAGCTGCCGTAGCGGGGACCGTGGGCTGGCATGGCGCCTCGGCGTCGCCGGCCGACGGCAGTGTCGAGTTGCGGTCAACTGCAGAACCGATGTCGACCACCATGAAGAGCCCCATCGTGGCGACCACCGATCCGAGCCCGTTCGACCCGTGCAACGACATTCCCTTCGACGCAGTCCAGCGCCTCGGCCTCGCCTACACACCGCCGGAAGCCGAGGAGGGGTTGCGGTGCCACTACGACGCGGGCAACTATCAGCTGGCCGTCGAGCCCATCACCTGGCGCAGCTACGCCCAGACTCTGCCGGCGGACGCCATCGAGACCACCATCGCCGGCCACCGCGCCGCGCAGTATTGGGTGCTCAAGCCGACCTACCACAACAGCTTCTGGTACTCCTCGTGCATGGTGACGTTCAAAACGAGCTATGGGGTGATCCAGCAGTCGCTGTTCTACTCGACGGTCTACTCCGAGCCCGACGTCGACTGCCCCTCCACCAACCTGCAACGGGCCAACGATCTGGCTCCGTATTACAAGTTCTAGGCCGCGCACAGTGAGCGCCACCTCGCCACGGTCCGAGCAGCGCGGCCCGAGCAGGCGAGCCGGCCGCGCCGTCCCGGGAGCGGTTGGCGCGCTGCTGCGTCTGCCCCGCGCGACCACGCGCTACACCGTGAGCCGGGTGCACGTCCCGATGCGCGACGGGATTCACCTGGTCGCCGACCACTACGCGCCCGCTACGTCCGAACCCGTCGGTACCCTGCTGGTCCGCGGCCCCTACGGGCGGGGCTTCCCGTTTTCTTTGGTGTTCGCCGGGCTCTATGCCGCGCGCGGCTATCACGTGGTGTTGCAAAGCGTGCGCGGAACTTTCGGGTCGGCCGGCGAATTCGAACCGATGGCCAACGAAGCGGCCGACGGTGCCGACACCGTCGAGTGGTTGCGGCGCCAACCGTGGTTCACCGGCCGGTTCGGAACCGTCGGCCTCTCATACTTGGGTTTCACTCAGTGGGCGCTGCTGCACGATCCGCCGCCGGAGCTGGCCGCGGCCGTCATCACCGTGGGGCCACACGATTTCCGGGCCTCGGTGTGGGGCACCGGATCGTTTGCCGTCAACGACTTCTTGGGCTGGAGTTATCTGGTTTCGCGTCAAGAAGAATCGGGGCCGCTGCGAGGCGCGATCCGCCAGCTACGGGCGCCGCGCAAGGTGAAACGTGCCATCTCTGGGATGCCGATGAACTCGGCGGCCCGGACACTGCTCGGCGAGGGCGCACCCTGGTTCGAATCCTGGGTACAAAACGCCGACCACGATCACCCCTTCTGGGAATCACGGCGTTATCCCGCCGCGTTGGACCGCGTTGAGGTTCCGGTCCTGCTGCTGACCGGCTGGCAGGACATCTTCCTGGACCAGACGCTGCACCAGTATCAGCAGCTGCGCGACCGAGGCGTAGAGGTGGCGCTGACAGTCGGTCCGTGGACCCATACCCAGACAATGAGTAAAGGGCTGGCCACCTGCGCTCGGGAGTCGTTGGACTGGCTGGACGCCCACGTTGGCAACGCGCCCGCCCCGCGCCGCGCGGCTGCCGTCCGGGTCTTCGTGAACCGCCACGGCTGGCGCTCCCTGCCCCAGTGGCCGCCGGCCACCACCGAACGGGTGCTGTACCTGCAGCCGAACGGCCGCCTCGACGAGACGGCGCCGCCGGCCGGCGCGCCACCGGCGACTTTCCGCTTCGATCCCACCGACCCGACCCCCATCACGGGCGGACCGCTGCTGTCGAAGGGCGGCTACCGCAACGACAGCCGGCTCGCGCGGCGCAACGACGTGCTGTGCTTGACCGGCGCTTCACTTACGCGCGATCTGTACATCTACGGAAACCCCGTCGTCGAACTGACGCACTCCTCGGACAACCCCAACGTCGACGTGTTCGTCCGGGTCAGCGAGGTCGACACCAAGGGCCGATCACGCAATGTCAGCGACGGCTACCGTCGGCTCGGGGACGCGCCGGAGACGGTCCGCATCGAACTCGACGCCGTCGCCCACCGGTTCAAAGCCGGCTCCCGTATCCGCGTCCTGATCGCCGGTAGTTGGTTTCCGCGCTACGCAGCCAACCTGGGCACCGGAGAACCGGCACTAACCGGCCAGCAGACCAAGCCCGCCACCCACTCGGTGCATTTCGGCAATTCCCGGCTGCTGCTTCCCACCGGCCCGTCAGCCGACCGCGTCGCGAACCCTGGCGGCGACCTCGGCTAGCGCCGCGTCGTCATGCACCGGCGTCGCCAGACTCGCCGCAATCGGCAGCTGAACCCAGCTGGTGCAACCGGCGTACTCGGGGATGCGGGTGACCTGCACGGGCTCGGTGAGCGGGATCGCGGACACCACCAGGACGGCCAGCTTGTGCTTGGGCCGGAAGTCGAGCCGGTCCGCGCGGATCGACGCGGCGGTCCAGATATGCAGATCCTGAATGTCGTCCAGCCCCTCTGGCCGGTTAACCTGAAGTGCTGCAACGACTTTCGCCGCAGCCCGCACCACCAGTCGCTCGTCGGTGCTGTCGGCGGCCGCGGCCGGCAACAAGTCGCGATGCTCGGGACGAACCCGCTGCGCGTGGCTGTGCGCGACCGTCGGGAACAACAAGAACTCTCCGGCCGCCACCTCGAACCGCTTCTCCCCGATGCCGCCCTTGCGCAACAGCACGGTTTGCCGGCCGTCCAGCAGCGCGTGCACGGCCGCACTCCATTCCTTCAGCGCAGGCGTCACTGGGATCTCGCCACGCGGGCCAACACTTCGGGCCGGCGCAGCGGCGGCAGACTCTTGGGTGGCTGACGCCGCCCTGGCAGCGCGGCCAGCAACCGCGTCGTCGTCGCCGCCACTTCCGCAACCGCGGCTTCGAACACTTCGGCATTGGCCGCTGACGGGCGGGTGATGCCGCTGACCTTGCGCACATACTGACGGGCGGCGGCCGCGATCTCGGCCGCCGTGGCCGGGGGTTCCAGGCCGCGCAGTTCGGTGATGTTCCGGCACATGTCTCAACGATAGGGCGCGGTATCCGCGCTACCCAGCAGACGGTGAGCGCTGCATCACTCGATACCGGAATCCGTATCGCTGGTCAGCCGCGGCGTGCTTGCCGGCCGCTGTCATCGGCATGCCCTGCAGGTAGGCATTCGCCTTCGCGTTCGCCAGGGAGCCGATCATGTCGAACTCCTGATCCAGGGGCGCGTGCAGCACCCGAACGCTGGCGTCCCAGCTGCTCGGTGTCGACAAGGAGCCGATCGAGCCGGCCTTGCCCATCACCGCCGATACCGGTCTGGCCAGACGGTCGAGGCGTTCCCAATACTGTTCGGGCACCGCTGCCGCCCCACCTGCGCCGGCACCCGGCGGCGCCCCGAACCGAAGTTTCGGACCCCAGCTGTCCAGAACCGACGACCCTGAATCGCCGGCCCCGCCCGGGCTCCCCGGTATCGTTTGCTGTGCGATCGAGGCAATGAACTGCCCCATTCCCATCCCGAAATAGCTCAAGCCGGCCAGCCGGACCAGCGCGGTCCGTTCCGCGGGGGTGATCTCGGGCAACAGCGCCTCGAGCCAATGTGCGAATGCCGCGTATCCCGGGAACCACGTGTTGGACGACAGTCGTGCCAGCGCGTGCGATATCGCCGGAGTGGAGGCGAGCCCCCAAATCTTTGCCGTTATTGCCGTACCCGCAGATGCCGCAGCGACTTCCGCCACCGCGGCTGTTTGCCGAAGTGATCCGGTTAGGTCGGTTGTCGTCGGCGGAGGGTTAAACGGGGCCAGCACTGTGGCGGTTGCCGACGAGCCGGCATAGCCGTACATCGCGGCAGCGTCTTGGGCCCACATCTCGGCGTATTCGGATTCGGTGGCCGCGATCGCCGGGGTGTTCTGCCCGAAGAAGTTCGTGGCGACGAGCGTCATCAGCAAGACGCGGTTGGCGGTAACCGCTGGCGGGGGCACCGTCATCGCGAAGGCCGTTTCGTAGGCGGCGGCGGCCACCCGGGCCTGGCTGGCGGTGTGTTCCGCCTGGATTGCGGTGGCGCTGAGCCATGTCACATACGGGGCGGCAGCGGCCATCATCGAAGCCGCCGCCGGACCGATCCATGCCGCGTCGGTCAACTCGGAGATCACCGACGAGTAGCCCGACGCCATCGCGCCCAGCTCGCCTGCCAGCGCATCCCAAGCCGCGGCTGCTGCCAGCATGGATCCTGAACCTGGACCGGCATACATCCGCGCGGAATTGATCTCCGGGGGCAGCGCCCCGTAGTCGCCGCACATCATCGGCGTCTCCGTGACTGCGGATCGTCACCCGCGGGCAAGACCCGCAGCCGCAGAATCGCCACGGCGCCGGCGTTGACCCGCGGGCCAGGTTTTCGGCCGCTCGGTGCTGTATCGGTAGCCATCGGTTGTTATCCGGCGAACGGCGGACGCGCCATGACGGTGGGGCGGACACCGTATCGCGGACCGGAACCGGTCGCGCCGTGCCCCATCGGCCCCCCAAGCGGCATGCCGCCCAACAGGTTTCCGGAACCCGCAGCGTCGGGCGCGAATTTGAACGTCTCGACCGGCATCCGTGCCGGGATGGACTCGACGTCCGGCAGGGCCTGCGCCCACGAGGGCGGCACCGACAACCGGCCGATCGACCCGGCATGGCCCAAACCGGCCGACACCGGCCCGCCGCCGCCCACCAGGCTCCCCAAACCCGCTAAACCGCCCTGCGCGGCGCCGCCGGCGGCTGCGGCGGCCGTGCCGCCGAGCAACCCCAAAGTCTTGCTCGACTGAACAAAGTTGTTCGCCATGCCGATGCTGAAATAGGGCAAGCCCTCGGTGTTGTAGAGGAAGCTGGCGTATGGCTGTAAGTCGGTCAGCAACGCCGCAATCGACGTGGGAAATGTGGACGTTCCGAACAGGATCTGCCACAGCCACGCCAGCGGTGAACTCGACACCGCCGAAGCAACCGGCGTGGCGAGCCCTTGCAACATGGTGGGAATCCCCGAAATGAGACGGGCAAGGGCTGACTGGCTGGCGCCGGCCGAGGTGGCAGCGGCGTGAGTGACCGCAGCGGTTTGGCCGGATGCGCCGGCGGGGTTGACGATGTGCGGCGGCTGGTTGAACGGGGTCAGGGTCGTGGCGGACCCGGTAGCGGCGGCGTACTCGTACATGGCGGTGGCGTCCTGAGCCCACATCTGGCCGTACTGGGCTTCCAAAGCCGCGATCGCCGAGGTGTTCTGACCGTAGACGTTCGACTGCATCAACTCGGCCAACTGCAGACGGTTGGCCAGGATCGCCGGCGGTGGCACCATCGCGGCAACGGCGTTCTCGTAGGCGGCCGCCGCGGCTCTCGCCTGCATGGCCGTCTGCTCGGCTTGCGCGGCGGTGGCCCGCATCCAGACAACATAGGGAGCGACGGCGGCGGCCATCGCCGTCGATGCCGGGCCCAACCACCCTTCCCCGGCCAGCTGGTCGACCAGCGTTTCATAACCGGCTGCCGCGGAATCCAATTCGGCTGCCAGCGCGCTCCAAGCCGATGCCGCAGCTGTCATCGACATCGACCCCGGGCCGGTATACATTCGCGCAGAGTTGACTTCCGGTGGTAAGCCGCCATAATCCATTCGCGTCGTCTCCTTAGTGAGGACGTGGCGGCATCGGTGTTGGCGCTTGGTCCACCGCCCATCCCACACAGTGAGCAAAGTCACACTGTTGCGTACACAACAGTTGTTACTTGCACTTGTTAATCAGTTGAAGCGAAGCGTAGCTGCCTTCGGACCGAACGTCCAAGCCGGTTGACAATTGTTCATCGGACGTACATTGCCCAGCCATTCCCGGCCATTCACGGGTGCGGCGGTACAGCCCGTCGGCAGCGTCCGCCACTGGCTACGGTTGCCTTATGACCGACGACATCCTGCTGATCCACACCGACGAGCGGATCCGCACCTTGACCCTTAACCGCCCCCAGTCCCGCAATGCGCTATCGGCGGCACTGCGGGATCGCTTCTTCGGGGCTCTGTCCGAAGCCGACGCCGACGAGGACGTCGACGTCATCGTCCTCACGGGTGCCGATCCGGTGTTCTGCGCGGGACTGGACCTCAAGGAGCTGGGCGGCCAATCGGCATTGCCGGACATCTCACCGCGCTGGCCGGCCATGGCCAAGCCGGTGATCGGCGCCATCAACGGAGCTGCGGTGACCGGCGGACTCGAACTGGCGCTGTACTGCGACATCCTGATCGCCTCGGAGCACGCCCGCTTCGCCGACACCCATGCCCGGGTGGGTCTGCTGCCGACCTGGGGGCTCAGTGTGCGGCTGCCGCAGAAGGTTGGTGTGGGTATGGCCCGCCGGATGAGCCTCACCGGCGACTACCTCTCCGCCGCCGACGCGCTGCGGGCCGGCCTGGTTACCGAGGTCGTGCCGCACGACGAACTGCTGCCCACCGCCCGCCGCGTCGCGGCGTCCATCGTCGGCAACAACCAGAACGCGGTGCGCGCACTGCTGGCGTCCTACCACCGCATCGACGACTCCCACACCAGTGCCGGACTGTGGCTGGAAGCCATGGCCGCCAGGCAATTTCGCACCAGCGGTGACGACATCGCCGCAAATCGGGAGGCCGTGCTGCAACGCGGACGCTCCCAGGTGCGCTAGGAGCCGAATCGGCTCGTATCGGGGGTTCCGCTGGGACCGCGATCGGTTGAATTGCGGTTTCGGCTTCGGAACCACCGTTGCCCAGTCATGTGGGGGTACCACCGGGGTTCTCGTTCATCGAGACTGAAACCACTACGACCGCCATCGGCGTGTCGTGTGCGTGGTTGCAGTGTCGTGGCTACCAGCCGGCGTTCAAGAAGGGAATACCGCAAGGGGCACAACGTATTCGCCTCTGGAAACGGGCCCAATGAGGACCACCTGACGTCGGTAAGGCAGTCGATCCTCAGCGGATACGGGTCCCGGTCCGGCTGTCGAAGAAGCACACCTCTTCCGGGTGCGGCAGAATCCCCAGCGTGTCGTCTACCCCGACCGCGGTGTGGCGGTCGGTGCGGACCACGATCCGCGGCGCACGTAACGCCCAGCCCGCCTGCTCGAGAGGGCTTGCATACACAAAGGATTCGAACCCCAACTCCTCCACCAACTCGGCCCGAACACTCAACGATCCCGCAGTCCCGGCCGGCACTACATCCCAGGACTCCGGCCGGATGCCGACCAGCACCTGCCCGACCGCCCCGCGTGGAACCGGAATCGTCAGCTCCGGCGATGCCAGGGCACCATTGTTCACGGTGGCCTCGATGAGGTTCATTGCCGGGGCCCCGATGAACGTTGCCACGAACGTGTTGACCGGGTCGTCATACAGCGTGCGCGGGCCGTCGACCTGTTGCAGCACACCGTCTTTGAGCACGGCAACCCGATCACCCATGGTCATCGCCTCCACCTGGTCATGGGTGACGTAGACGGTGGTGGTGCCCAGCTGACGCTGCAGCCCGGAGATCTGCGACCTGGTGCTTACCCGCAATTTGGCATCCAGATTCGACAGCGGTTCGTCCATGCAGAACACCCGCGGCCGGCGCACGATCGCCCGTCCCATCGCCACCCGTTGACGCTGCCCACCGGAGAGCTTCGACGGCTTACGATCAAGCAGCTCAGTCAATTCCAGCATGTCTGCGACCTCGAGCACTCGCTGCCGAGTGGCTGCGCGCGACATCCCGCCGTTTCGCAGGGCAAACCCCATGTTGGCAGCCACGGTCATGTTCGGGTACAGCGCATAGTTCTGGAAGACCATCGCTACGTCGCGTTCCCGTGGCGGCAGATGCGTCACGTCCACACCACCGATAGTGATCTGGCCGCTTTCGACCGATTCCAGCCCGGCCAGGAGCCGAAGGACCGTGGACTTGCCGCAACCGGAAGGGCCGACGAGGACCAGAAATTCGCCGTCGGCAATATCGAGGTCCAGGTTGACGACGGCTGGCACGTCGGCGCCGGGATAGCGATGGGTCACTGCGGAATACCGAATGTCAGCCATGACCGGGTAGCTTTCGCTTGATTTGCCGGTCGAGGATGATTTTCAGTTGCCGGTTGATGTCGGCGAAGGTTGACGTGACGTCGGCTCCTTTCAGCCCAATGGATTCCAGGCCGGTCGAGATGATGCGGTTACCGCCGGGCAGGAAAACGCGCGCGTAATCTTGCGGGCGGGTGTGTGGAAGCTGGTCCAGCGCCACTCGCGCGCGGGGGTTTGCCGCCAGGTATTGCTGCTCGCTCGTGTCGTCGACGGCGGACTTTCGGACGGGCAGATAGCCGGTGCGCTGACTGAAATACGCGGTGTTGGCCGCATTGGTGATGAATGCGATGAACTTGAGCGCGTTGACTTTTCGTTCGTGGGATAGCTTGGTGGGAATCGCCAGCCCTGCCCCGCCGGTCGGGCAGCCGGGCGCTCCACCCGGGCCGGTGGGCAGTGGCGACACTCCGAAATTGAAGCGGGCAGCTGCGGTGATGCCGACTAAGGCGCCGGTCGATGCCAGGGCCGAGGCCACGATGCCGGTGGCGAACTCGTTGTTGATATCGTTGGCGATCGCCGCATACCCCTTGCGATGGATAGAATCCCGGTAATAGTTGCCGGCCGCGATGGTGGCCGGGTCGGTGAACTTCAGCGTCCACTCGTCAGAGTAGGCGCCGCCGAATGTCCAGTTCGGCCCCTGGAACGTCCAGGAGATGAGCGTGTCGTTGGCCCAGCCGTGTGCCCAGTTGCCAGCGGTGACGGCGCGCTGCAGCTGGGGACCCCACTCGTCGAATTCTTGCCAGGTTTGCGGCCCGCGGTCCGGCAGGCCGACACGGTCCCATACCGCCTTGTTGTAATAGAACAGCGGTGTCGAGCGGGCATACGGCAAGGCATAGTGTCGGCCGTTGAACTCGTAGTCGGCCAACAGTGAGTCGACGTAATCGCTTGTGTCCAACCCGACTTCGTCGAACAGGTCTTCCAGCGGGGTGATGACACCACTGAGGGCGAAATGGAACCACCAGATGTCGTCCAACAACACGACGTCGGGCACATCGGTTCCGATCAGCGCCGCGTTGAACTTCTGCACGACTTCCTCGTAGTCCTTGCCGGCGTCGATCAGCTTGACCGGCAAGTCCGGAAAGCGGCGCTGAAAGCGATTGATCAACTCCCTCTCCACCGCGGTGGATGTGCCGGGATGACAGGACCAGAAGGTGATTGGACCGGAGCCCGATTTCACCCCGCCACTGCCGCCCATCCCCGCACACCCGGCCGTCGCTCCCGCGGCAGCGGCACTTGCCAGCGCGAGGAACCGTCGGCGGCTTACCGGATTCATGGCACCCTAACCCTTGACCGCACCTGACGTCAGACCCTTGATCATTTGGCGTTGCAGGACAATGAAAATCAGCAAGATCGGCAACATCGCCAGCAGGGTCACCGCCATCACCGGACCCCAGTTGGTGATGCCCTCGGCCTGTTGGAGGAACGTCAGCCCCACCGGCAGGGGCGCCACCGATTCGTCGTCAGACATCAGGAACGGCCACAGGTACTCATTCCATTCATTGACCACAGTAATGATGCCGAAGGCCACCATGGTGGGCCCCGACATCGGCAACACCACCCGCATGAGAAGTTGCCACCAGCGCGCCCCATCCATTCTGGCCGCTTCGATGATCTCGGGGGGCAGCGACAGAAAGTGGTTGCGCATCAGGAATGTTCCGAAAGCGACACCGGCCAGCGGCAAGATGATGCCGGGAAAAGTGTTGCGCATACCCAGTTGTGAGATCAGCGCATAGTTGGAAATCACCGTGATCTGGTTGGGCACCATCAGCGCGGCGATAATCACCAGGAACACCACATTCTTGCCCGGAAACCGCACGAACACCAAGCCGAACGCGCTGAGCACGCCGAGCATGAACTTCACCACCGCCAGCGCCGACGTGATGACGACCGAGTTGCGCAGGAAGGTCCAGAACGGAATCTGCTCGGTCGCCGTTCGGTAATTCTGCGGATGCCAGCGCGGCGGCCACCAGGTCGTGGGCTGCGAATAGATGTCAGGCTGGTCCTTGAATGAGGTGAAAAACACGAACACCAGCGGCCCGGCGATCAATACGACGACCAGCGACATCGCAGCATAACCGAGCAAGCGCGCGGTCGCGCGACGGCCTGCTGACGTCACTGCCGCTGCCCCCGATCCATGACTCGCACCTGGTAATAGGTGATGGCCAGCAGAACCAGGAACATGATGGTGGCGACGGTGGCGCCGTAACCGGCCCGAAAGTTGCGGAACGTCTCCAGATACACCTGGTAGACCATCGTTGTGGTGCCGGTGCCCTGCGGGCCGCCACGGGTCATGACGTTGATCACGTCGAACACCTGCAACGAGTTGATCAGCACGGTGATCGACAAAAAGAAGGTGGTGGGACGCAGCTGGGGCAACAGCACCCGGCGAAACGTGGTCCACCGGCTGGCGCCATCGATTTCGGCCGCCTCCAATAGATCTCGGCGCACCCCTTGCAACGCCGCCAGATAGATGACGAAGGTGTATCCGAGGTTCTTCCAGACATAGGTGACGGTCACCATGAACATCGCCCAGTGCGCATCCTGGTAAAAGTTGGGCACGTTGACTCCGATGCGCGCCAACAGGTCCTGTACCAGACCGAAGTGCGGATCGAAGACGAACTGGGCCGCCAGGCCGACGGCCGCCCCCGAGATCACGAAGGGCGCGAATACCATCGAGCGCACCAGATTTCGGGCCCGCAACGGTTGATCGAGCAGCATGGCCAGCACCAGCCCCAGCACCATCGAGCCCACCACCGCGGCGGTGGTGAACACTGCCGTGTTGAGCACGATCTGCCGGGTGTCGTCGCGGGCGAACCACTCGGCGTAGTTGGAGAACCCGACATAGTCGGCTTTGGGGTCGGAGACATTCCAGTCGAAGAACGACAACCTGATGTTGTCGGCCAGTGGGCGGTAGATGAAGAGCAGCAGCAGCCCCACATTGGGGCCGACCAGGACGACGAACAGCGCGTAATCCCGCCACGGCCGGTGCCGCGCTCGGCGCGCGTCGGGGAGGAGGGGGGTCACCGGCGCAGTGTATCGGCCGGTCGACGTCGAGATCGCCGCGCGGGAACCCGACGATAGCCATGACGGCAATTTCGGCGCGTCAGGCCGCCCCCGTCAGTGCCCACCGGCCGCTGATCGTCCGCCATCCGACGAAGAGCAGCCGCAGCGCGACGAACGTGGCCAGGCCCGACCAGATGCCCGCCAGCCCCCAGCCGTACACCAACGACAACCAGGTCAGCGGCAGAAAGCCGATCAGTGCGCTGACGACGGTGGCGGTGCGCATGAAGGCAGCGTCACCCGCCCCCAGCAACACCCCGTCAAGCGCGAAAACAATTCCGGCGAAGGGTAATTGGGCCACCAGGAACCACCACGGCACCGCGATCGCGGCAAGCACCGATCGGTCATGGGTGAACAGCGAGGGCAGCAGCGGGGCCCCTACCCCTAACGCGGCGGCGAGCACGCCCGCCGCCAGCAACGAAAACACCGTCACCCGCCAGGCCACCGACTTCGCATGCGACACATCACCGGCACCCAGGGCAGCGCCGACCAGTGCCTGCGCCGCGATGGCCAGCGAATCGAGAACCAGGGCAAGGAAACCCCACAATTGCAGTACCACCTGGTGTGCCGCCAGCGCGGCGGCGCCGAACCTCGCGGCCACCGCCGCAGCCGAGACGAAACACGCCTGGAAAGCCAGACCACGCACGATCAGGTCACGCGCCATGACCAGTTGTGCGCGCAGCACCGGCCAATCGACCCGCAGCAGCACCCGCTCGGCCAGCAACGCACCCCCGAACAGCAGCGCCGCCAGCCACTGACCAACCAGATTGGCCACCGCGGAACCGGACAACCCCAGCCGCGGCATGCCCAGCCAGCCGTAGACCAGCAGCGGGCACAGCAATGCCGACAGCCCGAAACCCGCAACCACATAGCGCAGCGGCCGCATGGTGTCCTGCACCCCACGCATCCAGCCGTTGCCGGCGAGCGAAACCAGAATCGCCGGCACCCCCAGGATCGCGATCCGCAGCCACGGCAGCGCCGCCTCCGTGATCGCGCTACTGCCCGCGATCGCCGACACCAGCGGCACCGCCGCGGCTTCCACCACCACAATGGTCGCCACGCCCAAACCCGCCGCCAGCCAGGTCGCCTGCACGCCCTCGACTACCGCCGCGGCCCGATCGCCGGCACCGAAGTGGCGCGCCGAGCGCGCGGTCGTGCCATACGACAGAAAGGTCGCCTGCGAACCAACCAAGCCGAGCACCAGGCTGCCGATCGCAAGCCCCGCCAGCGACAGTGCGCCCAGCCGGCCCACCACGGCGGTATCGAAGAGCAGGTACAACGGCTCGGCGGCCAGCACACCCAGCGCGGGTAGGGCCAGCGCCGCGATCCTTCGGCCAGGAACACGAGACCGTCCGGCGCCGCTCAACGACCTTTAGCCCAGAGCAGCGAGCAGCGACGCCACAACATCGTCGATCGAGCCGCTCGTCGAATAGCCGGCCGCCAACCGGTGGCCGCCGCCGCCGAACCGCGCGGCGACGGGCGTCAGGTCCATATCGCGCTTGGCCCGCATCGACACCGACCACTGTCGTGGTTCGACCTCCTTCAACACCGCCGCAACTTCGGCCTGCTGGGTGGTGCGCACGATGTCGACAATGCTCTCCACTTCTTCCTGACGCGCCCGGAGAAATTCGCGGTTGTCGACGACCACGTAGACCAACCCCCGGCCAGCCACCGCCCCGGGCACCAACTGCGCCGAACCCAGCACCCGCGACAGCATCGGCAACCATTCGAACGGGTGGGTGTCCATCAAGGTCCGGCTGACGGCGGCATTATCTACGCCGATCTCGACCAGGCGCGCCGCCAGTCGATAGCCACGCGCACTTGCCCACCGAAACGAACCTGTGTCCGTCGTCAATCCGGCATAGATGCACTGGGCAACGTCCGTCTCGATCGGCTTGCCCCAGGCGTCGAGAAGGTCGGCGATCATCATCGTGGTGGAGTCTGCCGACAGGTCGATGAAGTTCGCGGTGCCGAACGCATCATTGGAAGCGTGATGGTCGATCACCAGCACATCCCGGCCGGGACCGGCCAGGTCACTCAGCCCGCCGAGCCGCCGGACACTCGGTACGTCTACGGTCACGGCCAAATCGACATCGCGACGCATCGCATCCGGGTTCACGAGCAAGTGGCACCCGGGCAACGACGCCAGCGACTCCGGCAATGTCGCCGGCGCCCCGAAACTCACCTCGACCTGCTTCCCGCACTTGTCCAACACCAACGCCAGCGCCAATCCGGCGCCGATGGCGTCCGCGTCGGGATGAACGTGGGCAATCACCGCGACACTGGCGGCGGCCGACAACATCTCGACGGCGCCGAGGGCATCGACACGCGCCCCCGGGCAAGTCGGCACCTCGGCCAGCTCAGTCTCTCGATCGGTCGTGGTCACCGGTGTCCCCAGCCTCGATCCGATCGCTAAGTTCCCCGGAAGCCCCGCCATCACGGTACGGGTCGGCATCGCCGGCTGGCTTGGCGCCCTGCCGAACCCGCGCCAAGTCAGCGTCGGCGGCACGGGCGCGCGCCAACAACTCCTCCATCCGATGCACGGTGTCGGACGTGGTGTCCCGGGTGAACGTCAAGGTGGGCGTGAATCGCACCCCGGTACCGGCTCCGACCTTGGTGCGCAGCACACCCTTGGCCCGGTCCAGCGCGGCGGCCGCGGCAGCGTAGTCCGGCTCGTCGTCCAGCGTCGGACCCATCACCGTGTAGTACACGGTCGCGTCGTGCAGGTCGGCGGTCACCTTGGCGTCGGTGATGGTCACCCCGGCAAGTCCCGGATCCTTGATCTCGTACTCGATCGCCGACGCGACGATGGTGGTGATCCGTTTGGCAAGTCGGCGTGCCCGTGCCGGGTCAGCCATCCGCGCGGCCCATCACGACTGCACCGCCTCGCCCCCGCACGCGGGTGATACCCCCACCGCATCGCTCCGTCCCCCGCAAGCGGGCGGTGCCCACTTTGCATCGTCGGCGGCGGTCACGAGCGTTCCTTTTGAACCAGCTCGTAGGACTCGATGACGTCGCCTTCCTTGATGTCGGAGTAGCCCAGTGTCAAACCGCACTCGAAGCCCTCGCGAACCTCGGTCACGTCGTCCTTCTCGCGGCGCAGCGACTGGATCGAGAGGTTCTCGGCGACCACGATGTTGTCCCGCAACAACCGGGCCTTCGCGTTGCGTCGCACCACACCCGAGGTGATCATGCAGCCGGCGATGAGGCCGACCTTCGAGGACCGGAACAATGCCCGGATCTCGGCACGACCCAGCTCGACCTCTTCGTAGATCGGCTTGAGCATGCCGCGCAGCGCCGCCTCGATCTCATCGATCGCCTGATAGATGACCGAGTAGTAGCGGATCTCGACGCCTTCGCGGTTGGCCAGCTCGGTGGCTTTGCCCTCGGCGCGCACGTTGAACCCGATGATGATCGCATCGGATGCCGACGCCAGGTTGACGTTGGTCTCGGTGATGCCGCCGACGCCGCGGTCGATGACGCGCAGCGCCACCTCGTCGTCCACCTGAATACCCATCAGGGCCTCTTCCAGCGCCTCGACGGTACCGGCGTTGTCGCCCTTGAGGATCAGGTTCAGCTGGCTGGTTTCCTTCAGCGCCGAGTCCAGGTCCTCCAGGCTGATCCGCTTACGGCTGCGCGCCGCCATGGCGTTGCGCTTGCGGGCGCTGCGCCGGTCGGCGATCTGGCGCGCGATGCGGTCTTCGTCGACCACCAGGAAGTTGTCACCGGCCCCGGGCACCGAGGTGAAGCCGATGACCTGGACGGGACGCGACGGCAATGCCGCTTCGATGTCGTCGCCGTGTTCGTCGACCATCCGGCGGACCCGGCCGTAGGCGTCGCCGGCGACCACCGAGTCGCCGACCCGCAGCGTGCCGCGCTGCACCAACACCGTGGCGACCGGCCCGCGACCGCGGTCCAGGTGTGCCTCGATGGCCACACCCTGAGCCTCCATGTCGGGGTTGGCGCGCAGGTCCAGTGCGGCGTCGGCGGTAAGCAGCACCGCTTCCAACAGCTGTTCGATGTTGGTGCCGTTCTTGGCCGAGATGTCGACGAACATGGTGTCGCCGCCGAAGTCCTCGGCCACCAGGCCGTACTCGGTGAGCTGGGCCCGGATCTTGGCCGGGTCGGCGCCCTCCTTGTCGATCTTGTTGACCGCGACCACGATCGGCACGTCGGCGGCCTGCGCGTGGTTGATGGCCTCGACCGTCTGCGGCATCACGCCGTCGTCGGCCGCGACCACCAGAATGGCGATGTCGGTGGCTTTGGCACCACGGGCACGCATGGCGGTGAACGCCTCGTGACCCGGGGTGTCGATGAAGGTGATCAGCCGCTCACTGCCGTCGAGGTCGACGCCCACCTGGTAGGCGCCGATGTGCTGGGTGATGCCGCCGGCCTCGCCCTCACGGACGTTGGCCTTACGGATGGTGTCCAGCAGCCGAGTTTTACCGTGGTCGACGTGGCCCATCACGGTCACGACCGGCGGCCGGGTCTGCAGATCGGCCTCGTCTCCGGTGTCCTCTCCGTAGGACAGGTCGAAGGATTCCAGCAGCTCGCGGTCCTCGTCCTCGGGGCTGACCACCTGGACGTTGTAGTTCATCTCGCTGCCCAGCAGCTCGAGCGTTTCGTCGCCGACCGACTGGGTGGCGGTCACCATCTCGCCGAGGTTGAACAGCGCCTGGACCAATGCGGCCGGGTTGGCGTCGATCTTCTCGGCAAAGTCGGACAGCGACGCGCCGCGGGCCAGCCGGATCGTCTCGCCGTTGCCGTGCGGCAACCGCACGCCGCCGACAACCGGGGCCTGCATCGAGTCGTATTCCTGGCGCTTCTGCCGCTTGGACTTGCGGCCGCGCCGGGGTGCGCCGCCGGGACGGCCGAACGCGCCCGCCGCGCCGCCGCGCTGGCCTGGACGGCCACCGCCGCCGGGGCCGCCGCCACCACCGCCGGGACGGCCGCGGAATCCGGTCCCGGGCGCGGCACCCACGCCAGCGCCGCCGCCGCGGTAGTTACCCCCGCCGCCGTCCGAACGGCCACCGGGGCCGCCGGGCCGACCGCCGCCGGGTCGCGGCGCGCCGGTGCGCGGCGGGCGTGGCCCACCGGCCGCACCGCCGGGACGTGGCGGCATGCTGCCGGGCGATGCACCCGGACGCGGCGCCCCGGGACGCGGCGCTCCGGGGCGCGGAGCCGGCGGACGCGGAATGGGCCGTTCGGCCGGTTGCGCCGAGGAGAACGGGTTGTTGCCGACGCGCGGGGTCCGGACGCCGGGCTTGGGCGCCGGTCCGGGACGCGCGCCGGGAGCCATGCCGGGGTGGGGTGCCGGGGGGCTGGGCGGTTGGCCCGGTAGCGACGTCGTCGGTTGTCCGGGTTGCGGCGCCTTCGGAGGCGCGGGAGTCGCGGTGGCGGCCGACGGGCGGGGGGTGGCTCGGGTGGGCGAAGTTGCCGTCTTGCCCGAGTCGGCGGCCCTGTCGGGTGCGACGGCCGTCGGTGCTCCGTTGCCGGCCGCCTTGGCAATCGCCTTGTCGAGGGCTTGGTCAAGGGACTGGTCTGCGGCTTTGCCACCATCCGTGCCGGGCGCGGCCGCTGTGGCCTTGGCGGCAGCTCGATCGGGGCCTTTCTCCGGGCCCTTGGCTGGGGCCTGTTCGGGGGCCGGTTTGGCGCCACCGAACGATTCACGCAGCCGGCGGGCGACGGGCGCCTCTACTGTCGACGATGCGGATTTGACGAATTCGCCCTGTTCACTCAGTCGGGCGAGCACTTCCTTGCTGGTAACACCGAGTTCCTTGGCCAACTCGTGTACGCGGGCCTTACCTGCCACTACATCTCCTGTCTATGAGGCGACGACAGTCGTAGGCCGCGCCTCGGGTTTAGCTATGACACATTGTCATCGGGACTTCACGGTGTGCTCATGTTCGTTGCTGCCTGTTCTGTTGCTCAGTGGAAAACCCACTGATGTGTTCGACCACCGCTGATGTATCCGGTGAACCGGTGATGCGCAGCGCTCTAGTGAAAGCCCTCCGCCGAATTGCTTGTTGTAGGCACCGCGGTTCGGGATGCAGCCATGCACCCCGCCCCTGCAGTCTTCTGCTTGGGTCAACGATCACGGCGTAGTTGCCGTTCCCGGTCGACTCAGCCACCACTCGAAGCAGTTCGACGGCCAACTCTCGCTTCCGGCACCCGACGCACGTCCGCACCGGTCCGCTGGGACTGTCGGAGCATCTGTGCGCCGCCACCGAAGGCTCGCGCTGGATCACGGCTAAGTCTAGCGTCACCGAACCGGCCGCCAGAACCACCCGGGGATGGCGTTATGGTTCCGACGCCGACCGCTAGCGGTCGTGTGCCATTCCGCGGCTGGCACCCTGCTCAGGCTGACCCGCCGGGTGCGCCGGTGAATCGCCGCGGATGTCGATGCGCCATCCGGTGAGCCGAGCGGCCAGCCGCGCGTTCTGCCCCTCCTTACCGATGGCCAGCGACAACTGGAAGTCGGGCACCACCACGCGGGCGGCCCGGGCATTCTGGTCGATCACCGACACCGAGACCACCTTCGCGGGCGACAACGCGTTGGCCACGAAGCGCGCGGGATCCTCGTCGTAGTCGATGATGTCGATCTTCTCGCCGGACAGTTCGCTCATCACGTTGCGCACCCGCTGGCCCATCGGCCCGATGCAGGCACCCTTGGCATTGAGACCCGGGACGTTCGAGCGCACCGCGATCTTGGACCGATGGCCGGCCTCGCGGGCCACCGCAACGATCTCCACCGACCCGTCGGCAATCTCGGGAACTTCCAACGAGAACAGCTTGCGCACCAGGTTGGGGTGAGTGCGCGACAACGTGATCAGCGGCTCGCGGGCACCACGACTCACGCCAACCACGTAACAACGCAGGCGGTTGCCATGTTCGTAACTTTCGCCGGGGACCTGTTCGGCGGCGGGGATCACACCCTCGGAGGCCTTGGTCTCGCTTCCCATCCGGACGACCACCAGACCGCGGGCGTTGGCCCTGCTGTCGCGTTGAATCACACCCGCGACAATCTCGCCCTCCCGGGTCGAGAACTCGCCGTATGTGCGCTCGTTCTCGGCGTCGCGGAATCGCTGCAACATCACCTGACGAGCTGTCGTCGCCGCGATGCGGCCGAAACCCTCCGGGGTGTCATCCCATTCGCTGATGAGGTTTCCCTCGTCGTCCAGCTCGCGGGCGATCACCCGGACGACGCCGCTCTTACGGTCGATCTCGATGCGAGCGTCGGTCTGGTGACCCTGGGTGTGCCGGTAGGCGCTGAGCAGCGCGGACTTGATGGTTTCGAGCAATTCGTTGACCGAGATACCCCGGTCGACCTCAATCGCATGCAGCGCGGCCATGTCGATGTTCATGATTCGGCCTCCGTACCAGTGGCCCCAGCCGCCGTCGCCAATTCGAGCTCGGCTCGGGCCGGCGGTGAAAACTCCACTTGGACAACAGCTTTCAGGACCTGCGCCAGTGGAATCTGGCGCACCGCCCAGTTCCGGCCCTGGCGGATCACCAGCGCCAGGGTGTCACCGGTCAGCTCGCCGACCCGGCCGGTCAGCCGCGATCCGTCGGCCAACGTGAGTTCGATCTTGCGACCGCGGGCGCGGCGAAAGTGCTTTTCGCTGGTCAGCGGGCGTTCGACACCCGGCGAGCTGACTTCGAGGACGTACTTGTCGCGGATGGCGTCCAGGCCGTCCAGCAAAGCCGAAGCGGAGCGCGACAGGGCGGCGATGGTGTCCAGGTCGAGTGCGGTGTCGCCGTCGGCGACCACCGTGATTCGCGGTGGGTGGGCGCGGGTGTCGATGACCACGTCTTCGATCTCGTAGCCGGCGCACGCGAATGCCCCACCGAGTAACTCGATCACCTGCGTCTGCGAAGGTAGCCCGGTGGTCACGGCGAGCTCCTCATCTTGAGTTGTCCGGTCATCTGGCGGATTTCGCCGCCAGGGTGCTTCCCCCGGCCCGCCGGCGCCCAATCGTCGGCGATCCACAGGGAACCAGCTACCAACGATACGCCAGGAATCGCCGATACCGCCGTGATCAGGTCGTTGAGGTTTCACCTCCCCGGACCTTGGTCCTCCCTTGTCGTGCCGGGCTCGTTGGTGATGGCAGGATGTTGCTGTGCCCAGAGCAGTACCCGTCGTCAACAGGCGGGGTGTGCTCGCCGGCGGTGCCGCTCTCGCTGCACTCGGAGTGGTCGTGTCCGCCTGCGGCGAGTCCACCCCCAAACCGCCCGCGGTCGATGAGCTCCTGGCGCCCTTGGAGCAGGCCCGACGCGACAGCGCGCTGGCGTCAGCCGCCGCGGCGGCAATCGGCAATCCGCCGCAGATCGCTGCCGCGCTGACGGTGGTGGCCAGTCAACGCGGCGCGCATGCCCGGGCCCTGGCCACCGAGATCGCCCGAGCTGCGGGCAAGCTGGTATCCGCCACCAGCGAAACGAGTAGCTCGAGCGCCAGCCCCAGCCCCACGGACACCGAACCCCCGCCCCCGCCACCGCCGGTGTCCGACGTGGTGGATTCGCTGCGCAAGTCGGCCGAGGATGCCAGTCGCCTGGTTGCCACGGTATCGGGCTACCGCGCCGGTCTGCTCGCCTCCATCGCCGCTTCGTGTACGGCGTCCTACACGGTGGCCCTGATGCCCGGCGGCCCCTCCATATGACCTCGTCCGAACCCAGCTTCGGGGCCAGCCCCAAGCGGTCGCCCGCCGGCAAAGATGCCGACACCGCGGCGCTGAGCGACGCCCTCGCCGTCGAGCACGCGACCATCTATGGGTATGGCATCGTGTCGGCGCTGTCGCCGCCCAGCGTCAACGACTTGGTGGTGGAGGCGTTGAACCAGCATCGCCAACGTCGCGACGACGTCATCGCGATGCTGGCCGCCCGCAAGGTCACCGCGCCGGCGGCCGCCCCGGGCTACCAGTTGCCCAATGACGTGGGCAGCGCAGCCGATGCGGCTCGGCTGGCCGCGCGGATGGAGAACGACGGCGCGACGGCGTGGCGTGCCGTTGTCGAGCATGCCGAGACAGCCGATGACCGGGCGTTCGCGTCGACGGCGTTGACCCAGAGCGCGGTGATGGCCGCCCGGTGGAACAAGGTGCTGGGAGCCTGGCCGATCACCGCCTCGTTCCCGGGCGGCAACGAATAGCTAACCGCTGATGACTGCCGCGATATCGGTAGCCAACGAGGCGCCGGCAGCCAGCTCACGGGTCTGACCGCTGAATCGGTCGCGCAACTCGACCACACCGTCCGCCCAGCCGCGTCCCACGACGACGATCCAGGGCATCCCCAGCAGTTCGGCATCTTTGAACTTGACGCCGGGCGAGGCTTGACGGTCGTCGAGCAGCACCTCGACCCCTTGCTGATTCAGTTCGGTGGCCAGCGCGACGGCTCCGGTGCGCGCCTCCGCGTCCTTGTTGGCGATCACCAGGTGAACATCGAACGGCGCGATCGCCGGCGGCCAGCGCAAGCCCAGCTCGTCGTGATGTTGTTCGGCGACGACCGCGACCAGCCTCGACACCCCGATGCCATAGGAGCCCATGGTCAGCCGTACCGGCTTGCCGTCTTCGCCGAGCACGTCGGCGCTGAAGGCGTCGGTGTATTTCTGGCCGAGCTGGAAGATGTGGCCGATCTCGATACCACGCGCCATGACGAGTGAGCCGGCACCGTCCGGAGAGGGATCGCCTTCGCGCACCTCGGCAGCCTCGATGGTGCCGTCGGCGGTGAAATCACGACCCGCAACCAGGCCGACGACATGCCGGCCTGGTTCGTCCGCCCCGGTGATCCAGCTGCTGCCGTCGACCACGCGCGGGTCGACCAGATAGCGAATATTGTTGGCGTGCAATGCCTTTGGGCCGATGTAACCCTTGACCAGGAACGGGTATCTGGCGAAGTCGTTGTCGTCGAGCAAGGCGTATTCGGCCGGTTCCAGGGCCGCGCTCAACCTCTTGTCGTCGACCTCGCGGTCGCCGGGCACTCCAATGGCCAGCAACTCCCAGTCCTTGCCGGGTTGGCGGACTTTGACCAGGACGTTCTTCAGGGTGTCGGCGGCGGTCACCGTGCGGCCCAGGTCGGCCTGGTTGGCCCATTCGACCAGCGTGGCGATGGTCGGGGTGTCGCCGGTGTCGTGGACCACCGCTTCGGGTTGTCCATCGATCGGTCGGGTCTCCGGGCGCGCGGTGATGACGGCTTCGACGTTGGCGGCATAACCGGACTCCGGGCACCGTACGAACGTGTCCTCACCGACCGGGCTTTCGGCCAGGAACTCTTCGGATGCGCTGCCGCCCATGGCGCCCGAGACCGCCGAGACGATGACGTAGCGCACCCTCAAACGTTCGAAGATGCGCTGGTAGGCCTCCCGGTGTGCGTGGTAGGCGGCCTTCAGGCCGGCGCTGTCGATGTCGAAGGAGTAGGAGTCCTTCATCACAAACTCCCGGACCCGCAGGATGCCGGCGCGCGGGCGGGCTTCGTCGCGGTACTTGTTCTGGATTTGATACAGGACCAGCGGAAAGTCTTTGTAGGAGTTGTATTCGCCCTTCACCGTCAGGGTGAACAGCTCCTCGTGTGTCGGCCCGAGCAAGTAGTCATTACCGCGGCGGTCCTGCAGCCGGAAAACGCTGTCGCCGTATTCGGTCCACCGATTCGTGGTCTCGTAGGGCGCTCGTGGCAGCAGCGCGGGAAACAAGATCTCTTGCCCGCCGATGGCGTTCATCTCTTCGCGGACCACCCGCTCGATGTTGCGCAGTACCCGCAGCCCCAGCGGCAGCCAGCTGTAGAGTCCCGGCGCGATGGGCCGAACGTATCCGGCTCTGATCAGCAGTTTGTGGCTGGGCACTTCGGCGTCGGCGGGGTCGTCACGCAGTGTGCGAAGGAACAGCTGGGACATCCGGGTGATCACAGGCGGCAAGCCTAGCCGGGCGACGATGCGGGCCGGCGCGGCCCGGTGAGGAGCCCGGCCATCAGACCTAGCCGGGCGACGATGCGGGCCGGCGCGGACCGCGGAGGAGCCCGGCAATCAGACCCAGCCGGGCGACCGGACCCATTAGTGTGCGGTGGCGGTTTTGACTGTGAGCTCAGGGCGGCCCCGAGGGCCGCTTGGCCGCCAGGTGCTCGCACTCGAAGCCGTCGACGCACGCTCGACTCGGCGTCTCGACGGATAGACCGGACACGCGATCCACCCTTCGAAGGCCACGGCGCGTCACCACGAACGTCCCGCCCGCCCTGACACTCAGATATTCTTCAGCTGCAGGAGATACCTTGTCGCGCATGAACGCGGCGCTGACCAGGGCTGAACCCGAGTATCGGGACGGGCCGGTGCTGGCGGCATTGGGAATTTTGTACTCGGCCGAACTGATCGGGCTCGCTGGCGCCGCAGCTTTCGTCACCAAAGGCGGGCATGAGCATCTTGACCGCGGTACGACGGTGCTTGCGGTGATACTCGTCGCGGCCGCGGCCATGGCCGGCTGGCACGCAATCCGCCTGCTGCAGGGTGCGCGAGTGCTGAAGGTGACCGGCCTGGCGCTTCAGTCGGCGCTTCTGATCACCGCGATAGCGATCGCCACCGTACGACCGATCCTGGGAGTGCCCGCTGTCATCGTGTCGGCCGGCGTCCTGGTTGGGTGGGGCAGGCTGGCCAGGATTGGATGGCGATTAGCCGTAGCCGACCGCCCGGACCTCGTCGCGAGTACCGCTACTTCTGCGTCGGTGGGACCCGCTGCGGCTCGTGGATCAGGCGGGGTTAGTCCCGGCGGCATTGCTTTGGTGTTGGTCACCTCGACGCTGGTACTGGTCGCACTGAGCATGCGCGGTGAAATGGCGGTCAAGCTGGCGATCCTGGCGATTATCTTCATCCCGCTCGAGCGGCTGTTCGCACTTCGCCCGCTCCACGTGCTGCGCCGGGGATGGCGCACCGATGTGGTGCACTATCTGGTCAATGGAGCCGCGCGCAAGGTCGGACTCGTCGGCGCAGTGGCGGTGGTCGGCACCGTCCTGCAGGTCCTGGTACCGGCAGCCTTTCGCGGCAACGTTGCCGCGGCTTCGGGTTGGGTGCAAATCGTTGCGGCCCTGGGGATTACCGCAGTGGGCGGCTACGCGGGACATCGCGCCATGCACGAGGTTCCGGTCCTGTGGCGATTCCACCGCGTACACCACAGTGTTCGCGAGATGGACTGGCTCGCCGCCGGTCACATGCATCCCCTCGACCAGATAGCCATCCGCTCGGCCGCGGTGGTGCCGCTGTACGCGCTCGGCTTCGGTCGGGTCAGCCTCGGCGCGATCGTCATCCTGCTGACGGTTCAGGACATTTTCATCCACGCAAACCTGCGAATGACGTGCGGCCCACTGCGATGGCTGATTGCCACCCCGCAGTTCCACCACTGGCACCACGCACGCCAGCCCCAGGCTTACAACACCAACTATGCCGCGGAATTCCCCATCGTCGATGCGCTGTTCGGCACTTTGTACCTACCTACGGGCCGCTGGCCCGCGGAGTACGGCATCGACGATGACCAACCCGACGGTTATCTGCGTCAGCTCGTGTGGCCGCTGCGCTGACCGCCGGCAGAGTCAGAGTTCTCCGGCGTCGATGGCTTCCTTGACCTCTTGCGCGTGGGCGACCTGCGCCGGGGTGTAGCCGATCAACACCGCAGCCCCGCCTACGATGACGGCCGCTCCGGCGATCCACAGCAGACCATAGGTGTAGCCATGGTCGAGCGCGGCCAGCTGAGCGTCGTTCATGAATTTCACCGGGCCGGTGGTACCGCCCAAGTACAGCGTGCGCGAGGTGATCACGGCCTGGATCACGGCCAGCACGAGCGGCCCGCCCAGGCTCTGCAGCATCAGAGTCATCGCCGACACCGGGCCGATCTGGTCAAAACCCACGCCGGCGATCGCCGAAAGGGTCAGCGGCACAACCGCCATGCCGATGCCAACCCCACCCACGACGATGGGCACTACCAGGTTCGGGAAGTAGGCCACGCCACGGTGCATGAACAACCAGCCGTACAGCATGGCCAGAACTAGAAGATATCCCCCGGCGATCGTCAGCACCCGGGGCGAAAACCGCGACACCAACTGCGAGGAAATGCCCAGGCCGATACCCATCGCTATGACGAACGGGATGAAGCCGACACCGGCGCGCAGCGCGCTGTAGCCCAGGATGTCCTGCACGTACAGGCCGATGCTCACCGTCAGCGTGAACATGACACCGCCGGCCAGGAAGATCGCAATAAAGGTGACCAGCCGGTTGCGGTCGCGGAACAGGTGGAACGGCACGACGGGGTTTTCGGCGGTGCGTTCCACCACGATGAACGCGAGTACGGCAGCCAGAGCCACCGCGCCCGAACCGATCGTGGTCACCGAGATCCAGCCTTTTTCCGGCCCCATCGAGAAGGCGAAGACGGCAGCGGTGCATGCCAGCGTGGCCAGCATGGCGCCGGCCGCGTCGAGCTTCATCCGCTCACGGTTGGTTTCCCGCAGTGCGGTGCGGGCCAGGTAGATCATCACCAGACCGATCGGCACATTCACCAGGAACGCCAGCCGCCACGAAACCTCGGTCAGCGCTCCGCCGACCACGAGGCCCATCACCGAACCGATCGCCGTCATCGCCGCGAACACCGCCGTGGCGGCGTTACGCGCCGGTCCCTTCGGGAACGTGGTCGCCACCAGCGCCAGACCGGTCGGTGAGGCGATGGCCGACCCCACGCCCTGGGAGAGTCGCGCGATGACCATCGTGGCCTCGTCCCAGGCGACCGCGCACAGCACCGAGGAGATGGTGAACAGCGCGACGCCGACGATGAAGGTCCGCTTGCGCCCGATGGTGTCGCCGAGGCGCCCTCCGAGCAGCATCAGCCCGCCGAAGGTCAGCACGTAAGCGGTGATCACCCAGCTACGGCCGGCGTCGGACAGGCTGAGTTCGTTCTGGATCTTAGGAAGCGCGACGATGGCGACGGTGCTGTCCATGGTCGCCAAGAGCTGCATCCCGCCGATGGCGATGACAGCGGCGATGAAGCGACGGGAGGGCAGCCAGGTCGGGTAATACCTGGTGATGCGCTGCGAGGCGGTCTCCGCCGAGCGCGCCGGGCGAGCCGACGCCGGACGCTCCTGCCGTCCGGACGTCCAATTGTGGGCAGCCCGCTCTGTGTCGTTGAGAGCCGTCATAACGGGTTACCTTACAGTAATCTTAAGAATCGTTTAAACCCCGAACGCCACCGAGGCCTGCAACAGCCCCGATGACGACGATCGCGGGAGGTCGGATCCCCTCTGCGCGGACCTTTTCCGGCGTGTCGGCGAGGGTAGCCCGCAACGTGTGCTGAGCCGGCGTTGTTCCCTGCTGAACCACCAGCACGGGCGTTTTCGCAGGTCGGCCGCCTTTCAGTAGCGCGTCGACGAAAAGTTCGATGCGTTCCACCGCCATCAGCAAAACGATGGTGCCGGACAGTGCTGCCAAAGCATTCCAATTCACTAACGATTCGGGGTGACCGGGCGGGAGATGGCCGCTGACCACGACAAACTCGTGATTTGTGGCCCGATGCGTGACCGGAACACCAGCGGAAGCAGGAACCGCTATGGCACTCGTCACACCAGGCACCACAGTCACCGGAATACCGGCATCGGCGCATGCCAGTACCTCCTCATAGCCCCGGGCGAACACGAAGGGGTCACCACCCTTGAGGCGGACGACAAAGCTACCGGACTTGGCCCGTTCGATCATGGCGGCGTGGATTGCGTCCTGGGCCATGGCACGGCCGTATGGGATCTTGGCGGCGTCGATGACTTCCACATGCGGGGGAAGCTCGGCGAGCAACTCCGGTGGTGCCAGGCGGTCGGCAATCACGACATCCGCATGGGCAAGCAGGCGACGGCCACGGACGGTGATCAATTCGGGGTCGCCGGGTCCGCCACCGACCAGCGCTACCCCACCGTGGACGACGTCGGAGCTTACGGGGCCTTCCGGGCTTTCGGGGGTGATCAGCCCCGTCTGCAGCGCCTCTCGGATCGCAGACCGGATGGCAGCCGAACGGCGGTGCTCGCCGCCGGCCAGCACGCCCACCGACAGCCCCGCATAGCTGAATGTCGCCGGGGTAACTGCACTTCCTTCGACGGCGACGTCGGCACGGACGCAGAAGATCTGCCGGCTGTCGGCCTCGGCGACGACGGTCGCATTCACCTCCGCGTCGTCGGTGGCCGCTATCGCGTACCAGGCCCCTTCGAGGTCACCGTCGCGGTATTCACGCAGCGACAACGTGATGCCTTCCATCGCCTCGACGGCGCGGGTGGCGCTACGGGTGATCACGTGCACGTCTGCGCCGCTCGAGATGAGAAGGGGTAGCCGGCGTTGGGCGACACTGCCCCCGCCGACCACGACCACCTTCTTACCGGCCATTCGCAATCCGACGAGGTAAGGGCTCTCGGTCACCCGCCAAGCTTAGTGGTGATCGCCAGCCCGGCGGAGACGGGCGCAGCCGATCACCACCGTCGAACACCGTGGTGATCGCCAGCCCGGCGGAGACGGGCGCAGCCGATCACCACCGTCGAACACCGTGGTGATCGCCAGCCCGGCGGAGACGGGCGCAGCCGATCACCACCGCCGAGCCGCTACGACCGGGCGGAGGCATGTGCGACGAAGCGCGCTACCGCTTCCGGCGTCGCGGCCGGGTGTGTATGCAAGTAGGACGCATGCACACCGCCATGCACGACGCCGTCTCGCAGGGGGTGGTCGTCATGCCCGCGGCTTCGATACACCCACGCCGGCTGGTAGCTGTCGGTGAACGTGACGGTGGTGCGATGGAATTCGTGCCCGGCTACCCGCCGGCCGACCGAATACAGGGGCGAATCGGCGACCGCGACTGCGTCGCGGTATCCCAGTGTGAGGCGCTGGGTAAAGCGTGCCGAACCGGCCAGCACGCCGCACATCGGGTATCCATCCAGTTCGGATACCAGATAAATCAGTCCGGCGCATTCGGCGTGAACCGGGACGCCCGCGGCCGCCATGTGTTGGAGCTGGCCGCGGACCAACTCATTGGCGGAGAGTTCCGCCGCGAATTGCTCCGGGAATCCACCCGGCAGCAGCACGGCGTTCGTCCCTTCCGGCAGTGCCTGAGTGAGCGGGTCGAACTCGACGACATCGGCCCCGACGGCCCGCAACAGCTCGGCATGTTCGGCGTAGGCGAAGCTGAAGGCCTTGCCCGCCGCCATCGCAACGGTCGGGCGCCCGCCCACTGGCCCACCGACGGCGGTCACCGGGTCCCACGGCGGCGCGCCGACGCGGCTTGCAGCGGCCGCCACTATTGCGCTCAGATCGATGTGCCGAGCGACCAATGCCGTCATCGCCTCGACTGCCAGCCGGGCCCGGCGACCATACTCTACGGCGGTGACGAGCCCCAGATACCTTGTCGGAAGCTCCAATTCAGCGGTGCGGGGGATGGCGCCCAGCACGGGGACACCGGCCTGTTCGCACGCCTGTCGCAGCACATGCTCATGCCTGGCCGTCCCGACCCGGTTGAGGATGACGCCGGCAATCCGGGTTGCTGAGTCGAAGGTGGTGAAGCCGTGCAACAGTGCGGCAACGCTGTGGCTCTGGCCCCGCGCGTCGACCACTAGGACCACCGGCGCCCCCAGCAAGCCTGCGACGTGCGCGGTGGACCCTGCCGCAGGGCCGCTCACCGCTTCATCAATACGCCCGTCGAATAGGCCCATCACACCTTCGATCACCGCGATGTCGGCGCCGACGGTGCCGTGCGCGTAGAGCGGGCCGATGAGCTGCTCCCCCACCAATACCGGGTCCAGGTTGCGGCCGACCCGCCTTGAGGCGAGGGTGTGGTAACCGGGATCGATGAAGTCGGGACCGACCTTGAAGGGCGCGACCCGGTGACCGCCTTGGCATAGAGCCCCCATCAAACCCGTTGCGACGGTGGTCTTTCCGCTGCCCGAGGCGGGCGCGGCGATCACCAGGGCCGGTGTCGAGGTCACGGTTTCACCACTCGATGCCCTGCTGACCCTTACGGCCGACGTCCATCGGGTGTTTGACCTTGGTCATCTCGGTCACCAAATCGGCGGCCTCGATCAATCGAGGTGGTGCGTCGCGTCCGGTGATCACGACATGTTGGTGGCCGGGCCGTGCCAGCAACACCTCCACCACATCGTCGACGTCAAGCCAACCCCACTTCAACGGGTAGGTGAACTCATCCAGCACATAAAACTGGTGGCGTTCCTCCGCCAGCCGGCGTGCGATCTCGGCCCATCCGTCCGCCGCCGCGGCGGCGTGATCAACCTCGCTGCCGGTCTTGCGCGATTTACGCGTCCACGACCAGCCCGCGCCCATCTTGTGCCATTCGACGGCTCCGCCGATCCCTTGTTCGTCGTGCAACCGACCGAGCTGATGCAACGCCGCTTCTTCACCCACCTTCCATTTGGCACTCTTGACGAACTGGAACACCGCGACGTCGAGCCCGACATTCCACGCGCGCAGCGCCATTCCGAAGGCGGCCGTTGATTTTCCCTTGCCGTCACCGGTATGTATCGCCAGCACCGGCAGGTTACGCCGGGCCCTGGTTGTCAGACCATCATCGGGGATGTAAGTCGGATTTCCCTGCGGCATAAGCGGTTACCTTTCCGGCCTCAAGTCCCGGCTTCAAGCCACGTTACGGACGGCCCGCGTCAAGTGTTCGGCGTGCAGCTGCTCGAGCCGAACGGCCGGTGCACCCAGCTGCCGAGCCAGCTGCCCGGCCAATCCGAGGCGAACGTAGGAAGTTTCACAGTCTACGACCACAGCAGCAACTCCCTCGGCAGCCAGGCGAGACGCAGCAATTCGACTGCGGCCCAACGGGTCTGGCCCGGAAGTAGCCCGTCCGTCGGTAAGCACCACCACCAGGGCGCGGCGAGCGAGGTCACGCGCCTTCTCCCGGATGACCAACTCGCGCGCGGCCAATAGACCTTCCGCGAGCGGGGTTTTGCCGCCGGTGTCGAACCGGGCCAGCCGCCGGCCGGCGATGTGCGCCGATGACGTGGGCGGCAGCAACAACCCGGCCTCGTGCTGGCGGAACGTGATCACCGCGACCTTGTCGCGCCGCTGATAGGCGTCGCGCAGCAGCGACATGGTCGCGCCGCTGACCGCGGCCAAGCGATCGCGGGCGGCCATCGATCCCGAAGCGTCTACGACGAAGATCACCAGGTTTCCCTCGCGTCCCTCGCGGACCGCACGGCGAACGTCGTCCGCCTGCGGCCGCAACGGCCCGGCACCAGACGCATGCTCGGCGGCAGCCAACAGGGTGGCGAACAGATGCAGCCCATGACCGGCCGGGGCGCCAGCCTCAGCGGCGGCCACCACACTGCCCGACGCGTTGCGGGCCCGTGATCGTCGGCCGGGGGCTCCCTCGCCAACCCCCGGAACGGTCAGCGCGCGGGTACGAAACATGTTCGACGGCGGCGCACTCGGCTTTGGCGGCGTTGGTGCTGCATGCGAATTTGATTGGAACACAGAGTTGTTGGTGGACTGACCACCGCCCGGCGGGTCAGGCTCGGGTTCTGGGTCGGAACCGGCTCCCCCACCCGCGGGTGGTGCCCCCAGCGCCAGCGCCTCGTTCAGCTGGTCGCGGTCCAGACCGTGATCGTCGAAGGGGTCTCGACGGCGCCGATGCGGCAACGCCAGTTCGGCAGCTACCCGGATATCCTGTTCCTCGACAACGCCTGCACCGCGCCAGGCCGCATGAGCGGCTGCCGTTCGGGCCACCACCAGATCGGCTCGCATACCGTCGACGTCGAACGCCGCACACAACGCCGCAATGCGCCGTAACTCGTTGTCCGGCAGCAAGACATCATCGACGCTCCCCCGCGCCGCGGCAATCCGGTTGGCCAGCGCGGCGTCGGCGCTGGCATACCGTTCGGCGAACGTGTCCGGATCGGCCTCGTAAGCCATTCGCTGACGGATGACCTCCACCCGCACGTCGACGTCCCGCGATGCCTGCACGTCGACGGTGAGACCGAACCGGTCCAGCAGCTGGGGCCGCAGTTCTCCTTCCTCCGGATTCATGGTGCCGATCAGGACGAAACGGGCGTCATGCGAATGCGATACGCCATCGCGTTCGACGTGCACCCGTCCCATCGCCGCGGCGTCGAGCAATATGTCGACAAGATGATCGTGTAACAAGTTGACTTCGTCGACGTAGAGCACTCCCCCGTGAGCCCGGGCCAGCAACCCCGGCGAAAAGGCGTGCTCGCCCTCGCGCAGGACGCGCTGCAAATCCAGCGAGCCGACCACGCGGTCCTCGGTGGCCCCCAATGGCATTTCGACCAGCCCGGCACCACCACCTCCGGTCACGATCGACAGCAACGCGGCAAGCCCGCGCACGGCCGTCGATTTCGCGGTGCCCTTCTCCCCGCGGATAAGCACCCCACCGATCTCCGGGCGGACGGCACACAGCAGCAACGCAAGCCGCATTTGATCATGTCCGACGATCGCGCTGAACGGATACGGCTTCATGAGTGCGCCGTCCGACCGGATGCGGGCCGCAGCATCGGCACATGCGGAATACCGTCGTCGATGAAATCGTCACCGTCACGTACAAATCCGTGCTGCGCGTACATATCTGCGAGATAGACCTGCGCGTCGATCCGGCATGGGTAGTCACCAACCTCAGCCAAGGCGGCGCGCAGCAGCCGGGTGGTATGCCCCTGACCGCGGGCGTCACGTCTGGTACATAGCCGGCCGATCCGGAACGTCTTCTCGCCTCCGGCGTGTTCCTCCATGAGCCGCAATGTGCAAATCACCTCACCGTCAGGGTTTTCCAGCCAGAAGTGCCGTGTCTCGGCGAGCAGATCGCGGCCGTCCAGCTCGGGATATGGGCAGGCCTGTTCGACCACGAAAACCTCCACCCGCAGCTTCAGCAGTTCGTAAAGGGCTGCTGCATCAAGGTCCTTGGCCCACACACGGCGCAGCGCTTCTGTCATGGGATATCCAGTTGCAGTGCTTTGGTAGTCCATGACCACACTTCGTTGTACAACGCCGGCTCTGCCGAGAGCCTGGCCCCCAGCGACGGCACCATCTCCTTAAGCGTGGGCAGCCATGACTGATAGCGGTGAGCAAAGCACCGCTCCAACACCTCGAGCATGATCGGCACCGCCGTCGAGGCGCCGGGCGAGCCGCCGAGCAGTCCGACGATGCTACCGTCGGCGTCGCCGACGATTGTGGTGCCGAAGTCGAGCACCCCGCCCTTGCGCTTGTCACGCCGGATCACTTGCACTCGCTGACCGGCCACTAGCAAGTTCCAATCGGAATCGACTGCACTGGGCGCGAATTCACGCAGCGCGTCGACTCGGTCCGGTGCAGAGAGCCGCAGCTGGCTGACCAAGTAATTCAGCAATGTCATTTGGGTGAAGCCGACACCGAGCATGGATAGCACGTTGTTCGGCTTGATCGAGCGGGGCAGGTCGCTGAAGTGGCCCTGCTTCAAGAACTTTGGCGACCAGCCGGCGTAGGGTCCGAACACCAGCCATGACTTGCCGTTGACGAACCTCAGATCCAGGTGCAGCGCTCCCAGCGGTGGGGCTCCCGGCGACGGAACTCCGTAGACCTTGGCCCGGTGCGCGGCCGTGAGCACCGGGTTGTCGGTGCGCAGGAACCGGCCGCCAATCGGAAAGCCGGCGAAGCCCTTGATCTCTCTGATTCCGGACTTCTGCAACAATGGCAGCGCATCGCCGCCGGCCCCGATGAAGACGAATTTGGCATTCAGCTTGTGCTTTTGGCCGGCACGGCGATTCGTGACGGTCAAAGTCCAACTGCCGTCTGATTGTCGGGACAGCTGACGAACCTCGTGACCGAACAGCGCAGTGGCGCCGTTACGCACACAAAACCCGATAAGCTGGCGAGACAGCGCACCGAAGTCGACATCGGTTCCGCCGGAGGCCCAGTTGAGCGCGACCGGCTCGGAGAAGTCACGTTTGGCGCCCATGAACGGCAGCCGGCGAACGAACTCGTCCGGGTCATCGATCAGCTCGATTGCGGAAAACAATGGGTTGCTGGCCAGCGCAGCATGCCGGCGCCGGAGGTAGTCGACGCGGTCCGCGCCGTGCACGAAACTCACGTGCGGGACCGGGTTGAGGAAGCTGCGGACATCGCCCAGGATGGCGTTTTCCACGGCGTAGGCCCAGAACTGACGAGTGACCTGAAATTGCTCGGCAATGCGTACTGCTTTGCTGACATTGATCGAGCCGTCGAAGTTCTCTGGCGTGTAGTTCAATTCGCACAGCGCGGCGTGGCCGGTGCCGGCGTTGTTCCAGGGGCTGCTACTTTCGGCGGCGACGGTATCGAGCCGTTCGACAACAGTGATCGACCAGTCCGGCTCCAGCCGCTTCAACAACGCTGCCAGCGTGGCGCTCATGATGCCCGCGCCCACTAACACGACATCGGCGGTCCTGGTTAGCTCTGACACCGGGCATTGGTCCTTCCTTTGGCTGTGCCGGTCCCAGGTTATCCCGAGCGTGTGGGTGTCCACACCAGTGCGATCGGCTACCGATTGCCCGGAGCGGCACCATTTCGCCCGCCCCGAGCGAATCCGCCGCATTTACCAACTCGGCCGACGCCATTGCGTGATATCGATAGGATCTGATTTGCCGATCGTGCTTGGATGCAGCGCCGGAGTCAGGTCTTTCAGTGGGAGGTGCCCCTGATGTTGTTTGTGATCGCAACACCGGAAATTCTAACGGCGGCCTCTTCAGATCTGGCGGCTGTCGGGTCGGCGGTCATGGCAGCCAACACGGCCGCTGCGGTTCCGACAACACGATTGCTGGCCGCGGCCCAGGACGAGGTGTCGGCGGCCATCGCGGCCCTGTTCGGTGCGCACGCCCAGGAATACCAGGCCATCAGCGCGCAGGCGGCGGCGTTCCACGACCAGTTTGTGCGGGCTTTGACCGCATCCGGGGGCTCGTATGCCATGGCCGAGGCCGCCAACGCGTCGCCATTTCAGACCGTGCTGGACGCCGTCAATGCGCCCACCCAGGCACTGCTGGGGCGTCCGCTCATCGGTAACGGCGCCGATGGATCGGCACCCGGCCAGGCAGGCGCGCCCGGCGGGTTGCTGTACGGCAACGGTGGCAACGGCGCCGCCGGCGGGCCCAACCAGGCGGGCGGCGCCGGCGGCAACGCCGGACTGATCGGCCACGGCGGGGCCGGCGGCGTTGGGGGTGCCGGCGCGGTCGGTGGTAACGGCGGCACCGGGGGGCTGCTATTCGGCAACGGTGGGGCCGGCGGGCACGGCGGGCCTGGCGTCGCCGGTGTCAACGGCGGCAACGCCGGGCAAGGGGGCCACGGTGGCAACGCCTACCTGTTCGGCGACGGCGGCGCGGGCGGGCAAGGTGGCACCGGCGCCACTGGCATCGCCGGCAGCAATCCCACCCCCCTCGGCACCGCCGCGCCCGGCAGCGACGGCGCAAATCAGATTATGAATACCAGTAGCAATCTCACCGGCGGCGCCGGGGAAGACGGCAAAGCCGGCGGTGTCACCGTGGCCGGCGGCAACGGAGGCAACGGCGGCGTAGCGAGGAACGTATTCGGTAACGGCGACGTCACCGGCGGTGCAGCTGGCGACGGCGGAAACGGCGCCCATGGCGGCAACGGTGGTGTGGGTGGGGAGGCCTCGACAGGTGGTGCCACCGCCGTCAGCGGTAGTGGCGGCAATGGAGGTAACGCCGAGGCGGCCGGCGGTGCGGGCGGCAACGGCGGCAGGGGTGGGTTTGCACAAGCCACCAGCAGCGTGGCCGGGGGCAACGGTGGTAACGGCGGCAACGGCCATGACACTGACGTGTCGGGCGGCGCGGGCGGCGCGGGCGGCGTCGGCGGTGACGGCGGCCGTGGCGGTCTGCTGGCCGGCAACGGCGGGGGCGGTGGCCGCGGTGGTACCGGCGGCATCGGCGGCGCAGGCGCCCCCGGCGGTGCCGGTGGCGGCGGCGGCAAGGCCGACATGGCCAACAGCATCGGCCCTAATGCCACCGTTACCGCGGGCGATGGCGGAACAGGAGGTGATGGCGGCAGCGCACTAGGCACCGGGGGTGCCGGGGGCGCCGGCGGGCTGGGCGGTCACGGCGGCGCGGGCGGGCTGCTGTTTGGCAACGGCGGCGCCGGCGGCGCGGGCGGTATCGGCGGCGCCGGCGGTGAGGGCGGCGCCGGCGGTGGGGGCGGAGCCGGCGGTGCCGGCGGTGAAGCCATTCCCGGCGACGTGAACACCAACTCCTTCGGCGGTGACGGCGGCAACGGCGGTAGTGGCGGTAATGGTGGCAGCGGCGGTGGCGGCGGTGCCCCGGGCCTCGGTGGCACGGGCGGAACCGGAGGATGGCTGATCGGACAGGCGGGCAGCACCGGGGCCGGCGGCGCCGGCGGTGCGGGTGGTGCCGGAGGTGCCGGTGGCACGGCCGGTGACGGCGGCCCGGCTGGCGGTGGGGACACCAGCGACGGTAAAGCCGGCCTGTCCGGCGTGGACGGCTTCAACGGCAACACCGGCCAGCACGGCTGACCGACACGAGCAACGACGTCCTGCCCGGCTATTGGCAGCATCCGATCCCGCTCGGACCGAACCCAGCCGATGAATGCGTCGACCCGCCCGGCTCACGAGGCCAAAACGATTGGCACGCACTTAGTTCCGCGCGCAACGTTCCGCAGGAATACGGTGCGGAGTCGTAGCGGTGGACGCTGGTCAGTCTTTCGTCACGTTGCGTGCGTGCAGAGCCGGGGATTCGCTATCCAGTCCCCACACCACGATCCGCCGGGGATGAATGCGGATCAGGGCACCGCCGGACCCCTCCTGTGCGCCGTCCACCGGTAGGGCCTCGGCCCGCCCGCGAATCTCGATTCCTCGGGGGCGCCACGGATCGATGGAGGCGAGGTCATCGATGACGAATGACACCCGGGGATCGTTCTCGACGTTGCGAAGCTTGCGGCTGCCGGCCATCGCGCGGCCACCGATGTCGATGGTGTCCAGCTCCGCGTTGTACTGGAAGCGGACCGGCCGCACCTGGGGTGATCCTTTGGGGGCGAGCGTCGCAAGCCTGCCCAGCCGCTGGCTGGCCAGATATTCGATCTCGACGTCGGTGAACACAGTCACAAGCGGTGATCCTCACCTGGGCGGGTCGGGGGACGGGTCGGGGGGCCGGTCGGCGAGCGGGTTGGCGGGCGACCCGGATCGCAGACCGAAGCGGACCGGACGACAGTGTAGAAGTGACCAGGTTGGCGGTCAATCATCGTCGACGGCGTTCGGGTAGCACGCGCCCAACGGGCTGGGTCGATCGGACTTTCCCTGCGTTACCGGCGTCATCAGCTCAGATATTGCTCGTCGCTTACCTTCTCCAGCCAGTCGACAAAGCGCCCGTCGACCATCTCTTGAATGGCGATGTGGGTTAGCTCGCCGCTGGGGGTGGCTCCGTGCCAGTGTTTGACTCCGGCCGGAGTCCAGATCACGTCCCCGGGATTGATCTGCTGCCTGTCACCACCCCATTGCTGTATCCAGCCGGTGCCGGCGGTGACGATCAGCGTCTGGCCGGCCGGATGAGTGTGCCACACGCTGCGGGCACCTGCGGCGAAGGTGAGCTGTCCGCCAAAGGCGTTCGCGGAGCCCGCCGGCCCGAACAACGGTTTGACCGTGACGTCGCCGGTAAAGAACTCATGCGGTCCCGGCGTGGCCGGACGGTCACCATCGCGGGAGATGCGCATGGCCTCCTCGGCTCCGGTGGGACCAAGCTTGAAAACGCCAAGCCGAGAATATGCGGCGACGAACGCCGCGAATGTCACGATGCCTCGCATGTCACGCCTTTCACCGGACCGGTAAGCGGATCCTAACTACCGGGACCGGAAAGCGGGGACGATTCAGGTCCTACAAGCGTGCTGACCCGAGAACGCCGACATCGCCGGCGTCACCGACTCCCGCGCCGGACGACCCCTGGTGCATCGGGTCAACCGAGCGTCCGACAGCAGGACCGCCGACCACGCTCTAAGCTGGCCCCGTGACTGGCTGGATGCCCGACGTCCTGCCCGGCTATTGGCAGTATCCGATTCCACTGGGACCGGACCCCGACGGTGAAGGCGACGTCGTCGCAACGCTGATCCGCCGCGGAGAACCCGTCCGGACCGATCACGCCGTCCTGGCGGTGCACGGCTATACCGACTACTTCTTCCACACCGAACTGGCCGATCACTTCGCGCGCCGCGGCTTCGCCTTCTATGCGCTGGACCTCCGCAAGTGCGGCCGCTCCCGCCAGGACGGCCAGACCCCGCACTTCACCACCGATCTGGCTCACTATGACGCCGAACTGCAACACGCCCTGCGGGTCATCGGCGAGCAAACGGACACCGCGCGAATTCTGGTGTACGCCCATTCCGCCGGCGGGCTGATCGTCTCGCTGTGGCTGGACCGGTTGCGCCGGCGCCGCACGACAGTGCACGCAGCCGTCGGTGGCCTGGTACTCAACAGCCCCTTCCTGGACCTGCACGGGCCGGCGATCCTGCGTTCGGGCCTCACCTCGGCTGCGGTCGCCGCGATCTCGCGGATGCGGCCCAAGAGGGTGGTCCGGGCACGGCGTGAGGGCGGATACGGCACCACCCTGCACCGCGATTATGATGGCGAGTTCGAATACAACCTGCAGTGGAAACCCGTGGGCGGCTTCCCGGTCACCTTGGGCTGGGTGCATGCCACACGTCGCGGCCAGGCACGGCTACATCGCGGGCTCGACGTCGGTGTGCCCAACCTGATCCTTCGTTCCGATCACACCGTGCGCGGAAACGCCGACCCGGCAGCCCTGCAACGCGGCGACGCGGTGCTCGACGTCACCCATATCGCCCGCTGGGCGGGTTGTATCGGCAACCGCAGCACCATCATTCCCGTGCCGGACGCCAAACACGACGTGTTCTTGTCGCTGCCGGAGCCGCGCCGGATAGCCTATCGCCACCTGGACAACTGGTTGGACCACTACCTCAGCACACTGGATGACACCGGCGCCTCGGCATCGTCGGGGAAAGGGTGAGCGCCTCAATGGAAACCTACGACCTGGCGATCATCGGAACCGGTTCGGGCAACAGCATTCTCGACGACCGCTATGCGCACAAACGGGTGGCGATCTGCGAGCAGGGCACCTTCGGCGGCACCTGCCTCAATGTCGGGTGCCTGCCGACGAAGATGTTCGTCTACGCCGCCGACGTGGCCAAAACCATCCGTGGTGCCAACCGGTATGGCGTCGACGCGCACATCGACGGGGTGCGCTGGGACGATATCGTCTCCCGGGTCTTCGGGCGCATCGATCCGATCGCGATGGGCGGCGAGCAGTATCGGCGCTCGGCCCGCAACATCGACGTGTACCCCGCCCATACCCGATTCGGGGGTGTCCAGGCCGACGGGAGCTATCTGTTGCGCACCGACGGTGGTGACGAGTTCACCGCCGATCAGGTGGTGATCGCGGCCGGCTCGCGGCCGGTGATTCCGCCGGCGATCCTGGCCTGCGGCGTCAGGTACCACACCAGCGACACCGTCATGCGGATCGCCGAGTTGCCGAAGCATCTGGTCATCGTCGGAAGTGGTTTCGTGGCAGCAGAATTCGCGCACGTATTCTCGGCGTTCGGGGTTCGCGTCACATTGGTGATCCGGGGCGGCTGTATGCTGCGGCATTGCGACGACACGCTGTGCGAACGGTTCACCCGCATCGCGTCGACCAAGTGGGAACTGCGCACCCATCGCAATGTCGTGGCCGGGGAAAGCGGCGCAACCGGCCTGTCGCTCACGCTCGACGACGGGTCCACCATCGACGCGGATCTGCTGCTGGTGGCGACCGGCCGGAGGTCCAACGCCGACCTGTTGGACGCCGACCGGGCCGGCGTCGACGTGGCCGACGACCGGGTGGTAGTCGACGAATACCAAAGGACTTCCGCGCGTAATGTTTTCGCCCTCGGTGACGTCTCGTCGCCATATCAGCTCAAACATGTTGCCAACCACGAAGCCCGTGTCGTGCAACATAACCTGCTGTGCGACTGGGACGATACCGCGTCGATGGCCGTTACCGACCATCGCTACGTACCGGCGGCGGTGTTCACCGATCCCCAGCTGGCCGCTGTGGGATTGACCGAAAACGAAGCCGTGGCAAGAGGTTTCGATGTTTGCGTCGCAATACAGGACTACGGCGACGTCGGTTATGGCTGGGCGATGGAAGACACCACCGGGTTCCTCAAGCTGATCGCCGAACGCGGCAGCGGGCGCCTCCTGGGCGCGCACATCATGGGCCACCAGGCGTCGTCGATCATCCAGCCGCTGATCCAGGCGATGAGCTTCGGACTCACCGCAGCCGAAATGGCCCGCGGCCAGTACTGGATTCACCCGGCGCTGCCCGAGGTCGTCGAAAACGCACTGCTGAACCTGCGCTGACGTCAGCGCCGGCGCTGCGCAGGATCGCGTCTCCGGGGAGGGCGCGGATCGGTCGCGTCGCCCAGATCCTGCACGATGTCCTGACACGCCGGGCACAGGCCGCGCAGCGTCAGACCGGCCCGCTCCGACAGCGCGAACGAGCTGCCCGCCATCGCGTGCTCCAGCGCCGAGCTCAGCTGCCGCGCGGGCACTTCGATGATCGCCCCACACCGGGTGCACACCGCATGGTGGTGCGGCGCGGTGGCCAGCCCGTAGGTGGTTACCCCCCCATCGAGGGTCAACGCATGCAACACCCCCTGGTCGACCAGGGTGGTCACGGTGCGGTAGACGGTGGCCAGGTCGGGCGGCTGGGTCTCGGCGGACAGGCAGGCGGTCAACCGCTGATGAATCTCGGCCACCGACAGATGGCCGTTAACCGGTTCGAGGACCGCCAGCACCTGAATCCGCGAGGGCATCCGCCGCAGGCCGTGGGCACGCAGGAGCCGACCGATCCGTTCAGTGACGGCCGGGTCCAGGCCCGACGGCTTTGACGTCACCCGTTCAGTGTCGCGCCGCAAGGCCGGGTTCGCCAGTATCCCGTCCGGCGCGGGGTGCTGAGGAGTCAGCTGATGGCGGCACGTCCCGCGCGCCGGGGGACCCGCCACCACGTCCCGGGCTTGGCCCGATGCGGACGCCGACTGCCGGGCGCCGGCAATCTCGGCGGGGCCGCGCACCCGGACCCGCGGGGCAGATCCGGCACGGCGCCCGGCAAGGACGATGGTCACAGCCACAAGGGATTTGAAGCCTCTCCGGTGGTGACAATCGGCCCTAGGCGCTACCTGGCGCCTTTTCGTACTGTCGCGACAGACGCCTGTTCGACACCGCTCTATCCCCGCACCGGCGGGGATGAGCATGACAGGGGGTTGAGCCGCCGCCGAATCTGGCGCGGGCACGCACTTGGCCGCGGGCAAAACAGGCCGTTCGAAAAGTTCATCTGTTGACGCCGGCCGCAGCCTTG